>NZ_BAAGXS010000065.1:0-19103 GCF_054779715.1 Actinophytocola sediminis | reverse complement strand
CCGCCTGCGCCCGGTGCCAGGCACGGCGGTCCGGATCGACCTCGGCGTCGGTGGCCACCGCCAGCGCCGCGTTCGCGGTGCGCCGCGAGCTGGGCGTGGCCGACCGGTAGACCGCCGAGCGGGCCAGCGGGTGGACGAACCGGATCCGGGTGGCGAACTCGACCAGCCCGGTCGCGGTGGCCGCCGCGCTCGCCGCCGGCACGTCGATACCGAGATGCTCGGCCGCCGCCCACAGCAGCACCGGATCGCCGGTCGGGTCGGCGCTCGCGACCGTCAGCAACGACCGCGCCTGCGCCGGCAGTTCCGCCAACCTGGCCCGGAAGCCGCGTTCCACGGCGGTGGGCACCGACGGCGGGTCCGGGGGCAGGAAGCCGCCGGCCGACGGCGGTTCGAGCAGCGCCAGCGGGTTGCCGCGCGCCTCGGCCACGATCTGGTCGCGCACCTGGTCGTCCAGGGTGGCGTGGCGGTGGGTGCCGAGCAGCTCCCTGGCCTGCGGGTCGGTGAGCCCGGCGACGTCCAGGCACGGCAACGGGGCCAGCTCCGCGACCTCGGGTGCCGGGCGGATCGCGATGACCATGGCGACCGGCTCGGCCGCGATGCGTCTGGCCAGGAACGCCACCGCCGTCGCCGACGCCGCGTCCAGCCAGTGGGCGTCGTCGACCAGGCACAGCAGCGGACCGGCCGCGATCACCAGGTCCAGCACCGCCATGCCGACCAGCAGCACCTCCGGCGTGCCGTCCCGGCTGCCGAACGCGACCTCGAGGGCCTCCCGGTGCCGGCCGGGTAAGGCGGGCAGGTGACCCAGCAGCGGCACACACAGTTGGTGCAGCGCGGCATAGGGCAGCTCGGTCTCGAACTCCGCGCCCGACGCGCGCACCACCCGCATCGCCGGCGCCGTGCGCGCGGCGTGCGCCAACAGCGCGCTCTTGCCGATCCCGGCCTCGCCGCGCACGACCACCGCGCCGCCACGCCCGGCCATGGCCGCGGTCGTCACCTCGTCCAGCCGCTCGATCTCCGCCCGCCTGCCGACGAGCTCTGCCGGCGCCGTGGCCCGCGTCCCCATGGGCTCAAACCTAATGCGTCAAACCTACGTAGGCGTTGCCGACGCGACACACCGGGCCGTGGCGAGACGGTGACCCGCACACGACCCGCACACGACCCGCACGAGTTATTCAGGAAAGGGAACCTCGTCATGTCAACCGTCACCACGGCAGCCGCCCGCACCACCACGCCCCCGGGACGGCTGGGCGACCGGATCGGGCGCACCATGCTGGCCATCGACGCGATCGCGACCCTCGGCGCGTTCGCCCAGGGCATCCCGCGCGTGATCGACGCGGCCGACGAACACGTGCTCACCGAGTTCTGGCGCACCACCGCCTACCTCGTGTTCGCCGGCATGTGGGCGATGCTGGCCATCGCCCCCCGCAAGCAGCGGGGCATGTGGGAACTCATCCTGCTGCAGAAGATCCTGGTCACGCTGTTCGCCCTGATCTCGCTCGACAAGCCGGAAGCCGGACAGACCGCGATCATCGACGGCTTCGTCGTGGTGACCACCGTGGCCGCCTACTTCCTGTGCCGGGGTTGGGTGACCTGGAAGCCCGGGGCGCTCGGCCGGGACGACCTCCTGGCGCGCTAGGCCAACTCGCGGTCGAGCACCAGCGGGGACAGCGCGTGGCGCACCACCATCGCGGCCGCGCCGAGCACCCCGGCGTTCGCCCCGGCCTGGGACGGGACGATCCGCAGGTGCTCGGTCGCCAGCGGCAGCGAGCGGCGGTAGATCGACTCCCGGACACCGGCCAGCAACATCTCGCCCGCCTGGGCGAGCTGGCCGCCGACCACGATCAGCGACGGGTTGAACAGGCTCACCACCGCGGCCAGCACCTCGCCGATGTCCCGGCCGGCCTGCCGAACCTGCAGCCCCGCGGTGAGGTTGCCCGCCTGCACCAGCGCGACCACATCCGCGCTGGTGCTCGCCTCGATGCCGGTGGCCAGCAGCTTGGCGGCCACCGCGGGGCCGCTGGCCACCGCCTCCAGGCAGCCGCTGTTGCCACACCGACAGGGCACCGCGCCCGCGCTGGGGGCCAGGATGTGGCCGAGGTCGCCCGCCGCGCCCACATCGCCCCGGTGCAGCAGGCCGTTGCTGATCAGCCCGGAGCCGATGCCGGTCGCGACCTTCACGAAGATCATGTTCTGTTCGGTGGGGAAACACCGCACGTGCTCACCCAGCGCCATCAGGTTGACCTCGTTGTCGACCAGCACCGACACCGGGTACTCGGCGTGCACCCTGGCCGGCACGTCGTAGCCGTTCCAGCCCGGCATGATCGGCGGATGGGTCGGCTTGCCGGTCGAGTGCTCCACCGGCCCCGGCAGGCCGATGCCCACGCCGGCCACCGGCGCGATGATGCCGTGCTCGGTGCGCATCCGCCGCCAGGTGTCGGTGAGCAGCCCGAGCACCGCGTCCGGGCCGTCGGCGATGTCCAGCACCAGTGTCTCGGTGGCCAGCGGCTCGCCGGTCAGGTCGGTGACCGCGACCGTCGCGTGCGTCGCGCCCACCTCGGCGGCCAGGGCGACGCGCGCCCCGGCGTTGAACACGAACCGGCTGGCTGGGCGGCCGCCGGTGGTGGCGTCGTTGCCCCAGTCGGAGACCAGGCCGGCGTCCATCAGCGCGTCGAGCCGGGAGCGGACCGTCGAGCGGGCCAGTCCGGTCTCGGTCGCCAGCTCGGCGCGGGTACGTGCGTGGCCGTCGCGCAGCAGGCGCAGCAGCTCGCCTGGTGACGTCGTTCCCGGCGTCGTCCCAGGCGGTGTGGTGGTGGTCTGCCCGTCCTGCATCCACTAATTAAACCCAACCGGCGGACTTCAGCCACACGAAACCGCAGTTCGACGTGTTGACCACCGTAAATGGTCGGATCATTGGCATGCTTTTGATTGACACGTGCCATAAGTACGGTTTACGTTCGCCGTATGTCTGTGACCCACCTAACAGCCCCCGGCAGTGGGTTGGGTGCGCGGTCGCGGACCCTGCGCGTCGGCGTCGTCGGCGCGGGCTTCATGGGTCGCGTGCACGCGGAGGCCGCCCGTCGCGCCGGCGCGACCGTCGTGGCCGCCACCGCCTCCAGCCCGGACCGCGCCACCGCGGCCGCCGAGGCCATCGGCGCCGAACGCGGCTACCTCGGGGTCACCGAACTGCTCGACGCGGCCGAGGTCGACGTGCTGCACGTGTGCACGCCCAACGCCACCCACGCCCCGGTCGCCACTGCGGCCCTCGCCGCCGGCGCGCACGTGGTCTGCGAGAAACCCCTGGCCACCGGCGTGCCCGAGGCCGGCGCGCTGGTGGCCGCGGCGAAGGACCGGGTCGCCACCGTGCCGTTCGTCTACCGGTTCCACCCGATGATCCGGGAGCTGCGCGCCCGTCTGGCCGCCGGCCAGGCCGGCGCGCTCACCAGCGTCACCGGCAGCTACCTGCAGGACTGGCTGTCCAGACCCACCGACGACAACTGGCGCGTCGACGCCGGACTCGGCGGGGCCTCCCGCGCCTTCGGCGACATCGGCTCCCACTGGTCGGACCTGTTCGAGTTCGTCACCGGCGACCGCATCGACCGGCTCAGCGCCAGGACCACGGTCGTGCACGGCCGCCAAGGACAACCCCGGCCACCCACCGAGGACCTCGCCGCCGTCCTGTTCACCACCACCGGCGGCCTGGTCGGCACCCTGCTGGTCTCCCAGGTCGCCGCCGGCCGCAAGAACCGCCTGCACCTGGAGCTGTCCGGCACCGACGCCAGCTTCGCCTTCGACCAGGAGGACCCCGAACGCCTCTGGGTCGGACACCGGGAAGGCGGCCAGATCCTGCTACGCGACCCGGCCACCCTGCACGCCTCCGCCGCCCGCTACGTCCGGGTGCCGGCCGGACACGCCCAGGGCTACCAGGACTGCTTCGACGCGTTCGTCGCCGACACCTACGCCGCCATCCGCGGCCAGGCCCCCGACGGCCTGCCCACCTTCGCCGACGGCCTCCGCACCGCCCGGCTCACCGACGCCGTACTCACCTCAGCGGCCCAGGACGGGGCATGGGTGGCGGTAGACCAGTGAGCGACCGTCCGCCAACCCCAGAATCACAGCCGTCCCAGGCGCTCCCCGACGCGACCAACACAGTTGAGTCCCGGGGAGGCGGAACAGTGCGCCTTGCGGGGATCAGCAAGGCTTTCCTCGGGGTGCCGGTGCTGCGCGGCGTGGATCTGGAACTGCGCGCCGGTGAGGTGCACGCGCTCATGGGCGAGAACGGCGCCGGCAAGTCCACCCTGCTCAAGGTCCTCGCCGGGGTCCACCGCGCCGACGAGGGCACCGTCGAGATCGACGGCGTCGCGCACACCTTCGCCGGCCCGGCCGACGCCCAACGCGCCGGCATCGGCATCATCCACCAGGAGTTCACCCTCCTCCCACACCGCAGCGTCGCCGAGAACGTCTACCTCGGCCGCGAACCGGTCCGCCGGCTGCGGGTGGACCGCGCGCGGATGGTCCGCGACACCGCCGAGCTGCTCGACTGGCTCGGCGAGGACGGCATCGACCCCACCGCCTCGGTGTCCTCGCTGTCGGTGGCCCAACGGCAGGTCGTGGAGATCGTCAAGGCACTGGCCACCGACGCCACCGTGCTCGCCATGGACGAGCCGACCGCCGCCCTGGCCGACCACGAGGTCGAACTGCTCTACGACCTGGTCCGCCGCCTACGGGCCCGCGGGATCGCGGTGCTGTACGTCTCCCACCGGATGCGGGAGGTGTTCGACCTCAGCGACCGGATCACCGTGCTCAAGGACGGCGCCTTCGTGATCTGCGCGCCGACCGACGAGCTGACCTCCGAGGACCTCGTGCGCCACATGGTCGGCCGGGACCTGAGCGCGCTCTACCCGCCACGCGCCGCACCGGCCGACCTCGGCCAGACCATGCTGCGCGTCACCGGCGGGGGCAATGACCGGATCCGCGACGTTGACCTGGAGGTCCGCGCGGGCGAGATCGTCGGGTTGGCCGGCCTGCAGGGGTCGGGCCGCTCGGCCGTGGCGCGCGCGGTGTTCGGCGCGCAGCCGTTCACCAGCGGCACGGTCGAGCTCGGCGGCGCGCCGGTGCGGATCACCAGCCCACGCGGGGCGGTGCGCCGAGGCATCGCGTTCGTCACCGAGGACCGCAAGAGCGAGGGGCTCGCGTTGCGCCAGTCGGTGCGGGACAACGTGTTGCTGGTGCGCCGCTCCGCGTTGCGGGGCGCGCGGTCCCGCGTGGCGACCGACCTCGCCGCGCTGCTGGCCTCGGTGGAGGTGGTCGCGCGCGGCGAGCACCAGGAGGTCCGGTTCCTCTCCGGCGGCAACCAGCAGAAGGTCGTGCTCGCCAAATGGCTCGCGGTCGACCCGAAGGTGCTGGTGGTCGACGAGCCGACCAGAGGCATCGACGTCGGCGCCAAACAGACCGTGCACCACCTGCTGCGGGAGCTGGCCAGGCGCGGGGTGGCGATCCTGATGATCTCCTCGGAACTGCCCGAGCTGATCGGCATGAGCGACCGGATCCTGGTCATGCACGACGGCAGACCCGCGGGGGAGCTGCCGGCAGGCGCGACCGAGGCCGCGGTGGTGGGCCTGGCCACCGGACACGGAGTGGGCGAGGTCGCGTGACGCAATCACGACAAGACAGCGCGTTGGCCGAGCAGCGGGAGCGACCAGCCACCACGCAGCAGACGCCTACCAGCAGGTTCTCCTTCACGCCGACGGTCATCGTCTATCTCGCGTTGGTCGTGCTGCTGGTCATCGGCAGCGTGCTGGTCGGGCTCCAGGGCGGGGTGCTGCTCGACCAGGCCGGACTGCTCAACATCTTCACCAGGGCCACCGCACTCGGGCTGGTCGCGATCGGCCAGACCATGGTCATCCTCACCGGCTCACTCGACCTCTCGGTCGCCTACCTCGTCGGCCTCACCTCACTGATCGCCGCGCAGACCATGGCCGGCCAGGACGGCATGATCGTGCCCGGCGCGCTGCTCGCGCTCGCCGTCGCCGCGATCGTCGGCCTGGTCAACGGGCTGGTGATCACCGTGTTGCGCGCCAACGCGTTCATCGCGACCCTCGGCGTCGCGCTGATCCTGCGCGGCTACCTCGAACACAACTACACCGGCCCCGCCGGCGATGTCCCCCGCACCTTCCAACACCTCGGCTACGACCGGATCGGCCCCATCCCGATCGCCGCCCTGCTCATGCTCGGCGTCGCCGCCCTGTGCTGGTGGCTGCTCACCCGATCCCGCCCCGGCTACCACATGTACGCCGTCGGCGGGGACATCGAGGTCGCCCGGCTCTCCGGCGTGCGCACCCGCCGCACCATCGTCACCGCCCACGTGCTGTGCTCGGTGGCCGCCGGGCTCGCCGGCATCTACCTGGCCAGCCGACTGGGCTCGGGCGCCCCCTACGTCGGCACCGACGCCGGCTACGACCTCGAGTCGATCGCCGCCGTCGTGCTCGGCGGCACCCTGCTGGCCGGCGGCCGAGGCGGGATCGTCGGCACCATCGGCGGCGTGTTCATCCTCGCCACCCTGGACACCATCTTCGACGACCTCGCGGTCGACCCGTTCTTCAAGGACGTGGTGCGCGGCGTCGTGCTGATCACCGCGGTCGCCCTGTACGCGCGGCGCATGGCGCGAAAGGCCCGGTGACCTACCAGTGAAACGGCTACGGCTGGCCGAGGGCACCGCACCGGTGCTCGTCGTCCTGGTGGCGCTGCTGATCGGGCTCGCGATCGCCGGCCCGGCCTACGACTCGGTCGAGGGCTACCTCGCGCTGCTCAAACGCGCCGCCCCGCTGATGATCCTCGCGATCGGCCAGTACTTCGTGATCGTCTCCGGCGGGTTCGACCTGTCGGTCGGCGCGCTGGTGACCGCCGGGGTGGTGATCGCGGCCAGACTCATCGACGGCGACGAGTCGGCCACCGCCTGGGTGGTGGTGCTGGTGCTCGCGTTCGGGCTGCTGGTCGGCCTGGTCAACGGGCTGATCACCACCAAGCTCCTGGTGCCCTCGTTCATCGTCACCCTCGGCATGCTGCTGGTGCTCGACGGCGCGGTGTTCCTGTGGACCGACGGCGCCCCCCGCGGCGCGCTGTCCACCGCGTTCCGCCAGTTCGGCCGCGGCTCGGTCGACGTGCCGCTCCTGGGCGAGGTGCCGTTCTCGGTGCTGATCCTGCTGGTGATCCTGGTCGCCGCGGTGCTGTTCATGCGCAGCGGCACCGGCCGGGCACTGGTCGCGGTCGGCGACAACGAACAGGCCGTCGCGCTGGCCGGCGGACAGGTCGACCGGTTGCGGCTGCTGGCGTTCGTGCTCTCCGGCGGGCTGGCCGCGGTCGCCGCGATCCTGCTCGGCGGCTTCGCCGGCGTCTCGGCACAGGTCGGCGAAGGCCTGGAGTTCCGGGCGATCACCGCGGTCGTGCTCGGCGGCGTGCTGCTGGGCGGCGGCCGGGGATCGGTGGTCGCGGCCACCGCCGGCGCACTGTCCCTGGAGGCCCTGTTCACCCTGCTCAACCTGCTCGGTGTGGCCGGCGCGCTCGAGTCGGCCGTCCAGGGCGTGATCATCATCGCCGCGGTCGCCTACGCCGCGCTCGGCACCGGCCTGCGCCAACGCGTCCGACAACGCGTCCGTCCCCGACCAGCACCCACCCCCTAGAGGTTCCGAGGAGATCAATGACGATGAACAGGAAACTGGCCGTGGTCGCGGCGGTGGGTGCGCTCGTGCTCGCCGGGTGCTCCAGCGAGTTACCCGCCGACAACGACGGCGGTGGCGGCGGCTCGTCGGCGGCCGACGCGGCCAAGTCGGAGTTCTTCGACCAGGCCGAGTACGACCGCCAGCTCGCCTTCCGCGACGCCAGCGCCGACGGCCCGGCCGACAGGCCGTGGGAGCAGATGATCGAACCGGAGCTGGTGGACACCGCGCAGTACGCCAAACCGGGCGGCAACTACAACCTGTGCTTCTCCAACGCTGCGGTCAACAACCCGTGGCGCCAGGTCGGGTACACCACCATGGCGCAGGAGGTCGAACAGCACCCGGAGATCGGCAAGTTCACCGTGCTGGACGCCGAAGCCAAGGACGACAAGCAGATCAGCGACATCCAGTCGCTGTCCGGCCAGGGCTGCAGCGCGCTGATCATCTCGCCGAACACCACCGCCACCCTCACCCCCGCGGTCGAGGCCGCGTGCGAGACCGGGGTACCGGTGATCGTGTTCGACCGCGGCGTGAACACCGACTGCCCGGTCACGTTCATCCACCCGATCGGCGGGTTCGCCTTCGGCGCCAACGGCGCGGAGTTCCTGACCGACAACGTCGACGCCGGCGGCAAGATCCTCGCGCTGCGCATCCTGCCCGGCGTGGACGTGTTGGAGCAGCGGTGGGCCGCGGCCAACGAGATCTTCGCCGACAGCGAGCTGGACGTGGTCGGCGTGGAGTTCACCGACGGCGACGCGGCCAAGACCAAGAGCATCGTGGCCGACTACATCCAACGCGAGGGCCAGATCGACGGCGTGTGGATGGACGCGGGCGCCACCTCGGTCGCCGCGATCGAGGCCTTCCAGGACGCGGGCGTGGACGTGCCCGCGTTCGTCGGCGAGGACCAGCAGGACTTCCTGCGGCTGTGGGCCGACGAGGGCCTGACCGCGGTGGCACCGACCTACCCGACCTACCAGTGGCGCACCCCGGTCATCGCGGCGCTGAAGATCCTCAAGGGGGAGCAGGTGCCCAGCGAGTGGGTGCTGCCGCAGCCGACGATCACCCAGCAGGACGTGGATGGCTACGTCGCCGAGGACATGCCGCCACTGCACTACGCGATGTGCGGCTGCGAGGCCATGCCGGGCTACCCGGAGCCCTGGAAGTGACCCAGGCAGGAGCGGGAGCGACGGAGCGTGCGCCGTCTGGACTGACGAGCGCGCGCAGGCGCCCTGGCGCCGAGCACGTGAGGAGGGAAGACGGCGCATCAGCGCAGTCGCGGGAGCGACCATTAATCGGGGTCAATACGTGGGTGTGGACCTCGCCGTTGACCGACCCGGTCCTTGCCGAACTCGCGGCCAGGACCGCCGGGTGGGGTTTCGACGTCCTGGAACTGCCCGTGGAGAACCTCGGCGACTGGACTCCCGCCACGGCCGCCAGGGTGCTCGCCGACCTCGGCCTCGGTGCCACCGTCTGCCTGGTGATGCCGCCGGGCCGGGAACTGGTCCGCGCCGAGCAGACCACCATCAAGTCCACACAGGACTACCTGTGCGGGGTCATCGACGCGGCCGCCGTGGTCGGCTCCCCGGTCATCGCCGGGCCCGCCTACTCCTCGGTCGGCCGCACCTGGCGGATGTTGCCGGCCGAACGCGCCGCCACCTACGCCGAACTGCGCGACAACCTCGCCCCGGTGCTCGCCTACGCCGGCAGCGCCGGGGTCACCCTGGCCGTGGAACCGTTGAACCGCTACGAAACCAGCCTGCTCAACACCGTCGCCCAGACCCTCGAGGCGATCGGCGACCTGCCGCACTGCGGGGTCGCGCTGGATCTCTACCACCAGAACATCGAGGAGGCCGACCTCACCGGCGCGATCCGGGCCGCGGCCGGCCGCGTCGCCCACGTCCAGGTCTGCGGCAACGACCGGGGCGCCCCCGGCCCCGACCACCTCGACTGGCCGGCGATCCTGACCGCGGTCGCCGACACCGGCTACACCGGCCCGCTGTGCATCGAGTCGTTCACCGCGCAGAACGCGAGCATCGCGACCGCCGCGTCGATCTGGCGCCCGCTCGCCCCCACCCAGGACGACCTCGCGCTCACCGGTCTGGCACACCTGCGGGAGGTGATGCGCGCCCGCTGACCTGGCACAGCTTCGACGGCTTACCTTCGACGGCGCCGGCACGCCGTGGTGGACATTCACGCGAAACGGAAAGCAACGATGCCCAGACCCATTTTGCGAACTGCCCTCAGCGTGCTGGCGGCGAGCGTGCTGTTGAGCGGGCTCACCCCGGCCGCCGCCGCCCAGCAGGCCGCCCCCGACTTCCGGGCCCTGCTGTTCACCAAGGTCGCCGCCGACGCCTACCGGCACGACTCCATCCCCGCGGCCATCGAGATGGTCACCCAGCTCAGCACCGAACACAACTTCGAGGTCGTGCACAGCGAGGACGCGGCCATCTTCAACGACGCCGACCTGGCCACCTTCGACGTCGTGGTGATGGTGCAGAACGGCGGCATGGTCTGGGACACCGACGCCCAACGCCAGGCCGTGCGAACCTACGTCAACAACGGCGGCGGCATCGCCGCGGTGCACAACGCCACCGACATGAACATCGAGTCGCAGTTCCCCTGGTGGGACGAGTTCGTCAACGGCGGCGCGCACATGACCGCGCACTCCGCCGGCGGCCTCACCGCGACCACCAACCGCATCGACGACGTGCACGCGTCCACAAAGGACCTGCCGGACCGCTGGGAGCGGCCGGAGGAGTGGTACAACTTCCACCCCACGATGCGCGGCCACGTGCACTCGCTGCTGGAGGTCGACGAGGACACCTACGACCCCGGCTCCGAGGCGATGGGCACCGACCACCCGATCTCCTGGTGCCGCGACGCCGAGGGCGGCCGGGTGTGGGCCACCGCGATGGGCCACGCGATCTCCTCCTACAGCGAACCCCTGTTCCGCCAACACGTCCTGGGCGGCATCCAGACCGCGGCCGGCGCGATCCCCGCCGACTGCTCGGCCACCATGGACGCCGGCTTCGAGAAGGTCACCCTCGACGACACCACCAAGGCCCCGACCGCGCTGGACATCGCCCCCGACGGGCGGGTGTTCTACACCGAGATCCTCGGCCAGATCCGGCTGTGGGACCCCGAGACCGGCGCCGTGTCCACCGCACTGGACCTGCCGGTGTACGCCGGCGGTGAGGACGGCCTGGTCTCCCTCGTGCTCGCCCCCGACTTCGCCGACACCGGCCATATGTACGTCTACTACTCGCCACCGGGCGAGGAGGAGATCAACCGGGTGTCGCGGTTCACCGTCACCGGCGACGTCGTCGACCGCGCCAGCGAGGTCGTGCTGCTCGACATCCCGGCCGCGCGCCGCGAGGAACCCGGCCACACCGGCGGCTACCTGGAGTTCGGCCCGGGCGGCAACCTCTACATCGGCGTCGGCGACGACACCAATCCGTTCCAGTCCAGCGGCTACGCGCCGATCGACGAGCGCGACGGCCGCGACCTGTTCGACGCGCAGAAGACCTCGGCCAACACCAACGACCTGCGCGGCAAGATCCTGCGCGTGCACCCGGAAGCCGACGGCACCTACACCATCCCGCAGGGCAACATGTTCGCGCCGGGCACGGACAAGACCCTGCCGGAGATCTACGCGATGGGCTTCCGCAACCCGTTCCGGTTCTCGGTCGCCTCCGACGGCACGCTCTACATGGCCGACTACGGCCCGGACGCCGGCGGGGACAACGCCAACCGCGGCCCGGCCGGACTGGTCGAGTGGAACGTGGTCAGCGAACCGGGGTTCTACGGCTGGCCCTACTGCGTGGCCAACGACATCCCGTTCAACGACTTCGACTTCGCCACCAACGCCTCCGGCGCGAAGTTCGACTGCGCCAACCCGGTGAACGACTCGCCCAACAACACCGGCCTCACCGAACTGCCCGCCGCCAAACAACCCACCGTCTGGTACGGCAACGGCGCCAACGGCAACGCGTTCCCGGAGATGGGCGACGGCGGCGAGGCGCCGATGGCCGGCCCGCGCTACGAGTACGACCCCGACCTGGCGTCGGACACGAAGTTCCCGGAGTTCTACGACGGCAAACCGTTCTTCTACGAATGGGCGCGCAACCGGATGTTCCTGTTCAACCAGGACGCCGACGGCGGGCTGCTGTCCATCGACCCCTGGTATGTGTCCAACACCCCGCTCGCGCCGATGGACATGAAGTTCGGCCCGGACGGCGCGCTCTACATGGTCGAGTGGGGCGGCGGCTACGGGCGGGACAACCCCGACTCCGGCGTGTACCGCATCGACTACACCCGAGGCGACCGGCGCCCGGCCGCACACGGTGCGGCCACCCCGTCCAGCGGACCGGCGCCGCTGGAAGTGGCCTTCTCCAGCGAGGGATCGGCCGACCCGGAAGGCGAACAGGTCTCCTACGCGTGGAACTTCGGTGACGGCACCACCTCGACCGAGGCCAACCCGACCCACGTGTTCACCGCGAACGGCGTGTACAACGTCCAGCTCACGGTGTCCGACCCCGGCGGCAAGACCGGGATCTCCAACGTGTCGGTGACCGTGGGCAACACCGCGCCCGCCGTCGAGCTGGCCAGCCCGGTGCACGGCGGGTTCTTCGACTTCGGCGACCAGGTGGCCTTCGACGCCACGATCACCGACCCCGAGGAGCAGACCGACTGCGACTCGGCGATCCTGCGGGTCTCCCTCGGCCACGACGCACACGACCACCTGATCGACACGATCAACGCGTGCGAAGGCGAGTTCGCCACCCAGCACGACGAGGGCCACGCCGACGCGAACGTCTTCTACACCGCCGAGTCCAGCTACACCGACGGCGGGGCGAACGGTCAGCCCGCGCTGACCGGCCGGGACCTCGCGGTGCTCCAACCCAAACACAAGCAGGCCGAGTACCACAGCTCGGCCTCCGGCGTCACCGTGCAGGACGACCCGGCCGCGCAGGCGGGCAAACGGGTCGGGGAGGTCTCCGACGGGGACTGGATCGCGTTCACCCCGGTCAACCTGCACCAGATTGACGGCATCGCCGCCCGGGTACACGGATCCAGCGCGGGCGGCTCGATCGAACTGCGCGCGGGCGCGCCCGACGGCGCGCTGGTGGCCACCATCCCGGTGCCCCAGACCGGCGGCTACGTGACCGTGCCGCCCGCCGAGGTCACCGACCCCGGTGGCACGACAACCCTGTACGCGGTGTTCCAGACCACCGCCGACAACCAGTTCACCGTGGACTCGCTGGACTTCGTCGGCAAGGGCGTCTCGGTGAACGCGGCACCCTACGTCGCGGTCAACGCCACCCCGGCTTCGGGTGCGGCGCCGCTGGAGGTCGCGCTCAGCACGACGGTGACCGACCCCGAGGGCGACGAACCGTTCAGCTACGCCTGGGATCTCGGTGACGGGTCGACCTCGACCGAGGCCAACCCGACGCACACCTATACCGAGCCGGGCACCTACACCGCGACGGTGACCGTCACCGACGCGGCCGGCCGGGCCAAGGAGGTGTCCACCCAGGTCGTGGCCACCGTGCCGCCGATGCCACCGATCGAGTGCGCCGACCCCGACGCCGCGATCGAGCCCAGCGACGAGTTCGACACCGAAGGGCTCGACGGCTGCCGCTGGGACGCGGTACTGCGCCCGGACCTGACCGCGATGCGGATGGCCGACGGCGTGCTGCGCGTCGACACGCTGCCCGGTGACATCAACGGCAGCGCGAACGACAACCCGAACAACTTCGTGCTGCAGAACGCCCCCGGCGGCGACTGGACCGTGGAGACCCGGCTGCGCGCACCGCTGGCCGAGCGCTACCAGCTGGCCGGCTTCATGGTCCACGGCACCGACGACGACTACGTGAAGTTCGACGTGGTCGCCTTCAACGGCGCCGGATCCACAGCGGACCTACGAGCCGAGCTGGTCTCGGAGAACGACGGCCAGTTCGGCAACGGCGGCAACCGGTCGGTCACCCTCGGCAGCGGCGCCGAGAGCGGCTGGTGGCACCTGCGGCTCACCAAGTCCGGCAACACCTACAGCGGCTGGGTCAGCGACGGCGGCACCGAATGGACCTCGCTCGGTGACGCGGTGACCAACGACATCGCCGACCCGAAGTTCGGCGTCATGGCCATCGGTCCACAACAGACCCAGGGCCCGGTGACCGTCGACTTCGACTGGTTCCGGGTGTCCGGTGTGGACACCGCGGCGCCGACACTTGGCGCCGAGGTCTCGCCCGCGCCGGGCGAGTCCGGCTGGCACACCACCGCGCCGATGGTGACCCTCACCGCCGACGACGGCGCCGGCTCGGGCATGGCCACCACCGAGTACCGGCTCGACGGCGGCGAGTGGACCGCCTACACCGAGCCGTTCGCGGTGACCGCCGACGGCACGCACACCGTCGAGTACCGAGGAGCCGACCGGGCCGGCAACACCTCACCGGTCGGCACGGTCGAGGTGCGGGTGGACGCGACCGCGCCCACGCTCGCGGTGACCGGCCTGACCGACGGGGTGACCTACGGCCACAGCGAGAACCGGGTGCTCGACTGGACGGCCGGGGACGAGACCTCCGGGCTCGGCGAGGTCGCGGCCACCCTGGACGGCACCGCGGTGGCCAAGGGCGCCCGGCTGGCGTTGCCCACGCTGGCCCTCGGTGAGCACACGCTGGTCGTCCGCGCACCGGACGCGGCCGGGCACGTCACCGAGCGGACGGTGGTCTTCACCGTCGGCACCTCGATCACCGACCTGCAGGCGATGCTCGACCGACTGGAGGCGGAGAACAAGGTCGGCTGGCTGGCCGGGCTGGTGCTGGAGGCCCAACTCGACCAGGCCCACCGGGAAGCGGCCCGCGACCGCACCGACCGGGCGATCCAGTGGCTGACCTCGTTCACCGACTCGGTCACCCTGCTGGTGCCCAACGCGGAGGCGAAAACCGTCCTGCGCACCGATACGGCGGCCGTGGTGGCGGCACTGCGCGGCTAGCCAACGACGGGGGCGGATGCCGGTCCGCCCCCGGCCCCGGGCCGGCTTGCCACCGGCCCGGGGCGCCATCGCCCCGCCGCGAGAGGATTCCCGAATTCCCGACCCAGCCTGGTCGCGCGCATTAGGCTGGTCGCATTCCAGGTCCTTCGAAGGTGGCCGGGAGGCGCGTGAACGGCGATGTACCACGTGATCATCGCGGTCGATGTCGAGGATTTTGCCAGCCGGGACGAGTCCCACCGGACCGCGGTGCGCGAAACACTGGCGACCGCGATGTCCACCGCGTTCGAACGCTGCGGCCTGCCATGGGAACACTGTCAACGGGAGGACCGGGACGACGGAATCCTGGTGTACCTGCCACCGGACAGGGACAACAAACGGCTCATCGAAGGCCTGCCCACCGAGCTGGCCGGACTTCTGCGACAGCACAACGCCACCGCCGACGAGCAGACGAGAATTCGACTCCGAATCGTGCTGCACGCCGGGGAGATCGACCGCGACCGCCAGGGCCTTTCCGGCCCGGCGGTCGTCCACGCCGGCCGCCTGCTGGAATCCGACGAACTCAAGGACGCGCTCACACACTCCAGCGGAATTCTCGCGCTGATCACCTCGGACGAGTTCTTCCGCAGCGTGCTCATTCCCGATCTCGTGGTGAACGTCCGCCGCTATGAGCGTGTCGTGGTCGCCGTGCGGGAAACCCGCGCCACCGCCTGGATCTGCCTGCCCGACCAGCGCGTTCCACACAGGACACACAACGGACGTGGCCAACACCGCGAACCGGGACGACGCCGGTTGCCCACCGGGGTGGCCTTGCTCACCGTGCTGTTGCTGGTCTGCGGCCTCGCCACGAACGTGCTCGCCGCCCAACCACCCGCGCGGCGATGCGTCGAGCCGATCCAGGTCAACGTGAACGTCTCCGCCGAGAAGGAACGGGTGATCCAGGAACTCGCCGCCGACTTCGAGGACGCCGAACGCGACGAACAGGGCTGCCACGGCGTGACCGTGCAGGTCACGGTCGCCCGCTCGGCCGACGCGGTGATCGGTGCCATCGCCCGCGGCTGGGGTGGGCTGAACGATCTGCCGGAAGTCGGCCCGGAACCACACGTCCTGCTGCCCGACTCCAGCCTCGAGTACGAGGCCGCGCTCGCGGCCCTGCGCGCCGAAGGCCGACAGGACGTCGTGCTCGACCACCGCGGCCCGATCGCGTTCTCACCGCTCATCCTCGCGCGCCCCCGCCAGCGCGGCGCCACCCCCGAACAGCCGAACACCTGGGACGATCTGCTCGCCACCGCCCGTCGCGACCAGCGAACCCACCGGCCAAGCCCGGTGTCCTCCGGCGCCGGGCTGGTGGCCACCGTCGCGCTCTACGCCGCGGTGCTCGACCAGCACCTGGACCGCGACACCCTCACCGCCGCCGCGGCACCCGGCTTGCTGCACGGCGTCGAGCAGGCGGTCGCGGCCGACAACGACGGCGAGACCGCGCTGTGCTCACTGACCGACGACACCGTGCTGGTATCGGAGAAGGTCGCCATCGAGTACAACGAGGGCAGCCCCGCCGGCGGCCGGTGCGCACCCCCGGACGGCGCCCGCCTGGAGCTCAGCCACCCGCGCGAAGGCACCCTCTACCTCGACCACCCGTTCATCACGGTCACCTGGCGAGAACGACCGGCCAACCCGGTCCGCGAGCGGGCGCTGCACCGGCTCCACCAGTACCTGACCGGGCCACACGGACAGGACGCGCTGCGCCGAGCATGGTTTCGTGACCGCGACCGCGACCTGGCGCCCATCACGGACGTGCCGCCGGGCCGCCCACCGGAGCTGACCGTCGGCACCGTCGACGTGGGGGCGGTACTCGCGGCGTTCCACGCGGCCAGGAAATCGGCCAGGGTGCAGATCCTGGTGGACGTGTCCTCGGCCATGGCCGAGCCGTTCCTCAGCGTCGGCGGCACCCGGCTGAGCGCGGCGACCGACGCCGTCGACCGGGTACTTCGCTCGGTGGGCGAACGCGACGCGGTCGGACTGTGGATGTTCGCGGCGGGCCTCGCCGGCACCGTCGACCACAAGGTGCTCGCACCGGTCCGACCGGGTGGCGCCGACGCGACCAGCGCGGCACTCGACCAGGTGCGTGGCAGCGACCGGCCCGCCCGGCTGTACGGCACGGTCCGGGCCGCGGTCGCCGGGCTGCTGGACACCGCGTCCGGTTCGGCGAGCACCAACGACGCCGTGGTGATCGTCGCCGCCGGCACCAGCACCGCGTCGGAACAGGACCACACGCGGCTGGTCGACTACCTGCGCACCAGCGGGGTTCCGGTGTTCCTGATCGCTTTCGGCACCGGGGTGTGCGTGTCCACGCGATGGCAGGAGATCACCGGGGACACCGGCGGCGCGTGCCACGAGGCCGCCGACATCAAGGACTTCGACGAGGCGTTGGACAGCGTCGCGGCCGTACTGTGGGGTGGCGGACATGGCTAGGGCAGGGCGGTTCACGGCCACACTGGTGCTGCTCGCTGCGGGCTGCGCGCCGGTGGCCGACCGGTACGACGTGGAGGGCCCGATCATCTTCATCGACATCCCGGACACCAGCGACGACCGGTACGTCGAGCAACAGGTCGACGCGTGGAACCGCACCCACGGCAACGACGAGCGGGTCACGTTCATCGAGATGCCCTACGGCACCGACGACCACCGCGCGCAACTGCGGACCCGCGCACAGGACCTGGCCAACGCCGACCCGGACGCCTACCCGTCCCAGTGCTACGACGTGGTCTCCATGGACATCATCTGGACCGCCGAGTTCGCCGAGAGCGGCTACCTGGTGCCGTTGGACGCCGAGGAGTTTGACGCCGACCGGTTCCTGCGCAAGCCGGTCGAGGCGGTGACCGTGGACGGGCGGCTCTGGGCGATCCCGCTGCGCACCGACCCCGGCCTGCTCTACTACCGCACCGATCTCGTCGAGCCACCGGCGACCTGGACGGAACTGGCCGAGCAGGCCAGCGACCCGCCGCCGGGCATGTACGGCTACGTCGGCCAGTTCGACCGGTACGAGGGTCTCGCGGTGAACGCCTTCGAGGCGATCTGGGGCGCAGGCGGCGACGTCCTCGCCCCGGACGGCACCGTGCTCGTCGGCAGCGAGCAGGCACGCGCGGGGGTGCGGCTGCTCGCCGAGGGTGTACAGGACGGGTGGATCCCGCACGAGGCGCTCGGGTTCAAGGAGGAGCAGAGCCGCGAGGCCTTCCAGGAGGGCTCGGCGCTGTTCCTGCGGAACTGGCCCTACGCCTACCGGCTGCTCGCGGACGAGAACTCGCCGGTGGCCGGCAGGTTCGATGTGGCCACGCTGCCCGGCCCCAGCGCGCTCGGTGGCTGGAACCTCGGCATCTCCAGCTGTTCCGCCCACCGCCGCACCGCCAGGGACTTCATCAAGTTCCTCACCAGTGAGGACAACCAGCGGCTGGCGTTCCAGCAGGCGAGCGCTGGCCCCACCATCGCCGCGCTGTACCAGGACCCCGAACTGCTCGCTGACCGCCCGTACCTGAAGGTGCTCGGCGAGAGCCTGCGCGACGCGCGGGCACGCCCGCCGGTGCCCTACTACGAGGACGTCAGCGACGCCATCCAGGAACACGTCGGCGACGCGCTCGAGAAACCGACCGCGGCCGACGACCGGGTCGAGGACCTGGCCGAGCGGCTGGCGCGGATCACGCGCCCCGGCTGAGCACGGCCCGTCAGAAGATGACGACGGTGTCGATCAGCCAGCGGCCGTTCTGGTTGACCAGCCCGTAGCGGTGGCGTTCGCGGATGTTGCGGCCGTCCTTGTACACGTAGTCCAGCGTCACCTCGACCGTGGCGCCCTGACCGGACGCACCGGACGCGGTCACCGAACTGACCGTGCCCCAGTAGGCGGTGTAGCCGCCGAAGCCGCCGGCCGGTTTCCGCTGGAACCTGGGGGTCAGCTGGGTCCAGGCCGTCTGCAGGTCGCCGGGCATCAGCGCGTAGTACGCGGTGATCGTCTCGGCGCCGGTCGCCGGTGCCGCCGGCGGTGTGTTCGGCGGGGCGACCTCGGTGCCCGGGGGCGGTGTCGCCGCGGGCGGGTTGTCCGGTGTGGACGGTTGGTCGGTCGGCTCGTCCTCGGCGTCCTCCGCCGCCGACTCCTCGGACTCCTCCTCCGGCGGCGGGGTGTCCGAAGTGGACGACTGGCCGGCGGCGGGCGGCTGGCCAGCGTCGTCGTCGGCCGGCTGGCCGCCGTTGGCGTTGATGGTGATCAGCGTGGTGGTCACCGCGACCAGGACGAACAACGCGGCCAGCGCGAGCAGGAACCGGCGACGCTTCGGGTCGGCGGGCGTGGCCGGCGCGGGGACCGGCGGCGGTGTCTGCGCCGGCTCGGGCGCCGGCGCCGGCGCGGGCGGAGG
>NZ_BAAGXS010000064.1:0-28221 GCF_054779715.1 Actinophytocola sediminis | reverse complement strand
GGGTGGGGGTGGAGGGGGGTGGTGGGGGTTAGGTTTGTTGGGCTGAACGCGTGCTTGCTTGGGGAGGGGGTTGTGGGTAACTTACGGGTTAGTGGTTGTTCTCGGTTAAGAGGTTACGTAGATGGTGCTGGTGGCCCGTTTGGGAGGCCGTGGTGGTCATTTCTCGTTCTTCTGCGCGTCTGAGTCTTTCGGTGGCGGTGGTCTCGGTGGCGAGCATGGCCATGGCTAGTGGGATCGGGTCGGCCGCGGCGGTCGAGGGGGCGGCTCGGGCGCCGGCGCCGGCGCGGGCGGAGGCTGCTGACGCTCAACTGGCGGCGGTGGCGGAGGCTCGCGGGCGGATGCTGGGGATGTCGCTTGAGCAGAAGATCGCTCAGCTGTTCGTGGTGTCCGTGTGGGGGAAGAGTGCTGATGAGGCGCATCCCACCAACCAGGCCGAGTACGGGGTGGACACGCCGGCGCAGGTGATCGAGAAGTTCGGGGTGGGTGGGGTCATCTACTTCAACAACTCGGGGACTGACAACGTTGACAACCCTCGGCAGATGGCGGCCTTCTCCAACGGGTTGCAGCGGGCGGCGGTTCGGCACAACACACGGTTGCCGTTGATCGTCTCCATCGACCAGGAGGGCGGCAACGTCACCCGGTTGGAGTCGCCGGCCACCGAGTTCCCGGCGAGCATGGCGGTGGGGGCGGGACGCAGTGTCGCCGACGCCAGGACCGTGGCCACCATCAACGGGCGTGAGCTGCGGGCCATGGGGATCAACCAGAACTTCGCGCCGGTCGCCGACGTGAACTCCAATCCGCTCAACCCGGTCATCGGCGCGCGGTCGTTCTCCTCGCGTCCCGAGCTGGCCAGTGACCTGGTCGTCGGTGAGATCGAGGGGTATCAGGAGGGCGGCCGGATCACCGACACGGTCTCCGCGTCGGCCAAGCACTTCCCCGGACACGGGGACGCCGAGACCGACAGCCATACCCAGTTGCCGCAGATCGACCGGTCCGAGGCGGAGTGGCGGGCGATCGACCTGCCGCCGTTCCAGGCCGCGATCGACGCCGGCATCGACTCGATCATGACCGCGCACATCCAGGTGCCCAGTCTGGATCCGTCGGCCCGGCCGGCGACCCTGTCGCGGCCGATCCTGACCGGGCTGCTTCGGGAGGAGCTCGGCTACCAGGGCGTCATCGTCACCGACTCGCTGGGGATGGGTGGTGCCAACGTCTTCCCGGCCGAGGAAATCCCGGTGATGGCGCTGGAGGCGGGCGTCGACCAGCTGCTCATGCCGCCGGATCTGCCGTTGGCGCTGCGTTCGGTGCGCGCGGCGGTGGACAGTGGCCGGCTCAGCGAACGGCGTATCGACGAGAGCGTGCTGCGGATCCTGTTGCTCAAGCTCAAGCGCGGCATTCTCTTCGACCCGTTCGTCGACGAGAAGAAGGTCGACAAGGTGGTCGGCACGCGGGCGAACATCGCCGCGATCCAGCAGATCAGCGATCGCACGCCGACGGTCGTGCGCAACGACGCCGGACTGTTGCCGGTCACCGAGGCTCCGGGGAATGTGCTGGTCACCGGGGTCGGCGACTCGACGTCGGGGCTCACCCACCGCAGTCCGGAGTGGCTCGCACAGGCGATCGGCAAGCGCGGCGTCACCGCCACTCCCCTGCCGACCGGCACCAGCCCCAACCAGGCCACCATCGACGGCGCGGTCGCCGCGGCCACCGGGTCGGACCTGGTCATCGTGCTGACCAACAACCTCAAGGACCGCACCCAACAGCGCGCGCTGGTCAGCGCGTTGCTGGCCACCGGCAAGCCGGTCGTCGCGGTCGCCGCGCAGATTCCCTACGACGCCGGCTACGTGGACGCGCCGACCTGGGTGGCGACCTACGGCTGGCGGGCCAACGCGATGGAGTCGCTGACCAAGGTCCTGCTCGGCGAGCGGGCGCCCACCGGCAAGCTCCCCGTCGACATCCCGGTCGGCGGCGACCCGACCACCATTCGCTACCCCTTCGACACCGGATTGACGTGGTGAACATGGATCGTCGGCGTTTCCTCGCAGCGTCGGCGCTCGCCGCGCCCGCCATCACCGTCGCGTCGGCCACCAGCTCGGCGGCCGACCCCCAGGGACACGGCCGCCGGGTCGTCCCGGCCGCCGACCAACTCGCCGCCGACGGGTGGCGGGCCTTCCGCGGCCGCAAGATCGGCGTGCTCACCAACCCGACCGGCGTGCTCACCGACCAGACCCACACGGTCGACTCCATGGTCGCCGCCGGCATGCCGCCGACCGCGGTCTTCGGGCCGGAGCACGGCTTCCGCGGCACCGCGCAGGCCGGCGGCTCGGAAGGCGACTACCTCGACCCGCGCACCCAGGTCCCGGTCTACGACACCTACGGCGCGACCGTCGACAAGATCGCCGGCCAGTTCACCAAGGCCGGCATCGACACCCTGGTGTTCGACATCGCCGACATCGGCGCGCGCTTCTACACCTACATCTGGAGCATGTACTACGCCATGCAGGCGGCCGTGCTCACCGGCATCGACTTCGTCGTGCTCGACCGGCCCAACCCGGTCGGCGGCCGGGCCGACGGCCCGATGCTCGACCCGGCCTACGCCTCGGGTGTCGGCCGCAAGCCGATCGTGCAGCAACACGGCATGACCGTCGGCGAGCTGGCCAGGTACTTCGACGCGGAGTTCCTACCCGCCGACGCCGGCGGACGGCTGCCGAGCCTGGAGATCGTCCAGGTCCGTGGCTGGCGCCGCGACCAGCTGTTCGCCGACACCGGCCTGCACTGGGTGCTGCCGAGCCCGAACGTGCCGACCCACCAGACCGCCCTGGCCTACCCCGGCACCTGCCTGTTCGAGGGCACCGTGTTCTCCGAGGGCCGAGGCACCACCCGCCCGTTCGAGATCATCGGCGCGCCGGACATCGACTGGCGCTGGGCCGAGGCGATCAACGAGGCCGGCCTGCCGGGGGTCCGGGTGCGCGAGCAGTACTTCGTGCCTACGTTCAACAAGTGGGTCGGCGAGGTCTGCGGGGGCGTGCAGGTGCACATCACCGACGAGTACCGCTTCGAGCCGATCCGGACCGCGATCACCATGCTGGTCACGGCCAAGCAGACCCACCCGACCGTGTTCGCCTGGCGGCCGGACAACTTCATCGACAAGCTCTCCGGCTCCGACCGGCTCCGCCGCATGATCGACGCCGGTGCGGGCGTCGACGAGGTGATCGGCGCGTGGCGCGCCGAGCTTGCCGCCTTCAACTCGCGGCGGAAGCGGTACCTGATCTACCGGTGACGACCCCGAGGTGGCCATGTCCAGGCGAAGTGTCCTATCCGGGCGGGTCCTCGGCGCGTTACTCGCCGTGCTCGCCACCGTCACGTCGGCGAGCACCCTGGTGAGCGCCGCCCCGAACGGCGGCGGCCCCGCCACCGGCCGGTTCGACCAGCCACGACCCGGCTTCGCGCCGCCACACACCGTGCTGCGCGACGCGCCGCCCGCCCGGGTCGGCCTCGACCCCGCCCCCATCGACGCGGCCGTGGCGCAGGTGAGCGAGTGGACCAGGACGCATCCGACACCGGACACCGACCACCCGCTGTACGCCGGCGCGGTCACCCTGCTCGCCCACGACGGCGCCGTGGTCAGCCGGTCGGCCAGCGGCTACGCGGTGCGCTACGCCGACGCGGCTGGCACCGAGCTGCCGGAAGCGCAGCGGGTGCCGATGCGCGGGGACACGATCTTCGACATGGCCTCGGTCTCCAAGCTGTTCACCTCGATCGTGGTGATGCAGCTGGTCGAGTCCGGCAAGGTGGCGGTGGACGCGCCGGTGGCCACCTACCTGCCCGAGTTCGGGGTGAACGGCAAGGAGTCGATCACCGTCGCCCAGCTGCTCACGCACACCTCCGGGCTGGTGTCGTGGGTGCCGCTGTGGTCGCGGTATCCGGACGTGCCGTCCCGGATCAGGGCCGTGATGGACATCGCGCCGCGCACCACGCCCGGCACGAACTACGAGTACTCCGACCTGAACCTGATCACCCTCGGGGTGCTGGTCGAGCGGTTGACCGGCGACCCGCTGGACCAGGTCGTGGCCGACCGGATCACCCGGCCGCTGCGGATGACCGACACCGGTTACAACCCGCCGGCGGCGAAGCTGGACCGGATGGCGGCCACCGAGTTCCAGGCCACTCCGCCGCGCGGCATGGTCCGTGGCTCGGTGCACGACGAGAACGCCTGGTCGCTGGACGGGGTCGCCGGGCACGCCGGGGTCTTCTCCACCGCGGACGACCTGGCCGTCCTCGCCCAGACGATCCTCAACGGCGGCAGCTACCGGGGCGCGCGGATCCTGCGGCCGAACACCGTGGCCGCGATGCTGGAGAACCACAACGAGGCCTTCCCGGCCAACTCGCACGGCTACGGGTTCGAGCTCGACCAGATCTGGTTCATGGGCGGGCTGAGCGGCCCGCGTACCGCCGGGCACACCGGCTTCACGGGCACCGACCTGGTCATCGACCTGGCGTCGCGGTCGTTCGCGATCCTGCTGACCAACCGGGTGCACCCCAGCCGGGACTGGGGTTCGGTCAACGTCGCCAGGGAGACGCTCAGCACCGGGCTGGCCAAGGCACTGGCCGTTCGACCCGAACGTGGACGTGATTCCTGGTACACGGGCATCGGGGACGCGTCTCAGGCCACTCTCACCACTGTCTCACTGCGACCAAGCGGACACGTTCGGGTGATCTTTGATGCCTTTGTGGACTCGGAGGTCACTGACCGGTTAATGCTTGAGTCGAGCGTCGACGGGCTGACCTGGGCGGCCGTTCCGCTGACTGTTTCCGGCCGAGGAGCGCCTGAGGAAGAGGTGGTTTCACTGTCCGGCACAGGTCACCGAAGCTGGTGGGCGGTCCGCGCACAACTACCGCACGCAGCGGAGATCACGCTGCGCTGGCGGTTCATCACCGACACCCGGTACACCGGGCGCGGGATTCACGTCGACAATCTTGTCGTCACCGACCGTGATCAAATGCTCCTCAACGGTGAGAAAGAACCCCACAGAGTGCTACCGGAAGGCTGGCAGCTCAGGTCACGATGAGGTCCAAAACTGGTTGAAACGCTAACAACCCAGGGCCAATCGTCGATTCCGATGTTGAGTAAGCACGACGTCCCCTGAAGTTTCCGCGTCAGACGGGTAGCGTTGTCCCAGGACGGCAGCTGCCTTCTTGCTGTCCCACCGGCCTGTTAGTAAATTTCCCACGTGAGCGCGAGTGTCATGACCACACAACACACTGAGTCAAGTCCGCTGGTTCGCATCCGGTCGCTGCTGCCGGGTCTGGCCCGTGCGGAGCAACGCGTGGCCAAGGTTGTTCTGGACAGCCCGTCCACCGTGGCGCGCCGGAGCATCACCGAGGTGGCCGAGGCCGCCGGCACCAGCGAGACCACCGTCACCCGGTTCTGCAAGGCGATCGGGGTCGGCGGCTATCCAGAACTGCGGATCGCACTGGCCGCCGACACCGCCAGGTCCGAGGCCCGCGCCGAGCGCGACCTCGGCGGCGAGATCGCGCCCGACGACGGTCTGGCGACCGTCGTCGGCAAGGTCACCTTCGCCGACGCGCGCGCGGTCGAGGAGACCTCCGCGCAACTCGACATCAAGGTCCTCGAGCAGGTGGTCGAGGCGATCGCGTCCGCCAAGCGGGTGGACGTCTACGGCGTCGGGGCGAGCGCGTTCGTCGCCGCCGACCTCCAGCAGAAGCTGCACCGGATCGGCCGGATCAGCTTCGCCTGGAGCGACACCCACATCATGCTGACCTCGGCCGCGGTGCTCGAGCCAGGCGATGTCGCCTTCGCCATCTCGCACACCGGCTCGACCGCGGACACCGTCGAGGCGCTGCGCGAGGCCCGGCGGGCGGGGGCGACCACGGTGGCGCTGACCAACTTCCCGACCGCGCCGATCAGCGAGGTCGCCGACCTGGTGCTCACCACCGCCGCCAGGGAGACCACCTTCCGCTCCGGCGCGATGGCGAGCCGGATCGCTCAGCTCACCGTCATCGACTGCCTGTTCATCGGGGTCGCGCAGCGCCATCTCGAGCCCGCGATGAAGGCACTCGACGACACCAGGGGCGCGGTCGGCAGCCACCGGCTGGAGACCCGCCACGACGGTCGCCGCAAGGCGCGGGAGACCGGTAAGTGACCAACTCCTTGGGGGAGGCAGCGCTATGACCGTGCCACGGCAGGCCGTGCACGTCGACTCGCCGACCGAGCGGCGCAATCCACGCACGACCGACCTGGACCAGCTGTCCACCCTGGACGTCCTGCGGTCGATCAACGCCGAGGACCGGCTCGTGCCGGACGCGGTCGGGGCCGCGCTGCCGGCGTTGGCCACGGCCGTCGACCTCGCGGTCGAGGCGCTGCGCAACGGGCACCGGGTGCACTACGTCGGTGCCGGCACGTCCGGCCGCATGGCCACCCTGGACGCCGCCGAGTTGGCGCCGACCTACAACGCGCCGGCCGAGTGGTTCATGGTGCATCACGCCGGTGGCGGGGCCGCGTTCAGCAACGCGGTCGAGGACGCCGAGGACGACGACGAGGCGGGTGCCGCGGAGCTGCGGGCGACGGCCTCCCCCGGCGACTTCGTGCTCGGGCTGACCGCCTCCGGGCGGACGCCCTACGTGCTCGGCGCGCTGCGGGCCGCCGGGGAACTTGGCGCGCGGACCGGGCTGGTGTTCAGCAACCCGCACGCGACCCGGCTGATGGACATCGACGTGCTGATCGAGGTGGACACCGGTCCCGAGGTGGTCGCCGGGTCGACCAGGATGAAGGCCGGGACCGCGCAGAAGATCGTGCTGACCGCGTTCTCCACGTCGGTCATGGTCAAGCTGGGGCGGACGTACTCGAACCTGATGGTGAGCATGCGGGCGACCAACGCGAAGCTGCGCGGGCGGACCCTGCGCATCCTGCGCGAGGCGACCGGGGTCGACCAGCAGCAGTGCGCGGTCGCGCTCGACCAGGCGCAGGGTGACCTGAAGGTGGCGCTGGTGCACCTGCTGTCCGGGGTGGACGCCAAGCAGGCGGCCGCGGCGCTGGCCAGCACCGACGGTCACGTGCGGCGCGCGCTCGACCTGCTCGACGCGGTGTGAGTGTTCGGGGTTCGGCGACTCAGCGCCGGACCCCACGCTGGCGGTACCAGCCGTGGAGCAGGTGACCGCAGTACGCGGCCAGCCCGGCCACCAGGAGCGCGACGGCGGTCGTGGTGGACGCCGATCCTCCCCGCAACGCCGCCATCAGCGAACCGCCGATCAATCCGCCGAGCAGCAGGGCGAGGCAGACCATCAGGATCACCCTGCCCGCGACCGATCGGGTGAGCAGCGGCTGGATCGGCAGGTCGCGGATGGCGGCCCAGCGGTGTCGCAGGATCACCAGTGGGACGCCGGGCAGCGCAGCCACAATCAGCGCGCCCGCCAGGGATCCCGGTCCAGCTTCGCCCGGGGCCCGTTGCTCCCCGGTGAGCACCCCGATCAGACCGCCCAACGCCATCGCCAGCGGGACCGCGGTGAGTGGGTAGAGCACCCGTAGAAATCGCAGCCGCAGCTGTACGCCAGGCCCGGTCCGGGTTGGGGTCGCCGGTCGAACTTCGGGCTCGGCAGGAGGGTCGGAAGCTACCGACGCCGGCTCCCGAACCGGGACCGGCCTCGACTCCGGCTCCCATTTGAGCGCCAGCTCAAGCGCCCGCGCCAGGTCCCGCTCGGACTCCCGATCCGGCGCGGCCCGCCGCTTCGGCTCCGACACCAACGCCGGCGCGGGCATCGGTTCCGGCGCCGCCACCCGCAAGGGCACGACGGTTCGCGGCGGCGTCGGCTTTCGGATGAGGAGGTCGCCGCTGGTGTCGGTGATCTTCATCAGCGGCTGCGGGAATTCCTCCTTTATCAACGCCACCGACAGGCGTTTGTAGAGAGTTCCGACGGTCAGGTACTCCCCCGGAACCGGCGAACCGTCCCGCAACAGGGTGATCATCTTTCCGGTGAACGCCGTGTACCGATCGCCGACCGGCGCGTGTGAGACCGAATTCCTCGGCGAGGAGGCGATCACCGCCGTGCCGCGCACCTCGAGGTCCTGCCGGTCCAGTCCACCGGACATGACGCCGAGTGCCATTCCCGAATAGCAACAGTCCAACAACAACAGGTTGGTCCGCGCATGACTGTTCTCCAGCACGCCCTTCACCCATTCGAACGGCACCGAGCTACCGTCCAACGCCTCCGGATCCGACGCCGGCAACGTCAGGCACAGCGTGTCCCGCTTGTCATGCCGCAGACCATGCCCGGCGTAGTACACCAACAGCAGGTCATCGGTGCGGTTGGCGGCGTTCTGCAACCGGGACATGAACGCGAGCGGTGATTCGGGATCGTCGACGATCTCGCAGTTCTCCGGGTCGAGCACCCCGTTGTCCGGATCGGTCAGCACGGCCAGCAGGTCACGCAGGTTGTTGCGCACAGCCGGCAACTCCGGCAGGTGAGCGAACTGCCCGGTGCCGATCAGTACCGCGCGGGACCGACCGCGGTCGGGGAGCACCGCAGGATCAGGCATCGTCGAGAAACTCCCGACAGGATTTGAGCACCTGCTCCACGTCCGCTGGCGAACCGCAGGTGAGGTCGAGCTTCCTGGTCTTCGCGTTCAGCGTGAGGGTGACCTTTTCCGCTTCCCGCCTACGCGCCAGCCAGGTGAACAACGAACGCACCAGTACGGCCGCGGAGCCGCTCGTCACCATCACCGACACCGTCTCCAGCGCACCGCCCATCTGTCCCTGCCGGACAGGGGCGGCCACCAGCTCGATCCGGCCGCGCAACTCGTCCTCGTCACGCAACCAGCAGGCGAGTTTCCGGAGTTCCTCATCCGCGTCGGAGCCGGCGATCCGGATTACGGCGGTGCCCGCGACCACGTGGTGCCTCCAGTGCCAAAGAACACAACACCACGTGAATAGCGCGCACGGAGTAATTTGTTACGCCCCGAACGGGGGAAAGCGGGCCGAGACGCTAGAGAATCTCGGCCCGCTCCTGTGGGATCACCCATCAACACACAGCGAGGAAGGGGGTACTCGCATCACCAATAATGCGCGTCCCCGCCCGAAAAATGCTGGACGTTCGCTGGAGGCGTGCTCAGCGGGTGCCGGTCAGGGCCGCGTCGGCGATGCTGGTGGCCTCCCGCGCCCCCGCCACCACCGCCTCACAACACAGCAGCAGCCACTCGGTCAGGCCATCGTCGGTCCCGGTCCGAAAGGCCGACGCGGCCTCGCGGTAGCGGTCGGACCGGCGCAGGAAGAAGACCTCCGGCACGGTCAGGCCCTTCGGGTCCAGGCCGGTGCCGATCATCGTCAGCCTGGCCGCCGCCCTGGCCACCACGCCGTTGGCGCAGCGGAACGGGGACAGCGCGAGCAGCTCACCGTGCACCACGGCCACCAGCACCGGCCCGGGAACCGACGTGCCGCCGGCGACGATCTCGGACAGCAGGTCGAGGCGACGGGAGATCCCGCGCCCCGGCCGGGGCCTGCCCAACTCGTCGTCCTCGACCAGGTCGGTCGCGGCCAGCACGTGCAGTTTGGCCAGGGCCTGCATCGGCGCCCGCTGCCAGGTCGGCAGCATCGGGCCGATCGACTCGGCGATGCGCAGCGCGCCGGCCAGGTGCGGCTCGTGGACCTCGCCGCTGTCCGGGATCTCGACCTCGGCGCCGTCCAGCGCCGCCGACGCCCGCGCGGCCCGGACCGACGCCTCGGCGGCCGTGGTCGGCCAGCCGCGACGGTTGGCCTGGTGCCCGTGTACCTGGTCCACCGCCTCGCGGGCGGTGGCCACGGCGTCGCGCACACCGGGCAGTTCCAGCAGCGGCGCCAGCGGGTCTGTCACGACCATCGACACTACCGGGTGATCGCCGGTGGTGGGAGTCACGCCTTTTGGTCTGGACCTTCATTGATCCTGTTGCCGGCGCCATTCGCGCACTACGGTCGTGGGCAACAGCTCGCATCCCTGGGTCGAGGAGGATCCGCATCATGACCGACCAGTCCGGCCAGGGCCAGACGCTGGACAATCTGCTCACGGAGAGCAGAACGTTCCCGCCGACCGCCGAGTTCGCCGCGCAGGCCAACGCGACCGCGGCCATGTACGACCAGGCGGCCGCGGATCGCGAGGCGTTCTGGGCAGAACAGGCTGGGCACCTGCACTGGGACCGCCCGTGGGACCAGGTTCTCGACTGGTCGGACGCGCCGTTCGCCAAGTGGTTCGTCGGCGGCAAGCTCAACGTCGCCTACAACTGCGTCGACCGGCACGTCGAGGCTGGCAACGGCGACCGGGTGGCCATCCACTGGGAGGGCGAACCGGGCGACGGCCGCACGATCACCTACGCCGAGCTGCGGCGCGAGGTCGCCAAGACGGCCAACGCGCTGACCGCGCTCGGCCTGCGCGCCGGCGACCGGGTGGCCATCTACCTGCCGATGCTGCCAGAGGCGATCTTCTCGATGCTCGCCTGCGCGCGCCTCGGGCTGACCCACAGCGTCGTGTTCGGCGGGTTCTCCGCCGAGGCGCTGCGCTCCCGCATCGAGGACGCCGAGGCCAAGCTGGTGATCACCGCCGACGGCCAGTACCGGCGCGGCAAGCCGGTGGCGCTCAAGACCGCGGTGGACGAGGCGGTGGCCCGCACCCCGTCGATCGAGAAGGTGCTGGTCGTGCGCCGCACCGGCATCGACGTCGACTGGGCAGACGAGCGGGACGTGTGGTGGCACGACCTGGTGGACGGGCAGGCCGACACCCACGAGCCGACCGCCTTCGACGCCGAGCACCCGCTGTTCATCCTCTACACCTCGGGCACGACCGGTAAGCCCAAGGGCATCCTGCACACCACCGGCGGCTACCTGACCCAGACCGCCTACACCCACCGCAACGTCTTCGACGTCAAGCCGGAGTCCGACGTCTACTGGTGCACCGCCGACATCGGCTGGGTCACCGGGCACAGCTACATCGTCTACGGGCCGCTGGCCAACGGCGTGACCCAGGTGGTCTACGAGGGCACGCCGAACACCCCGCACGAGGGCCGGCACTGGGAGATCGTGGCGAAGTACGGCGTCACCATCTACTACACCGCGCCCACGCTGATCCGCACGTTCATGAAGTGGGGCAAGGACATCCCGGCGAAGTTCGACCTGTCCTCGCTGCGGGTGCTCGGCTCGGTCGGCGAGCCGATCAACCCGGAGGCCTGGATCTGGTACCGGGAGAACATCGGCGCCAACCGGACACCGGTGGTCGACACCTGGTGGCAGACCGAGACCGGCGCGATCATGATCTCGCCGCTGCCCGGTGTCACCGCCGCCAAGCCCGGCTCCGCGCAGACCACACTGCCCGGCATCTCCGCCAAGGTCGTCGACGACCAGGGCAACGAGGTCGCCAAGGGCGGCGGTGGCTACCTGGTGCTCGACCAGCCGTGGCCGTCGATGCTGCGCGGCATCTGGGGCGACAACGAGCGCTACCGGGACACCTACTGGTCCCGCTTCGCCGAGCAGGGCTACTACTTCGCCGGTGACGGCGCGAAGTACGACGCCGACGGCGACATCTGGCTGCTCGGCCGGGTGGACGACGTGATGAACGTCTCCGGTCACCGGATCTCGACCACCGAGGTCGAGTCCGCGCTGGTGTCCCACCCGACGGTCGCCGAGGCGGCCGTGGTCGGCGCGGCCGACGCGACCACCGGTCAGGGCATCGTGGCGTTCGTCATCCTGCGGGGCGGCGTGGCCGAGGACGAGGCCAAGGGCGCCGACGCGATCCGCGCCCTACGTGACCACGTGGCCAAGGAGATCGGGCCGATCGCCAAGCCGCGCCAGATCATGGTCGTGCCGGAGCTGCCGAAGACCAGGTCGGGCAAGATCATGCGCCGGTTGCTGCGGGATGTGGCGGAGAACCGGGAGGTCGGCGACGTGACCACGCTGGCCGACTCCTCGGTGATGGCGCTGATCTCCTCGGGTCTGAAGGGGTCCGGCTCGGACGAGTAGATGTTCGGCGCGCGGGCGGTTCTCGAGTGGACCGCCCGCGCGGCCGTAACGGCTAGAGTGAACTCTGGAGTGCCGGGAAGTCTGGTCGGCAGCACGATGAACCTGTGCCACCGAAAGGACTCCCGTGACCCGACGGCTACCCGCCGTGGGCGAGTTCGCCCGCTTCCTGCGCACCGAGACCGTCGGCGGAGTCATCCTCCTGCTCGCCACGGCCGCCGCCCTGTTCGCCGCCAACGGCCCGTGGTCCGGGGTCTACCGCGCCGTGCGGGACACCGAGTTCGGCCCACCCCAGCTGCACCTCAACCTGACGGTCGGCGACTGGGCCAAGGACGGGCTGCTCGCGCTGTTCTTCTTCGTCGCCGGGCTGGAGCTCAAACGCGAGTTCGTCGACGGTGAGCTGTCCCGGCTCAAGAACGCGGTGCTGCCGGTCATCGCCGCGCTCGGCGGGATGGTGGTGCCGGCGGTCGTCGCGGTCGGGGTCGGCTGGGGCGACCCTCGGGTCGCCGACGCCTGGGCCATCCCGGTCGCCACGGACATCGCGTTCGCGCTGGGGGTGCTGTCGCTGACCGGGTCCGGGTTGCCGAGCAGCGCGCGGGTGTTCCTGCTCAGTCTCGCGGTGGTGGACGACCTGGGCGCGATCCTGCTCATCGCGACCGTGTTCACCAGTACCTTCGACCTGATCGCGGCGGCCGCGGCGGTCGGGCTGCTCGCGCTGTACTGGCTGCTGCAGCGCGGCCGGGTGCGCAGCTCCTGGTGCTACGTGCCGATCGCGCTGGGGACCTGGGTGGCGGTGCACGCGACCGGCGTGCACGCCACCGTCGCCGGGGTCGCGCTCGCCCTGCTGACCAGGGTGGGCAAGGACCCCGGCGAGACCGAGTCGCCAGGGCTTCGGCTCGAGCACCGGCTGCAGCCGCTGTCGGCGGGGTTCGCCGTGCCGGTGTTCGCGTTCTTCGCCGCCGGCGTGCCGGTCTCCGGCGAGTCGCTCGGGAAGCTGTTCGACGACCGGCTCGCGCTCGCGGTGATCGTCGGCCTGGTGGTCGGCAAGATCATCGGCATCGTCGGCGCGGCGCTGCTGGCGGTCCGGCTGGGGATCGCCAGGATGCCTTCCGGACTCGGTAAACGGGACCTGGTCGCGGTCGCGGCGCTCGGCGGCGTCGGGTTCACCGTCAGCCTGCTGATCGCCGACCTCGCGCTGGACGGCGCGGACATGGAGTTGGCCAAGACCGCGGTGCTCGCCGCCTCGCTGATCGCCTCGACGCTGGCCGCGATCTTGCTGGTCCGCCGCAGTCGGGCGCATGACGCGGCCACCGATTAACCCGCCCGGGCAGCTTCGGTGATCGGCGCATGGCACGATGGCGCACGTGACGAGTGCGCGCGAGAACACCAACGACCTGCCGCGGGTCCCGTCCATCCCGCTGGCGGACGAGTCGGCCAGCGCGGGTGAGCAGTCGATCGGGAACCTGGTCAAGGACGCGACCACGCACCTGTCCACGCTGGTCAGGGCCGAGGTCGAGCTCGCGAGGTCCGAGGTGGCCAGCGAGATCAAGAAGGGCCTCAAGGGCAGCGTCTGGTTCATTCTCGCGCTGGTCATCCTGCTCTACAGCTCGTTCTTCTTTTTCTTCTTCGCCGCGGAGCTGCTCGACGAGTGGTTGCCGCGCTGGGCCGCGTTCCTCATCGTCTTCGGCCTGATGCTGTTCGCCGTCGGCCTCGCCGGCTATCTGGGCTATCGCAAGGTCCGGGCGATCCGCGCGCCGAAACGGACGATCGAGACCATGCGGGAGAACGCGGCCGTCCTGCGCAACCGCGGCGAGAACGGTCAGGCGACCGCGCCGGTGCACGTCGCCGACGATCCAGCGCGCCGTGTCTGATCGGGCAGTGCGCTGAGCACCGCGGCCGTGCGCTCCCGGCCCGACCCGTCGACCGTGCGGATCGACGGGCCGTGGCAGCACCGGGATGTGCACGCGAACGGCATCCGGCTGCACGTCACCGAGACCGGCGAGGGCCCACTGGTCCTGTTGCTGCACGGGTTCGGCGAGTTCTGGTGGACCTGGCGGCATCAGCTGACCGCGCTGTCCGGCGCGGGTTTCCGTGCGGTCGCGGTGGATCTGCGCGGCTACGGCGACTCGGACAAGCCGCCGCGCGGCTACGACGCGTGGACCCTGGCCGGGGATGTCGGCGGGTTGGTGAAGGCGCTCGGCGAGCCGAAGGCGCACCTGGTCGGCCACGGCTGGGGTGGTCTGCTCGCGTGGACGGTCGCCGCGCTGCACCCCCGGCTGGTCGGCTCGGTCAGCGCGCTCTCCGCCGCGCACCCGCTCGCCCTGCGCCGGGAGATCCGGCGGACCATGTTGCGGCGTAAGCAGAACAACCAGGCGCGCGCGCTCGGGCACGTGTTCCGCGCGCAGGTGCCGCTGGCCCCCGAGCGCTGGCTGACCCGGGACGACGCGGCCACCGTCGAGACGCTGCTCCGCCGCTGGTCTGGTCCTGAGTGGACTGTCCAACCGGGATTCGACGATGTCGCGGAACGGCTTCGCTCGGCCATGTTGGTCCGCGGCGCGGCGCACAGCGCGCTGGAGTACTACCGCTGGGCTGTCCGTTCACAGGTGCGTAGCGAGGGCAGGCGGTTCCGAGAGGCGATGCAGCGGAAGATCTCCGTGCCGGTGCTGCAGCTGTCCGGCGCGGCCGACCCGTGCATCCTCGCGGAGACCGTGCGCGCGTCCGCGCGCTGGGCGCACGGGCGTGTGGAAACCCGGCTGCTGGACGGGATCGGGCACTTCCCGCACCAGGAAGCACCCGCGATCACCAACCGCGTGCTGACGGAGTTCCTCGCCGCCACGTGATCTCCGGGTGACCTCAGGGATTTCCCGGAGCCCCTGGCGCACTGGTCAGCGAATACTCGTCCCCCTCGGGATTTCCACATGGGGAGGACGACGGGGATGAAACCACTTCGCACCACGGCCCTGCTGGCCGCGGTCGCGGTCGGCGCGACCGTGGCCGGCGCCACCACCGCGGTCGCCGCACCGGGTGTCGACTGGCAGGGCTGTCCGGAGAACACGGCGGTCGAGTGCGCGACGGTGACCGTGCCGATCGACTGGTCCCGGCCGGGCGATGGCACGTTCGAGGTCGCCATCGCGCGCCGGGCGGCCAGCAACCCGATCGGCACGCTGTTCTACCTGCCTGGCGGGCCGGGCGACTCCGGCGTGAACCGGCTGATCGACCGCGTCCCGTTGCCGGCGGAAATCGCCGACCGGTTCGACATCGTGAGCTTCGACCCGCGCGGGGTCGGCCGCAGCAGCCCGATCCGGTGCGACACCGAGCTGGTGACGAACCTGCCGGAGGTCAACCCGGAGACCGGTACCACGCTCGCCGACGTGCGGGCCTTCGCCGGCGAGCTCGGCGACAGCTGCCGGGAGCACAGCGGTCCGCTGGTCGACCACCTGGACAGCGTCAGCATCGCCAGGGACGTCGACCGGATCCGCAGCGCGCTCGGTGAGCGGCAGCTGAGCCTGTACGGCCGCTCCTACGGCACGCTCGCCGGGCAGATGTACGCCGAGCGGTACCCGCATCGGGTACGCGCGCTGGTGCTGGACAGCGTGTTCGACCACAGCCTGTCGCCCGCGCGGTTCCTGGAGACCCAGGCGCGAGCCGGGGAGGACGCGTTCGGGGCGTTCGCGACCTGGTGTGCGGCCGAGCAGGAGTGCGTGCTGCACGGGCAGGACGTCGGCGCGGTGTACGCGGGCCTGTACGCGAAGGCGGTGGCCGGCACGCTGACCGCGCCCGACGGCTCCGGCCGGCCGGTCGGGCCGACGGAGCTGGTCCAGACGCTGCTGAGCTTCTTCTACCAGCCAGCACCGGCCGCGGCGGCGACGTACCTGACGTCGTTCACCGAGGGCACTCCCGCGCCGACCGCGCTGGCCGACGCCACGCCGTTCCCGGTCTCCACCTACTGCGCCGACCACCGCGTGCGGATCGACTCGGAGCGCGAGTGGCTGGCGATGTGGGAGCGCCAGCAGCTGGCCGCCCCGACGCTGCGCAACCACTTCGCCTGGCTGCCGGTGTCGATGTGCTCGGCCTGGCCGGCGGCGACCGGCAACCCGCAGCACCGGCTGGACATCGACGTCCCGGTGCTGGTGCTGAACTCCGTGCACGACCCGGCGACCGGCATCGAGTGGGCCCGCAACGTGACCCGCCAGCTCGACCACGGCCGGCTGCTCACCTACCAGGGCTGGGGCCACGGCGTGATCGACCGCACCGCCTGCACCCGCGCCACCGCCACCGCCTACCTCGTCGACGGCAAGCTCCCACCCCCCGGCGCCACCTGCCCCGCCTGACCCCGCGAGTCCAACGCTCCGACCACGCGAGTCCAACGCTCCCGACATGTCAGGAGCGTTGGACTCGCGTGTCGGGACGGTTGGACTCGCGAGGTTAGCTGGGGGTCAGGCGGCGCAGGAGCCGGTGCCGACGGCGCGGGAGAGGCCGGGGGCGGCGGCGAGTTCGTCCTCGACCTCTTCGGCGGTGAGGGCGAAGCCGGTCTCCGACTCGTCGACGGCGGCGCCGAAGATCACGCCGATGACCCGGCCGTCGGTGTCGATCAGCGGGCCGCCGGAGTTACCGCTGCGCACCAGGGCGCGCAGGGTGAAGACCTCACGGTTGACCGTGCTCGCGTCGTAGATGTCCGGGCCGGTGAGGTTGATCCGGTCGCGTACGCGTGCCGGCGAGGCCGTGTACGGGCCGTCCAGCGGGTAGCCGAGCACGATCCCGTCCTGGCCGGACTGTGCCGGCTCGCCGGCGAAGGGCAGGGCGTCGGCCGCGAGGCCGGGCACCGCGAGGATCGCCACGTCGGTGTTCGGGTCGTAGTGCACCACCCGGGCGTCCAGCGCGCCCGCGTCGGTCTCCACGCTCACCTCGCTCGTGCCGGCCACCACGTGCGCGTTGGTCATCATCCGCTCGCGCGAGATCACGAAGCCGGTGCCCTCCAGCGCCCGCGAACACGACGGCGCCTTGGCGTGGATCTTGAGCACGCTCGGCCGCACCCGCTGCACGACCGCACTGCGCTGCAGCGCGGGGTCGGGCGGGTCGACCTCCTTGCTCGGCGTGCGGTCGAACGGGTCGACCGCGGCCGGGAAACCGGACACGTCCAGCAGCTTGCGCAGCTCGTCCGGCAGGTTCTGCGCGGCCGACGGCATCACGTTGTTCACGCCACCGAGCACCGTCGAGCCGCGGATGGCCGACGCCAGGCCGGGCAGCCCGCCCACGGTGACCAGCGGCAACGCGATCAGCCAGGCGACGACGAACACCACCGCGCCCTGCACGATCGCGCCGAGCGCGTTGTCCACGCCGGTCAGCTTCGGTGACCTGATCCGCTGGCGAATACTGCGTCCGAGCCACACGCCGAGTGTCTCCCCCAGTGCGACCAACAACACGAACACCGCGACCGCGAACGCCACTCTGGTCGGCGTCGACTCGATGTACTGCACCACCAACGGCGCCAGCTTGATGCCCGCGATCGCGCCGAGCAGCACCCCGATGAACGCGGGCAGCGCCGTGATCACGCCCTGTCGCGCACCCGAGATCGCCGCCAGCACCGCGAGCCCGATCACGAGCACGTCGACCCAGTTCACCCGTCAACCTCCCCGACCACCGAGCCAACTGAACGCCACGCGGCGTCAAAGTCCCGTATGTCCGTACCGTCCCACGGTCGGTCGAACCCGCCGATACTGAGCAGGTGGGCCAACACGCCCGCGGTGAACCCCCACACCAGCATGCCCGGCAACGCGAACGCCGGCCCGTGGAACCCCGACGGGTGCCGCAGCCGGAACCGGTTGGCCGGGTCAGCGAGATCCGCGAGCGGCACCCTGGCCACCGCGGCGCTCTCCGCCGGATCCACCGCCCACACCCTGCTCGGTCGCTCCCAGTGCGCGATCACCGGGGTCACGTGGAAGTCGGAGACCGGGATGTGCAGCGTCGGCAGCAACGCGACCGGCCGTACCCCGGACGGGTCGACGCCGGTCTCCTCGACCGCCTCACGCAACGCCGTGGCGACCGGCCCGTCGTCGTCCGGCTCTGCCGACCCGCCGGGGAAGGCGACCTGGCCGGCGTGCGCGCCGCCGCCGTTGGCCCGCAGCTGCAACAACACGTCCGGGCCATGGATCTCGTGCTCGCCAAGCAGGATCAGCACCGCGGCGTCCCGGCCGCCATTCCGACTGTCATCACCGCGTGAGGGCAGGTTGTCGATCAGGTCGGCGTTCGCGGTGGTCGACACCACGGGCCGCAGCCACCCCGGCAACTCGGCCGGGTCGACCAGCGGTCCAGGTTCGGCCGTCATGCCAGCTCGACCGCCCGCTGGATCTCCGCCACCGAGCGGAACAGCCGCGGGTTGTCGATCAGCCGTACCGTGCCGTCCGCGTCGACCAGGTAGCTGGCGGGCAGCCCGGCGGGCAGTTTGAGCGCCGTTGACGCGGTGCCGTCCCGATCGAGCACCGTCGGCAGCTGGACGTCGAGCGAGTCGAGCAGGGCCAGCGCGTCGGCCTGGGAGCTCTGCACCGCCAACCCGACCACCGGTACCGCGCCCGGCTGGGCCGCGTAGCTCGCGAGCAGCGGCAGTTCCTCCCGGCACGGCGGGCACCAGGTCGCCCACACGTTCACCAGCACCGGCGAGGTCGCCAGCGTGGCCGCGAGGTCGACGGCCGAACCGTCGGCCAGGCACTCGACCTCGATCCCGTTCAACGGACCGCGCGCCGGCGGCGAGTCGCCTGCCGGGCACGGCTGCAGCGCCGCCGCGGCCCGGACCTGGCCGAGATCAGGCCCGGCCGGCTCGGCCGGCGGGTCCTCGCCCCTCGGCCAGATCGCGACCACGGCGGCGATCACCAGGACCAGCCCGGCGAGCGACCACCGTGCCGCACTCGTCACGCCGCGCCACCCCGCCCTGGCTGGTAGCCGTTGTGGACCCGTTCGACGAGGTCGAGCAGGTGCGGCGCCTCCGGCCCCTTGACCAGCTTGGCCGCCGGCTCGAACTCGGTCGGCCCCGCGCCGAAGGACGGGCAGTCCTTGGCCAGCACGCACGCGCCACAGGCCGGCTTGCGGGCGTGGCAGACCCGGCGGCCGTGGAAGATCACCCAGTGGGACAGCATCGTCCAGTCCTTGCGCGGGACCAGCGCGCCGATCGCGTGCTCGACCTTGACCGGGTCCTCCTCCGCCGTCCACTCGAACCGGCGGACCAGGCGGCCGAAGTGCGTGTCGACGGTGATGCCGGGGACGCCGAAGGCGTTGCCGAGCACGACGTTGGCGGTCTTGCGGCCGATCCCGGGCAGGGTCACCAGGTCCGCGAGCGTGCCGGGCACCTCGCCGTCGAACCGCTCGACCAGCGCCGCGCCGAGGCCGATCAGCGAGGTCGCCTTGTTGCGGAAGAAGCCGGTCGGCCGGATCAGCTCCTCGAGCTCGGCCCGGTCGGCGCCGGCGTAGTCGGCGGCCGTGCGGTAGCGCGCGAACAGCGCGGGCGTGGTCAGGTTGACCCGCACATCGGTGCTCTGCGCGGACAGGATCGTGGCGACCGTCAGCTCCAGCGGGCTGGTGAAGTCGAGCTCACAGTGCGCGTCCGGGAAGGCCTCGGCGAGCACGCGGGTCATCCGGCGCGCCCGTCGGACCAGTGCGACGCCCGGCGCGGGCGCGGTTTCGGCCGTCTGGCCACGGGGTAGTTGACGGGTGACTGGTGGCACCCCGCTAGCCTACGGGCCGCCAAACAACCCCAACCGTGCCCTTGACGTCCAGAGAACAGTCCCGCAAGCCAACCTGAGCGAGGATCGACGACATCATGGCTGTCTGGTTCGTGTTCGCGGTGCCCATCGTGGTGATGTTCTTCGCGTTGTTCATGGAACGAGTCGAGAGCAGGTTGCGGCACGTCGCCGTCCAGGAGGACGAGGTCGGCGAGCTGCTCGAGCACGCGCGCCCGGACGAGGTCCGCGCGCTCTACGGCCACGGGATCGGCCGGGCGCTGGAGATGTTCCGGCTCCGCCGGCGGGGCCGGAACAAGGCCCGCGCGCGCAAGGTGATGAACCAGCCGACCGTGCGGATCCCCAGGCCAGGCCCCTGACCTGGACCGGTTCCGACATACCGGGAGTACGCCCCATGCGGTGAACCCCCGAACACGCCCTACACTTCCCCGTAGTGATCAGGGGCGTCGTTGCCCTCGATCGGTGCCGGCCGCCGCCGGCCCGTGTCTGATTGGGAGGGACGAAGGTGGACGAGACCCTGGCCAGGGCCGGCATCTTCCAGGGCGTCGAGCCGGCAGCCGCCGAGGCGCTTGCCCAGACGCTGGAGACGGTGGAGTTTCCGCGCGGGCACGTGATCTTCGCCGAGGGCGAGCCTGGTGACCGGCTGTACATCATCCAGTCGGGCAAGGTGAAGCTCGGCCGCAAATCTCCGGACGGTCGGGAGAACCTGCTGGGCATCATGGGCCCGGCCGACATGTTCGGGGAGCTGTCGATCTTCGACCCCGGGCCACGCACCTCCACCGCGACCACGGTGACCGAGGTCGTCGCCCGCACGATGGACCGGCCAGCGCTGCGGCAGTGGATCGCCACCAGGCCGGAGATCGCCGAGCAGTTGCTGCGCGTGGTCGCCCGCAGACTGCGCCGGACCAACGGGATGCTCGCGGACCTGATCTTCACCGACGTGCCCGGCCGGGTGGCGAAGGCGTTGCTGCAGTTCGCTCAGCGTTTCGGCAGCCAGGAGGCCGGTCTGCTGCGGGTCATGCACGACCTGACCCAGGAGGAGATCGCCCAGTACGTCGGCGCGTCCCGGGAGACGGTCAACAAGGCGCTCGCCGACTTCGCCCACCGCGGCTGGCTGCGGCTGGAGGGCAAGAGCGTGCTGATCCTCGACCCGGAACGGCTGGCCCGCCGGGCCCGCTAGGCCACAGACCGCGAAACAAGACGAAGAGCCGGCCGCCGCCCCCGACGCGGCGAACCGGCTCTTCGCTTCGCGTGAACCATCCCCCGACAGCTCACGCTCCCCGCCCTCCGGCAAACAGGCCCCGACCCATTGTGCGGCCGGAGGGAGTTTTGTTAGGTCCCAACACTGGGGGGACTCACTGGTATGCCCCTGCGTTGTGTTGATCCACCAAATTTCTGGTCACCGTTATCGTATCGTGACCTTCTGGATTGAACGAAACCGGGTCGGCGCCGATCGATAATTTACTGGTACGCGCGTACCAAAGACTGCATACTTGGACGCGTGTCCCACTCCGCCCGCTTCGCCGACTACCGCGTCGCCCTGACCACGCCCGGCGCCGGCTGGCCGGTGCTGATGTCGCTGCTCGCCCGGATGCCGATCGCGATGATCGGCCTGTCCCTGCTGCTCTACGTTCAGCGGGAGACCGGCTCGTTCGCGATCGCGGGCGCGGTGTCGGCCGGGTCGCTGATCGGCGTCGCCCTCGGCGCGGTGGTGCAGGGGCGGATCATGGACCGGCGCGGGCCGACCACCCCACTGCTGATCGTGTCCACGATGTTCGTCGTGGCGATCACCTGCGCGGTGCTCGCGGTGGAGACCGGCCAGCCGGCCGCCGTGCTCGTGCTGCTCGGCGTCGTGGTCGGGCTGACCGAGCCGATGGTCGGGGCCGCCTCCCGGGCGCTGTGGGTGCACCTGGTGCCGCCGGGGGCGATCCGGCACGCCGCCTACGCCTACGAGGCCATCAGCCTGGAGGTGTTCTTCATCCTCGGGCCGGCGCTGGCCGGGCTGCTGGTCGCGGCCCCGTGGGCGGGCACCGGGGTCGTGGCCGGCACGGTCTGCATGGTGGTCGGCAGCGTCGGGTTCGCGCTGACCTCCGTGGTGCGCTCGGTGCGGCCGGTCAGGGTGCCGGCCGGCAGGCTGCTCGGCGCGCTGGCCTACCCCGGCATGCGCACGGTCGCCCTCGCGGCGCTCGGGTTCGGCGTCACCGTCGGGTTCGTCGAGGTCGCGGTGCCCGCGGCGGCGACCGAGGCCGGCCAGGCGCCGATGGGTGGCGTGCTGCTCGCGATGTGGTCGCTCACCTCGGTCGCCTTCGGGCTGTACTACGCCGTGCACCCGTGGCCGCGCAGGATGAACCAGCGGCTGCCGGCGCTGCTCGGCATGTTCGCGCTGCTCATCGCGCCGATGGCGATCCCGACGAGCCTGTTCTGGCTGGCGGTCGTGATGCTGGTCGCCGGCATCTGGATCACCCCGCAGTCCACCGCGCACTCGACCGCGATCGAGCTGGTCACGCCGAAGGGCACGGCCACCGAGGCGTTCGCCTGGGTGGTCACCTCGGTCACCCTCGGGCTGGCCGCCGGGCACTCGACCAGCGGCTACCTGGTGGAGCACGTCGGCATCCCGGCGGCGTTCCTCGCCTCCAGTGCGGCCGGGCTGCTGATCGCGCTGCTGGTGTGGCTGCGCCGGGGCACGGTCGCCGAGTCCGTGCCTGATCCCGAACCGGAGACCGCGCCCGCGGGTTAGCCCTACCGGATGCCGCGGGGCCTGACCTGTGCCGTTGTGGTCCGGTTGGGGAGAACGCCCTGAATGCCCCATTCGGGACGTTGAACGTCGCCAATGCCTCATTCAGGGCGTCGCAGCCGGGGTCAGTCGAGGAAGATCGGGTTGGTCAGGGCGACCATGGTGTCCGGGGTGGTCTCGGTGGGCACCGCGCGCCGCACCTCCGCACGCACCCACCTGCTGTACCGGGACTGGGTCGCCCAGCTCACGGTCGCCGTGCCGGTCTCGTCGACCGGCTGTGCCCACTGCGGGCCGTTCTGGTTGAGCAGGCGGACCGACGTGCCCGGCACACCGGTCACGGTCACCTCGAAGGCGACCTCGTCGCCGGTGCCGACCCGCAGTCGCCCGCCGATGCCGGCCTCGCGGCGGCCGTCGGTCGCGGTGAACGCCAGGCCGACGCCGGCGGACTCGGCGATCCAGTTGCGCCCGGCGCGGAAGCCGTCGAGCAACCGTTGGCGCCGCAGGCCGTCGGCCAGCACGACGTTGTGCGGGAGGGCGACCACCTGGTCGGGGTTGTGCGCGTCGCTGTTGCCGACCGCCGGCACGAACCGACCCTGCCGCAGCAGGCCGTCCCAGGCGACCACGGCCGCGTCGTCGTCGAGGGTCCACGGCCCGTTCCACACCTCGACCACGTCCGCGAGCTCGTACCCGAACTCCCAGGAGCAGGCGAAACACGGGGCGAACGGGTGGGCGGCGACCACCAGCCCGCCTGCGCGGTGCACCTCGTCGGCGAACCGGCGGAACTCGCGCGGCTCGTCGGCCCGGTAGCGCCAGTCGATCCAGGTGCCCGCCGGCAGGCCCCACGCCGGCCAGTGCCCGCTGCGCGTGGTGACCTCCTCACCGTTGACGATCAGCAGGTCATCGCCAGCGTGCGCGCCCCACCGCATGGACGCGCTGGCGGTGTTGTGCTCGGTGGAGACGATGAAGTCCATGCCGGCCGCGCGGGCGGCCTCGGCCAGCTCGGCCGGGGTGCGCCGGCCGTCGGAGTGCACGGTGTGCAGGTGGCCGTCGCCGCGGTACCAGGCGCGGCCGCGGTCCTTGGCCGGGGCGGTGTCCGGCGCCGGGTCGGGCTGGAACTCGGGGCCTGGCTCGCCGAACCGCAGCGTGACGTCGATGCGGTAGCTCAGTCCCTGCCTGGCGACGGTGTACGGGCCGAGGATGATGTGCCAGCGCCCGCGCTCGATCGGGCCGGGCAGGTAGCCGGGGGTGGCGTCGGTGGCGCTGATCGTGAACCGGTCGCGGAAGCCGCCCGACCAGCCGCGGAACCCGCGCTGGTTGCCGAGTTGGTGGCCGGCCGGGGAGAACATGCCGATGTCCAGCGCGTTGCCCTTGGCGCCCGGCGGGACCTGCGGGCGGTCGTAGCTGTAGACGACCTCCAGCTCGCGCACGCCGCGGGGGACGTCGACCGGGACGTAGTACCAGTCGGGCACGTCCGGGCGCAGGGTGCCGGTGACGGTCCTGGTCTGCTCGCCGGTCGCGCCGTCCGGTGCCGCCGGCTCCGCGAACGCGACGCCGGGCAGCATCGCGCCCGCGGCGACCGCGAGGACGCCCGACTTGGCCAACAGGTCTCTGCGGTTCATGGTGTCTGCCACGAGCGACAAGCTAGGCGGCCAAAGCCACAGAACGGTGAACTCCGGCGGTCGTCCAGAACTGTCGGACCCCCTCGCTACGTTCTCCCCATGGATCTCGACCTGACCGTCACCACCGCCGACCTGGCCTCCGCCGCGTCGGCGCTCGTCCGGCTGGTGCCGGGCAAGCTCATCGACCCGGTGCTCGCCGGCGTACTGCTCACGGCCACCGCCGATGGCGTGTCCCTGGCCGCCAACGACCGGGAGCGGGCCGCGCTGGTGCGCCGCCCGGCGCTCGTCCACACCGAGGGGCGGGTGCTCGTGCCGGCCAAGCCGCTGGCCGACACGTTACGAGCGCTGGAGCTCACGCAGGTGCGGCTGGTGGTGGAGGGGTCCAAGCTCGCCATCCGCGGGCCGGGCGCGCGGTTCGCGCTGCCGTTACTCGACGTGGACGTGCACCCGGGAGTCGCCGCGCCGCCCGCCGCGGTCGGCACGGTCGACGGGGCGGTGTTCGCCACCGCGCTGGCCACGGTGTCCACCGCGGCCTCGCGGGACGACGCGCTGCCGATGTTCACCGGGGTGCGGATCCGGTCCGAGGGCGACCGGATCATCCTGGTCGCCACCGACCGGTACCAGATGGCGGTGGCCGACCTCGCCTGGAAGCCGGCGGGCCCGCCGGTCGACGCGCTGGTGCCGGCCACCCTGCTGACCGAGATCGCCAAGCAGGTCGACACCAGGGGCCCGGTCGCGCTACACGCGGACCGCGACCGGTTCGGTCTGGTGTGGACCCGTCAGGAGGGCGCCAGTCAGGTGACGACTTCCGTGCTGGACGGCAGTTTCCTGCACGAGTCGAAGGTCTCGCTGTCCGATGTGGACACTGAGATCGAGGTGAGCGCGGACGCGTTGGCCGGTGCGGTCCGCCGCGTCAGCCTCTACTCCGACGCGCGCGGCGTCCTGCTCATGGAGCTCGGCGACGGCGAGCTCCGCCTGCGCGGCACCGACCAGCGGGCGGGCGAGGCGGAGGAGTCGGTCAAGGCCGACGTCACCGGCGGCCGCACCCCACAGGCCTACCAGTCCCGGTTCCTGACCGACGCGCTGCGCCCGTTCCTCGGCGGCCCGGTGCGGGTGCGCATCCAGCCGGGGATGCGCGCCACGGTGTTCAGCGCGCCAGCACCGACCGACACCAACCTCCGCTACGTGGTGATGCCCATGCTTCCTCCCAAGAACTGAAGATCAGGCCGGGTCCGCGCGCAGGTACTCGAGCTGCGCCTGCACCGACCACTCCGCCGGTCCCCACAACGACCGGTCGATGTCGGCGTACACCAGCTCGACGACCTGTCGTGCGCTCGCCCGGGGCCCGAGTTCGGCCAGTGCCGCCCGCACCTGGTCCAGGCGCTGCTCGCGGTGGGCAAGGTACTCCCCCGCGACCGTCGAGAGGTCCGGCAACTCCGGACCGTGGCCGGGCAGTGCGACGGTGCCCGCCGGCACCTTGGCCAGCAGCCGCAGCGTCGCCAGGTACGGCCCGAGCGCGGAGATCACCGTGGTCCCCCGCCCGAGGATCGTGTCCCCGGTGAGCACCGCGTGGGTGTCGCCGGTGTCCTGGGTGGCCGCGCTGGTGGCGATCCGCAGGCAGACCGAGTCCTCGGTGTGTCCTGGGGTGTGCAGCACGCGCAGCGACAGGCCGGCGTCCTCGATGAGCTCGCCGTCGGTCAGCGGTGGCGCGTCGACGCACAGCCGGTGGTCGAACGCGCGGACCGGGGCGCCCACCCTGGCCGCCAACCAGGGCGCGCCCTGCGCGTGGTCGGGATGCTGGTGGGTGATCAGGATCAGCGCGACCGGACCGGCGTCGGCGACCCGCGTCAGGTGCTCCGGATCCTCGTACCCCGGGTCGACCACGATCGCGGCCTCGGCCTCGGGTGCTCGCAGCAGCCAGGTGTTCGTGCCGTCCAGCGTCATCGAGCCCGGGTTGTTCTCCAGCAGCACCGAGGCCACCGGGGTGACCGGCCGGACGACGCCGTAGGCGGGATGCCCGGTCATGACCGGGCGCCCGGGTCGAGGTGCGGCGCGGCGGTGTCGTAGGCCGGGTCGCCGGGCAGCACGATCCGCAGCACGCCGCCGTCGCGGACCACCTTGGGCATGAGCTTCTCGATCACCCGCTCACGGCTCATCGCGTCGGCCACGGTCGGGCACTCCTCCAGCTCGGCCAGCGTGGTCCAGGTCGGCGGCAGCAGGCCGACCCGGCCCGCCTGCCACTCGGTCAGCGCGTCGGCCGGGCGTTGCCAGGTGGCCGAGGACGCCTCGGTGGTCTCGCCGTCCGCCCGCTGACCGGACGGCAGCGCGGCCAGGAAGAAGCGGGCGTCGAACCGGCGCCGCTCGGCCTGCGGGGTCACCCAGTCCGCCCACGGCCACAGCAGGTCCGCGCGCAGCACCAGCCCGGACTCGGCGAGGAAACCGGCCAGCGACAGCTCCCGGTTCACCAGCTGCGCCCTGGCCTCCGCGTACGGCCGGACGTCGGACACGACCGTGTCCGCCGACGGTCCGGCCAGCAGCACGCCGGACTCCTCGAACGTCTCCCGCACGGCCGCGCACACCAGCGCCCGCGCGAGCCCGACATCGCAGGAGAACCGCGACGCCCACCACGCCGGTGACGGCCCGTGCCAGGCCAGCGAGGTGTCCGCGTCCCGGCGGTCGACGCCGCCGCCGGGGAACACCGTCATGCCGCCGGCGAAGGCCATGCCCAGCACCCGGCGCATGAGGAACACCTCGAGCCCGGCGTCGGTGTCGCGCAGCAGCATCACGGTGGCCGCGTCCTTGGGCGTCACCGGTGGGTCGGGCGCCTCCGGCGGGACGAAACCCTCCGGCAGGACCAGTTCCCTCGGCACCTCACGCACAGCCAGAGCCTACGCAGCAAACCCCGCCCCGACGGGCAGGATGTGACCATGAACGACACACGGCTGCGAATCGGACTCGTCGGCGCCGGCCCCTGGGCACAGCGGGTACACGGCCCAGGCGTCGTGGCGCATCCCGCCACCGAGCTGGTCGGCGTGTGGGCCCGCCGCCAGGAGGCCGCCGCGGCGGTCGCGGCCACGTGCGGTGGTGGCGCGGTTCCGATGACGTCCTTCGACGACCTGCTCGCCACGGTGGACGCGGTCACCTTCGCCGTGCCGCCCGGCGTTCAGGCCCCGCTCGCGCAGCGGGCCGTCGAGGCCGGCAAGCACGTGATCCTGGAGAAGCCGCTCGCCAGCTCGGTCGCGGAGGCCGAACGGCTGACCGCCGCGGCTGAGCGCGCCGGCGTGGCCACCCTGATGATGCTCACCTTCCGCTACGCCCCCGAGGTCATCGACTGGCTGGCGACGGTGCACCGCACCGGCGACTGGCACGGCGGCGCCGCCCGCTGGATGTCGGCGACGCTGCTGGACCCCAAGCACGAGTCGTCCCGCTGGCGGCACGCCGGTGGCGCGCTGACCGACATCGGCCCGCACAGTTTCGACCTGCTGGACGCGGCCCTCGGCCCGATCACCGACGTGCTGCACGCGCGGTTCGCCGAGCGGGGCGGGGTGTGGCACGTGCTGCTCGGCCACGAGGGCGGCGCGACCAGCACGGCGACCATGACCATGCACACCCCGGCCGTGCCGCCGATCAACGACTTCTCCGTCTACGGCGGCAACGGCTACCGCTACCTCGACCCGAGCGGCGACGCCGGCTCCCGGTACGCGGCCCTGCTGGACCAGTTCGTGACGATGGCGCGTACCGGGGTCACCGAGCAGCCGACCGACATCCGCCGAGGCCTGCACCTCCAGCGGCTGCTGCACGCGGTCACCGACCGCCTGGCCGACAGCTAGGCGGAACCGCGACCACGGTCGTGGCGCGGCGGCAGGCCGTTGACCGCGGCCTGCCCCGGCTCGAACGGCGTGCTGGACTTGCCGTGCCGGCCGGAGCGCCAGGGGCCGGTCTGGCTGTCCTGGTTCTCGCGCCGGGCGAGCTCGTCCTGCAGCTCACGCAGCAGGTGCCGTTCCTGGGTGTTGAGCATGTCGTCGATCAGCGCGGCGGCGTGCCGGTCGTGGTCGGCGGGCGGGTCGGCCGGTGGCGCGGCCGGGACCAGCCGGGGGCGGGCCGGCGGCTCGTCCTGGCTGCGCCTGCGCCGGCGGGGTGCCGGC
>NZ_BAAGXS010000063.1:0-45003 GCF_054779715.1 Actinophytocola sediminis | reverse complement strand
GGCGGGGGTCAGGGTCGGCAAGACCCCGTCGGAAACCGCAGAACTCGCCCGCGCCAGCCTGGTCCAGCCAGTCGCCTGAAGTCCTGTTTGGAGTGTCCACTGTGACCCCGAAAGACCTGCGTTTCGACGTCAACCTGTCCATCCTGTTCACCGAACTGCCCCTGCTGGAGCGGCCGGCGGCGGCCGCGGCGTGTGGGTTCGACGCGGTCGAGCTGTGGTGGCCCTTCCCCGGCCCGGAACCGGCCGACGCCGAGCTGGACGCGCTGGCCCGCGCCATCGACGACGCCGGGGTCCGCCTGGTCGGGCTCAACTTCGACGCCGGCGACATGGCGGCCGGCGACCGTGGCCTGCTGTCGGCGCGATCCACCAGCGAACGGTTCCGCGACAACATCGACGTGGCCGTCGGCTTCGCCGGGCGCATGGGCTGCACCGTGCTCAACGCCCTGTACGGCAACACATCCGAGGACACCGATCACGAACTCGCGCTCGTGAACCTGGCCCTGGCGGTGACTGCGGCCAGCCAGATCGGCGCGACGGTGGTGATCGAGGCGATCAACGCTCACGAGAACCCCCGCTACCCGCTCACCACCTCGAAAGCCGCGCTCGAGGTGGTCGACCAGGTACCCGGCACGGCGTTTCTCGCCGACCTCTACCACCTGCACCGGATGGGCGAGGACCCGGCGGCGCTGATCACCGGTAACGCCGGCCGGTTCGGGCACGTGCAGATCGCCGACTCTCCCGGCCGCGGCCAACCCGGCACCGGGGAGATCGACTGGGCCGAGGTGTTCGGCCTACTGGCCGCCAGCCCGTACGACGGGTATGTCGGCCTGGAGTACCGGCCCGTCGGGCCGAGCGCGGACAGCTTCACCTGGTTGGAGGAACGGGCATGACGACCGTCGGGTTCATCGGGCTCGGCATCATGGGCGGCCCGATGGCGTCGAACCTGCTGCGTGCTGGTTTTGACGTCATCGGCTACGACGTGGTGGCCGCGTCCAGGGAGCGGCTGGCCGCCGAGGGCGGCACGGTGGCCACCGGCATCACGCAGGCGACCGAGGACGCCGATGTGGTGATCACCATGCTGCCCAACCATCCGCAGGTCGAGGCGGTCACCCTCGGCGAGGGCGGCGTGCTCGACTCGGCCAGGCCGGGGCTGCGCTACCTCGACATGTCCTCGATCCGGCCGCAGACCGCGCGCCGGATCGCGGAACGGGCCAGGGAGAAGGGCGTGCGGGCGCTCGACGCCCCGGTCTCCGGCGGGGAACAGGGCGCCATCGACGGCGTGCTGTCCATCATGGTCGGTGGCGACAAGGAGGACTTCGACGCCGCGGCACCGGTGTTCGCCCCGCTCGGCGGGACGATCGTCCACGTCGGACCGCACGGCGCCGGGCAGACGGTGAAGGCGGCCAACCAGTTGGTGGTCGGCGGCACCTACGCGTTGGTGGCCGAGGCGATCGTGCTGCTGGAGTCGTCTGGACTGGACGCCGCGGTCGGGCTGGACGTGCTCGCCGGCGGGCTGGCCGGCAGCCGGATCCTGGAGCTCAAGCGGGAGTCCATGGTGGCCAGGCGGTTCGCCCCCGGCTTCCGGATCGACCTGCACCACAAGGACATGGGCATCGTGCTCGATGCCGCGCGGGAGGCCGAGGTGGCCCTGCCGGTCGGCGCACTCGTCGCGCAGCTGATCGCGTCCGCGCGGGCGCGGGGACTTGGCCAACTCGACCACTCCGCTCTGCTCATGGTCGCGGAGAACCTTTCCGGCAAAGGGGACTGAGGCGTGAAGAGCATTCCGTGCATGGAGGCCGCGGTCGCGGTGATGGAGTCCGAGGGCGTGGACACGGTGTTCGGCATCCCGGGCGCGGCGATCCTGCCGCTGTACGCGGCGTTGCGGACCTCGGGTATCAGGCACCTCACCGTGCGGCACGAGGAAGGCGGCACGCACGCCGCGGACGGCTGGTCCCGAGCCACCGGCAAGGTCGGGGTGTGCATCGGCACCTCCGGCCCTGCCGGCACCAACATGATCACCGGCCTGTACACCGCGCTGGCCGACTCCATCCCGATGGTGTGCATCACCGGCCAGGCGCCCAAGGCCAAGCTGCACCAGGAGGCGTTCCAGGCGGTCGACATCGTCGAGATCGCCAAGCCGGTCACCAAGTGGGCGGTCCAGCTCAAGGAACCGGGCCAGGCGCCGTGGGTGTTCCGCGAGGCGTTCCGGATCGCCCGCTCCGGCCGGCCGGGGCCGGTGCTGATCGACCTGCCGCTGGACGTGCAGCGCGGGATGTGCAACTACGACCCGGCGATCGACGAGCCGCTGCCGGTGGCGGTGCCCGAGCCGTCGACCGCCAGGGTGCGTGCGGCGGTGGACATGTTGCTGTCGGCCGACCGGCCGCTGATCCTGGCCGGTGGCGGCGTGATCATCGCCGAGGCGACGGCCGAGCTGCTGGAGCTGGCCACGACGCTGAACATCCCCGTGCAGGTCACGTTGATGGGCAAGGGCGCGTTCCCGGAGGACCACGAGCTGTTCGCCGGCATGGCCGGGTTGCAGACCCAGACCCGTTGGGGCAACCAGGCTTTCCTGGAGAGCGACCTGGTGTTGGCGGTCGGCGCGCGGTTCGGCGACCGGCACACCGGCGACCTGTCCGTGTACACCAAGGGCCGGCGTTTCATCCATGTGGACATCGAGCCGACCCAGCTGGGCAAGGTGTTCGAGCCCGATCTCGGGGTGGTCGGGCACGCGCGGCCGACCCTGGCCGCGTTGGGCGCGTGCGCCAGGTCGCTGTCGGCGCCGCCGCGTCCGCCGGCGTGGCCGGCGCGGGTGGCCTCGCTGCGGACGTCGTTGGGGCGCCGGGACGACTTCGACGACGTGCCGATCAAGCCGCCGAGGGTGTACCGGGAGCTCAACGAGTTCTTCGGGCAGGACACCACGTTCGTCACCGCGATCGGGCTCTACCAGATCTGGTCCGGCCAGTTCCAGCACACCTTCCTGCCGCGCAGGTACCTGGTCTGCGGGCAGGCGGGGCCGCTCGGCTGGGAGATCCCGGCGGCGATGGGCGTCAAGTGCGCCTTCCCCGAGCGGCAGGTGGTCGCGGTGGCGGGGGACTACTCGTTCCAGTTCCTGATGGAGGAGATCGCGGTCGCCGCCCAGTACCGGATCCCGTTCGTGATCGTCATGGTGAACAACGAGTATCTCGGGCTGATCCGGCAGGCGGAGCTGCCCTACGAGATGAACTTCGCCGTCGACCTGCACTACGGCGAGGGCGGTATCGACCATGTCGCGCTGATGGCGGCCTTCGGCTGTCCGGCGCGCCGGGTCGAGCACCCCGGCGAGATCCGCGACGCGCTGGCCTGGGCGTCGGCCGAGTCGGCGGCCGCCTCGCTGCCGGTGCTGGTCGAGATCATGGTCGAGCGTGAGGCGAACGCCGCCATGGGCCCGGTTTCCATCGACGAGATCAAGGAGTTCGAGCCCCTCCCCGAGTTGACCCCGGCGGCCGACTGAGCGGACGGCACCCAACGAAAGTCGGGAGTAGTGGTCCAGACCTTGACCGGCCGTGTGGTCTAGACCACACTCGCACGTGGCGTAGGTCGGGGCCCACGCACTGTCGACGTTGGGAGTACGTACATGCGCAAGTCACTCGCCTTGTTGGCGGCCGCCGCCGTGGCGGCCATGATGACGCCAGGGGGCGGCGCGACGGCGGCACCGGCACCGGTCGCCGTCTCGCCCGCCGCGCCCTACCTCTTCCTCGGCTGGGGCGATCCGCCCGCGCCGGCGGAGGTCATGAGTGCCACCGGGATCCGGTCGTTCACGATGGCCTTCGTGCTCTCCGGCGGCGGCTGCAGTCCCGCCTGGGACTCCTCGCGGCCGCTGCTCGGCGGCGTCGACGAGCAGCGGATCGCCGAGATCCGGGCGGCCGGCGGCGACATCGTGCCCTCCTTCGGCGGCTGGAGCGGCAACAAGCTCGGGCCGAACTGTCCGGACGCCGCGTCGCTCGCCGGCGCCTACCAGGAGGTCATCGACGCCTATGACCTCAGCGCGATCGACATCGACATCGAGAACACCGACGAGTTCGAGAACGAGGCCGTCCAGGACCGGATCCTGAACGCGCTGAAGATCGTCAAGGAGAACAACCCCGGCATCCAGACCATCGTCACCTTCGGCACCACGACCAGCGGCCCGAACTTCTACGGCAACCGGCTGATCGACCAGGCGTCCGCGCTGGGCGCGAACATCGACGTGTTCACCATCATGCCGTTCGACTTCGGCAGCTCGGACATCCTCGGGGACACCACGCGCGCCGCGGACGGCCTGCGGGACAAGCTCAAGTCGACCTTCGGGTGGACCGATGCGCAGGCATACGGACACATGGGCATCTCCGGCATGAACGGACTGTCCGACCAGCAGGAGCTGACCTCGGTGGACACCTGGCGCCAGATCACCGAGTGGGCGTCGGGCAACGGTCTCGGCCGGTTGGCGTTCTGGGCGGTGAACCGGGACCGCGGCTGCCCCGGCGGCGGCGTGACCTCCACCTGCAGCGGGATCGACCAGCCGGACTGGGAGTTCACCCGAATCACCGCGGGCTTCTAGCCCCTGACCCGATCGACAGGGGTGGCCTGGTGTGCGGGCCACCCCTGTTTTGTGTGCTCCAGTAGCATGTTCGATCTCTGGTTCGGGCAGCACCTTGGGATGAAGCGAGCGCACAGTTGATCCCACGACTCGGGCAGCACCACGGCATGCTCAGCGCACACATCGAGTGGCCGCAGGATCCTGACCCGCACAACACCGATGAGTCGCCGTTCGCGCCGAGGGCGCCGCTGCGCAGACTGCGGGTGATGATCGACGGCGAACTCCACCAGGTACCACGGGAGTCGGCGGCGCTGTCCCCGGAGGAGGTGCTCACCGGGTTGCTCACGCACGAGTACGTGACGTCCTTCCGCTACGCGGACAACGGCCCGCCGCCGGGCACGAAGTGCTACGAGCTGACCGACGGCGGTCGCGCCTACGAGGGGTGGGTGACCGTCGATCCGCCGGACGGCCGGCGGCCGGACAGTCGCGGGATCGTGTTCTGTGCCAACCGAAGGCCGGTCCGGGCGGCCGCCTACCTCGACCGCCGCCGGGGGGCGGGGGAGGAGGCGGTGGCCTATCAGGACCTGGCGCCGCCGATCGCCGCGGCCAAGCGGGCGGCCGACGCGCTCGCCCTGCAGGTGGCGCTCGGCATGGACGCCGACATCTTCGTGACCGACCGGCCGTACCTGTACCTTGCACGCGGGCGCTCGTCGCGGACGAAGGTGTTGCCGGTCATGGAGGCACTCGCGGTCGTCGGGCTGTACCTGCGCTCGCAGGGGGTGTACGCGGCGATCCGTGACCGCGAGGCGCACTACCCGATGCCAAGGGGCGGGTACTTCGCGGTCGGCGCGATGGAGTTGATGCCCGCGGTGTGGCGGTGGTCGGCGGCCTGCCGCCAGCAGACCGCGGCCTCCGGCGACGCCAGGTTCGGTGAGCTGGCCGGGGCGCTGGTCCAGCGGGTCGCCAGGGCACTCGAGGCGCGCGACCAGCTGCACCAGGTGATCAACCGGGCGAAGACCGGTGACACCAGGGCGGCGGTGCTCTCCGCGCTCGACGACGTGTTGCTGTTGCTGACCTCCGCGGTCGAGGTGGCCGCGCGGGTGGCGCATCTGGTGCTGGACCTGGGGGAGCGCCAGCTGTCCCAGGCGGGCTGGCAGCGGCCGGACTGGGTGAAGAAGGTGCGGGAGAAGGACAAGAACCTGGCGGTGCTGGCCGCTGAGCGCAGTCCTGGCTGCGCGCTGGTGCGCGGTCTGGCCGCGCTGCGGGACTCCATCCACGCGTCCGAACTGGACGGTCTGCTCGGCGCGGATCCCGGGGAGCGGCCAGGCATCCTGTTCACCCTGCCGGCGTCGAGCGCGACCGAGGTGGCCGCGTTGTTCACCTACTTCGGCAGCGCCGAGGCGTGGGGCGTGCACCAGGTGCACGACGGCGGGCACTACGCCGATCCCGGGGTGTTCGTCGACCAGATCGTGACCCGCACGATCGGGTTCCTCCACGTGGTGCTGGCCAGGACGCCGGTGGAGCGGCTGCCGCACGTGCACGGACCGCTGCCGGACTCCCCGGAGTCAGCCGGCCGCTCCCTGATCCAGTACCCCGAGAACAGCCGCCGCAGCATCCGCTGGCAGCTGGGCCTGTGACTGCACTGACCGCAGCGAAGGGCTCCTTCGCTGCACTGACCGCAGTGAAGGGTCCCTTCGCTGCACTGACCGCAGTGAAGGGTCCCTTCGCTGCACTGACCGCAGTGAAGGGCTCCTTCGCTGCACTGACCGCAGTGAAGGGCTCCTTCACTGCGCCAGCGCGGTGAGGGTGCGTTCGCCGGCCGGGTCGCCGGCGGTGGCGGGGAGGAGCGCGATCTCGTCCAGGCCGGCGGCGGCGTAGTCGGCCATCCGTGCGCGGATGGCGTCGACGTCGCCGACCAGGCCGACGGTGCGCGCGGCGTCGGCCGGCAGGGCGGCGAGCACGTCGGCCGGCTCGGCACCGCTCTCGGCGAGCCCGATCGCGGCACCGAACCCGGCGCGGAGGAACACCTCGCGGTAGCCGCGCACGGGAAAGTAGCCGACGATCGCGCGCCGAAGCTGGGCGTCGGCGGCCGCGTCCGGGTCGACCGCGGCCGGCAGCCAGGCGGCGAGTGTCGGCGCGGGACGGTCATGCCGGCGAGCCGCCAGGTCGAGCGTGGCGCGCAGCTCACGCACCTGGTCGACCGTGACGAGGTCGAGCAGCATGCGATCGGCGTACCTGGCGGCGATGTCGATCGCCTTGGGACCGAAGGCCGCGACCGTCAGCCGACCGGTGGCCGGCGGCATCCTGGCGGCGAAGCCGTGGTCGTCGGTGGCGCCGAACCACTCGCCGCGCCGGTGGGCGGCGAACGCCATGGCCGCCGAAAGCAGGTCGCGGACGGGGGTGGCCCTCGGCCGCCCGTGCACCCCCTCGACCACCCGGACACTGGACGTGCCGAGCGCGACGCCGACCGGCCGGCCGGTGACCGCCTCGGCCCCGGCCGCGCCACGCACGATGGTCGCCGGATCGCGCACGGAGACCGGCACCGGCCCGGCGGTGAGCCCGATCCGCTCGGTGGCGAGCCCGACGGCGGTGGCGAGGACGAACGAGTCCCAGGTCGGCCCCTCACCGAGCCAGACCTCCCGATATCCCAACCGATCCGCGAGCACCGCCGACCGCACGGCCTCCTCGACCGGCCGCCCGTCCTCCCGCGCGGCCGCGACCACACTCAGCTCCACCACTACACCTCCGAGACCAACCGAACGACGGTGGCGAGTGTGCTCGACCGACCGCCAGCACGCCAGGTGATGACCACTGTGGACGGGTCGTCCTGGTCTTCCGCTCAGCTGAGGTCGTCGGGGCGTCCGGCGTCGAGCCGGGACCGTTGGCTGGTCGGGCGGCCGTCGGTGCGCCACTGGTTGCCGTCGGCGTGCCATTGCCGGGGCCAGCCGGCGGGCGAGTCCTCCCAGGTCTCCTGCCGGCCGTACCGGGTCAGGTCCACCAGGCCGGAGGCGGGCGACATCGGCTCCAGGCCGCGACCGGTGGTCCAGTAGGTCTCGAACACCCGGTCGCCGTCGCGCAGGTAGCACACGAGCGGTGACATCGACCGTTGCGGGACACCCAGCAGCGCGTCCAGGGAGTCCCGCGCGGAGTACCACGGGACGTCCCAGCCCATGAAGTCCCGGTAGCGGGCGCTCTCGTCGTAGGGGCCCTGGCACAACGTCGCGTAGGTGACGTCGCGGGAGTGTAGATAGGACAGTTCCCGGACCTGCCCGTTGAAGAACGTGCAGCCCTCGCACTGGTCGGCGGCGGGCTGGCCGGTGTGCCACATGTGGTAGTAGGCGATGAGCTGTCGCCGGCCGTCGAACACGTCGAGCAGCGTCACCGGTCCGTTCGCCCCGGTCAGCGTGACGGTGCCGTCGACCTCGGTCATCGGCAGGCGCCGCCGCGCGGCCGCGATGGCGTCGCCCGCACGGGTGTGCGCCTTCTCCCGCACGCGCAGCGCGTCCAGTTCGGTCTGCCAGGTGGTCCGGTCGACCACCGCCGGTGTTGCCGCGTTGTCCTTCATGGATCGCCTCCAGGTGTCGGTGGGTGGACTCAGCGGTCTAGATGGGCGGCCAACGCGTCGAGCTGGCCGTCCCAGTCGCGCGCCAGCGCGGCCAGGAACTGTTGTGCGACCCGCATCGGGGCGGAGCGCAGCCGGTAGCGCACCCGGCGCCGCTCCCCGGGTTCGGCCGTCACCAGGCCGGCGTCGGCCAGCAGTGCCAGATGTTTGGCGATCGCCTGGCGGGTGATCGGCAGCCGGTCGGCCAGTTCGGTGACCGTCGCCGGACCCCCGGCGGCCAGCGCGGCGAGCACGGCCCGGCGGGTCGGATCGGCCAGCGCGACGAAGACCTGTTCCGCGACCTGTTCCGCGGTCGTCTCGAGGTCAGGCGGCATCAAGGTAGTCGACCAGCTCGCCCAGTTCCTGCGCCCAGCCCTTGACGTTGCCGTCGAACGCCTGGTGGAACTCGTCGTCCGGCAGTTGGGCGAAACCGGTCTCGACCACGGTCAGCCGGGTGCCGGCACCGAAGGGCGCCAGGGTGAACTCGACATAGGTGCGGCGCGGGTCGTCGTCGGACAGCCCGTAGATCTGCCAGGTGAAGCCGAACACCGTCGGCTCCTCCACCCGCTCCACCCGAAGGTTCTGGGACCCGTCGGGCCAGATCACGCGTGCCGCGCCGCCGGGCCGCAGGTCGATGGTGGCCTCGGTGCCGAACCAGGTGCCAAGGCCCTCGGCGGTGGTCAGCGCGGACCACACCCTGCCCGGCGGGTGCGCGAGCTCCACGGTGCGTTCGATGCGATCGGGAAACGCCATGACCAACCTCCATAGTGTGGCAACTGACTGGTTGCCACACTATGGCAATCGACTGGTTGCGTCAATGACGCGCGCTCAGCCAGACAGTCGTGTCCGGGGGCAGGTGCGTGCCGTCAAGGGGTTGGCTGGACAGCAGCACCTCCTCGTGCGCCGGCAGCGCGACCGGCGCCGGCGACAGGTTCACCACACAGGCGAACCCCTGTCCCCGGTCGAAGCCGAGCACCCCGTCCGGCAGCCCGGTGAGCCAACTCATCGCGCCGTCCCCGAGCGCGGGATGCTCGCCGCGCAACCGCAGCGCCCGCCGGTACAGCTCCAGCATCGAGTCGGGGTCGTCGGTCTGGTGCTGCACGGTGAACGCCGCCCAGTCCGCCGGCTGCGGCAGCCACGGCGCCGCGCCGTTGCCGCTGAAGCCGTACGGCGGCCGCGCACCCGACCACGGCACCGGCACCCGGCACCCGTCGCGGCCGATGTCGTGGCCCGCGGTGCGGGCGAAGACCGGGTCCTGGCGTACCTCGTCCGGCAGATCCTCCACTTCGGACAGCCCGAGCTCCTCGCCCTGGTACACGTAGACCGCGCCGGGCAGGGCCATGGTGAGCAGCGCGGCCGCGCGCGCCCGCCGGGTGCCGAGCACCGGGTCGGTCGGCGCGCGGTGTTGGCGGTCGGCGAAGGAGAACGACGTGTCGGCGCGGCCGTAGCGGGTGACGTGCCGGGTGACGTCGTGGTTGGACAGCACCCAGGTCGTCGGCGCGTTCACCGGGGCGTGTGCCGCGGTCGTCGCGGTGATCACCGCGCGCAGCCGCTCGGCGTCCCACGGGCAGGACAGGAAGTCGAAGTTGAACGCCGAGTGCAGCTCGTCGGGGCGCAGGTACATGGCGAAGCGCACCGGGTCGGGCAGCCACATCTCGCCGACGAACACCCGCTTGTCCGGGTAGCCGTCGGCGATCCGCCGCCAGCGACGGTAGATCTCGTGCACCCCGTCCAGATCGGAGTACGGCAGCTGGCCCTGGTCGTCGGTCACGTCGGGCAGGCCGTCCGCCTTGACCAGGCCGTCGGCCACGTCGATGCGGAAGCCGTCGACGCCGCGGTTGAACCAGAACCGCGTGATGTCGTCGAACTCCTCGGTGACCTCGGGGTTGGTCCAGTTCAGGTCGGGCTGGCGCGAGGAGTACAGGTGCAGGAACCACTCGCCCGGCGTGCCGTCCGGCTCGGTGACCCGCGTCCAGGCCGGGCCGCCGAAGCGGGACCCCCAGTTGTTCGGCGGCAGCTCGCCGTGCTCGCCCCGGCCAGCACGGAACCAGAACCTTTGCCGCTCAACCGATCCCGGGCCGGCGGCGAGTGCGGCGGCGAACCACGGGTGCACGTCGGAGCAGTGGTTCGGCACGATGTCGATGATGATCTTCAGGCCGAGGTTGTGCGCCTCCTCGATGAGCTTCTCCGCCTCGGCGAGCGTGCCGAACGCCGGCTCGATGTCGCGGTAGTCGGCCACGTCGTAGCCGCCATCGTCCATGGGGGACGGATACCAGGGGTTGAACCAGATCGCGTCGATGCCCAGTTCCGCCAGGTACGGCAGTTTCGTGCGGACGCCGGCCAGGTCGCCGGTGCCGTCGCCATCGCCGTCGGCGAAGCTGCGGACGTAGACCTGGTAGATCGCCGCGCCGCGCCACCAATCCGACTGTGCCACGAAATCACCCCTTGTTGTTCGGTCGCTCCGTCACCGGAAGCTGCCTGCTGTGAGACCGGCAAGGATCTGCCGCTGGAAGATCAGGAACGCCGCGACCATCGGGATACTGGCCAGCACCAGGCCGGCGAGCATCAGGTTGATCGGGGTGTCCTCCTCGAAGCGCTCCAGCGCCACGCTCAGGGTCTGGATGCCGGGGTCCTGTAGCACCAGGAGCGGCCAGATGAAGTCCTTCCACGCCGCCACGATCGCGAAGATCGAGACCACCGCGAGGATCGGCCGGGACAGCGGCAGCACGATCCGCACCATCGTGGTGATGTTCCCGGCGCCGTCGATCCGCGCGGCGTCGAGCAGTTCGCTGGGAATCTGGTCGAAGAACCGCTTCAACAGGTAGATGTTGAACGCGTTCGCCGCCGCCGGCAGCCAGATCGCGGCCGGCGAGTTGATCAGGTTGACGTCGAGCACCGGCACGTCGGTGATCGTCAGGTAGGTCGGCACCAGCAGCGCGGAGGCCGGCAGCATCAGCGTGGCCAGCATCAGCGCCAGCACCCACTTGCCGAGCACCGGGCGGAGCCTGGACAGCGCGTAGGCCGCCGGCACGCACACCGCGAGCTGGATCAGCCAGGCACCGGCGGCGATGACCACCGTGTTGCGGAAGTACCCGGCCAGCTCCATGAAGTCCCAGGCCTCGCGGTAGGTGCCGAGGTGGACCTGGTCGGGCAGCACGGTCGGCGGCATCTTGGCCAGCTCCGGCGCGGACTTCATCGCGCCAAGCAGCATCCACAGCAGCGGGGTGACGAACGCGGCGGTGAACAGCACGAACACCAGCGCGAACACCAGCCAGTAGCCGATCCGGCCGGCCGGCCGGTCGAAGGTCCACGGCGACAGCAGTGTCCTCGTCGGACGTTCCTTGTGGACTGTCATGTCAGCTCCTGGTCCTGGTGAGCCGCAGGTACAGCGCGGAGAACGCGCCGAGGACCACGAACAGCAGCAGGCTCATCGCGCTCGCCGTGCCGAAGTCGTTGTAGACGAACGCGTAGCGGTACAGCAGCAGGAGCACGGTGACCGTGGAGTCCTCCGGCCCGCCGCCGGTCATGATGTAGGGCTCGGTGAACACCTGCATGGTGGCCACGATCTGCATCAGCATCATGATGAGCAGCACGAACCGGGTCTGCGGGATCGTCACGTGCCGCAGCCGTTGCCACACGTTCGCCCCGTCCAGCTCGGCCGCCTCGTACAGCTCCCCGGGGATGGTCGCCAGCGCGGCGAGGTAGATCAGCGTGGCCGAGCCCATCGACGCCCAGGTGGCCACGATGACCAGTGACAGCATCGAGGTGTCCGTACTGTCCAGCCAGGACAGTTCCGGCAGCCCGAACAGCCGCAGCCCGCTGTTGAACAGGCCGGGACCCGGGTCGTAGAACCACTTCCAGAGGATCGCGACGACCACCGGCGGCAGCATGACCGGGAGGTAGACCACCACCCGGAAGAACGGCTTGGCGTGCCGCAGCTCGTTGAGCACCACGGCCACCGCGAACGGCATCGCGAACCCGATGACCAGCGCCAGCCCGGTGAACAGCAGCGTGTTGCGCCAGGCGACCAGGAACAGCGGGTCGGCGAAGAGGGTCTCGAAGTTCTGCCAGCCGACCCAGACCGGGTCGGTGATGAAGTTGACCTGCTGGAAGCTCAGCAGCACCCCGCGCACGATCGGGTACCAGGAGAACAGCGCGAACACCACGAGCGCCGCGCAGAGGAACCCGTACGCGGTGAGGTTGTCGAGAACCTTGCGGCGGAGCCGGCCGGTGGCCGCGGCCGGCGGCTGGCGTGGGGGGCTCTGACTGGCTGGCGCGAGCATGGTGGTGGACATCGAGCACTCCGGGGTGGGGGATCCGGCCGGGACGGGGGTGGCCCGCCCCGGCCGGATCGGCTCAGCGAACCTGCGCGAGCGCCTGGTTGACCTTGTCCTCCGCGTCGGCCAACAGCGTGTCGATGTCGGCGTCGCGGTCGGTCAGCACGCCCTGCATCACGTTGTCCAGCGCGGCGTAGACCTGCTGGGCGTTGGGCGGCTCGATGTTCTTCTTCAGCTCGGTCAGACCGTCGATGAAGGCCTGGTAGTTCTCCACCGGCACGGTCGCGTACTTCTCCCGCAGCGCCTTCTGCTGGTCCTGGAGCTCACCGGTCCACACGTCGGCGGCCGCGCTTGGCGGGCCGGTCGGCAGGCCGACCGGCTGGTCCTGCTCGGCGTAGCTCTTGAGCGTCTGCTCCATGCGGTCCGGGTTGAGGTACTTCCACTGCAACCAGGTCAGCCCGGCGCGGATCTTCTCCGGCGTCGCCTTGGGGTTGAGCATGTAGCCCTCGCCGCCGATCAGCGTGCCCTGCCCGCCGGGCAGCGGCCCGAGGCCGATGTTGGCGTAGTCGCCCTTGAACTGGTTGACCAGCGGCGGGATGTTGTCCGGTGCGCCGACGAACATGCCGAGGTTGCCCGCGCCGAACATCCGCTGCGCGTCCTCGAACTGCAGCAGCTGCTTCTCGCCGAGCGTGTTGTCCTGCCAGCGCATGGCGTGCAGCGTCTCGGCGACCTCACGGCCCTTGTCGTTGTTGAAGTCCGCGACCCACGTGTCGCCGTCCTGCTTGGCGATCTGCCCGCCGACCGAGTACATCCAGGTGGTGAAGTGCCAGCCGCCCTGGTTGTTGCGCGACAGCTCGGCCAGGCCCTGGGCGTTGCCGCCGAGCGCGGTGATCTTCCGCGCCGCCGCCCGCACCTCGTCCCATGTGGACGGTGGGGAGTCCGGGTCGAGGCCGGCCCTGGTGAAGAGCTCCCTGTTGTACAGCAGGCCCATCGAGTAGTTCGCCGTCGGCAGGCCGTAGATCCTGCCGTCGTCGGTGAAGATCTCGCGCAGCTCCGGCTGGATCTCCTCGTAGTGCGGGACATCCTTGACGTAGTCGCTGATGTCGGCGGCCTGGCGGCGGGCGATGAGGTTGGCCGGGTCGGTGAGGTAGACGTAGAACACGTCCTCGAGCTGGCCGCCGGCCAGCTTGGCGGCGAACGTCTTCGGGTCCATGAAGCCCTCGCGGGGCTCGATGTCGATGTCGGGGTGGGCCTCCTCGAACGCGGCGACGTCCTCGTCGAAGACCTTCCGTTCGAAGGGTTGGGTCTTGGCCGGCTGGCCGTTGACCGTGATGGTGACCTGGCCGTCGGCGGACGCGCCGCCGTCGTCCTCGCCGCTGCCGCAGGCGGTGGCCGTCAGGGCGAGACCCGCCGCCAGCACCATGGCCAGTGCTCTGCGCTGAGTAGCTGTGCTCATTGTCTGGACAACCTTGCTGGTGGGGGACCGGACGAAAATCTGTGAGCCACACCATAGATCCCCATCACACAAACCCGCAAGACTCTGACAACAACAACGAAAAAACCCGACTCCGGTCGCCCCGCTCCGGACATGACAAAGCCCCGGCTCGACGAGCCGGGGCTTTGGGGCGCTTGCGTCAGGCCATGCTGGGGCGACGGGCCCTCGCCGGCGCCGCGGACGCGCGGACCACCAGCTCCGGCTCGAACAGCAGCTCCTCCATGGACACCTCGATGCCCGCGATCTGGTTCACCAGCAGGTCGACCGCCGCCCGGCCCATGGCCTCGATGGGCTGGCGCACCGTGGTCAGCGGCGGATCGGTGCAGGTCATGAACGCGGAGTCGTCGTAGCCGATGACCGAGACGTCGTCGGGGGTGTTGAGCCCGAGCCGGCGCACCGCCCGGATCACGCCAAGCGCCAGCGGGTCGCTCGCGCAGATGAGCCCGGTGATGCCGGTCTGCACTAGCCGGGTGCCGACCGCCTGGCCACCCTCCACGGAGAACATCGTGTGCCCGACGGCGCGCTCGTCGATCGACAGCCCGGCCCGCTCGACGCACTGCTTGAACGCGACCAGTTTGCGCTGCGACGGAAGATGGTCACGAGGGCCGAGCACCAACCCGATCCGCTCGTGCCCGAGCGCGACCAGGTGCCCGAACGCCTGCTCGATGGCCACCGCGTCATCGCAGGACACCACCGGGTAGTCGAGCTCGATCGACGCGTTGACCAGCACGACCGGCAGCTTGCGGCGGGCGAGCTGGTAGTGGTGCTCGTGGGAGGCGTCCGCCTCGGCGTGGCTGCCGCCGGCGAAGACCACCCCGGACACCTGCTGGGCGAGCAACAGCTCGACATAGTCCGGTTCGGACACCCCGCCGGTGCACGTGCACAGCACCGGCGTGAACCCCTGCTGGGCCAGCGCGCTGCCGACGACGTCGGCCAGCGCGGGGAAGATCGGGTTCTGCAGCTCGGGCAGCACCAGGCCGACCAGCCGGGCGCGCTCGCCGCGCAGCTGGGTCGGCCGCTCGTAGCCGAGCACGTCCAGCGCGGTGAGCACGGCCTGGCGGGTCGCCTCGGACACGCCGGGCTTGCCGTTGAGCACCCGGCTCACCGTCGCCTCGCTGACACCCACCTTCTGGGCCACTTCGGACAGCCGTCGTTGCGCCATGACCGCAACTCTACGACAACCCGTGCAAGTTCTTGCGTTGGCTTGCGGTGTCGGCCCACGCGGCGCGGTCGAGCCCGTACACGACCTCGCCGTGCTCGGAGCCGGGGATCGGCGCGTACGGCGCGAAGTAGGTGCTCTCGTAGCGCAGGCCGAGCTTGTCCATGACCCGGCGGGAGCGGGTGTTCACCGCCATCGTGTCGGCGAAGATCCGCCGCAGGCCGGCGACCTCGAAGCCGTAGCGCAGCAGCGCCGCGCCGCCCTCGGTGGCATAGCCGTTGCCCCAGGCCGCCCGCCGGAGCCGGTAGCCGATCTCGGCCTCGTCCGGCGGGTGGTTGTCGTCGCGCACGAGCATGAACCACCCGATGAATTCGGCGGAGAACTCGGCGGACCTGGTGAACGCCGCGAACGCGCCGAGCCCAGGGGTGCGCGTGTAGTCCTCGATCATGGTCGGCAGCACCGTGGCCACCACCCGCTCGCGTGGGGTTGGCACGCCGCCGGTGAGGTAGCGCATCACCTCCGGGTCGCTGTCGAGCTCGACGATGAGCTCGGCGTCGGCCTCGGTGAACCGGCGCAGCAGCAGGCGTTCGGTCTCCAGGAAGGCGTCCATGGATGGTGATCCTGACAGGGCGACCGGCGTTCTGTTGACCGGTTTTTTTTCCCGCGCGGGGCGGTGTGTCGGCCGGGTCCGGCGCCTGTCCCGGTGGCAGCATGCCTGCCGTGGCGGTGATCCTCCCGGCGTCGGTGTTGACCTCCCATCTGGAGTCGTGCGCCGCCGAGCTGGCCGCCGCCATGCCGCCGGACGACCTCGCTCAGGTGCTCGCCCAGCTGGTTTCCGGACAGCGGCACATCGCGGCCACGCTGTCCCGGTTGGCCGACTACCAGACCGGCCCGTTGGCCGATGTCCTGCAGGCCGCGTCGAGTGCGGCCGGCCATGCCGCCGAGGCTCTCGCGGAGAGTGCACAACTGTTCGAATAAATCACCCGTTTGCGCCTTCTACCTGGGCATCTATGCGATAAAATGGGTAGGTCGCCAACGGGAGGAACCCATGCGTAGCGTCTGGAACGGCACGATCATGATCGGCGCGGCGAGCATCCCGGTACGCGCCTACGGCGCGACGGAGGAGCAGACGACGGGTCTGCACCAGGTGCACGCCAGCGACGGCGGCCGCATCCGGCACCGCAAGATCTGCGAGGTCGACGGGGAGGTGGTGGAGGGCGCCGAGGTGGCGCGGGGCTACGTGCTGCCCGGCGGCGAGACCGTAGTGCTCACCGACGACGACCTCGCGCGGTTACCGCTGTCCACGTCGAAGTCGATCGAGGTGCAGGCGTTCGCGCCGCTGAGCGAGATCGACCCGATCTACTTCGCCCGCAGCTACCACCTCGAGCCGGAGTCGGTGGGGACCAAGCCGTACGTGCTGTTCTCCGAGGCGCTGCAGCAGTCCGGCCGGGTGGCGATCGTGAAGGTCGCGCTGCGTCAGCGGGAGTCGTTGGGGGTGTTGCGGATCCGCGACCAGGTGATCGTGCTGGAGACGATGCTCTGGCCGGACGAGATCCGCGCGCCGGAGTTCCCGTTCCTGCACCAGGACATCCAGCTCGCCGACGACGAGCTGGCCGAGGCGGTGGCGCTGATCGACGCGCTGAGTGAGCAGTTCAGCCCCGCGAGGTACACCGATCGATACCGCGAGGCCCTGGCCGAGCTGGTGCTGGCCAAGATCGAGGGCGACGAGCTGGTCCGGCCGACGGCGGCCAAGCAGGAGGAGCGCGCGTCGGACCTGTTGTCGGCGCTGCGGACGAACCTCGCGGAGAAGGAGGACCGGGAGGCGGACGCGGTGACGAACGCGCGGGCCGCGGCGGCGCGCGCGGCGAAGGCGCGGACCGACGCCGGGCGAGCCGCGCGGCGCCGGACCAGGACGTCGACCAGGCGCTGACAGCGAGTCGGGCTGAGCGGCCAGGCGGGTCGGTGCGGGTGGTCCGCACCGACCGTCTGGCGCCGGCTGACGGGCCGGTTCTTCTCGAAGGCGTGGGTCTCCGCCGCGCGGCTCCGCCAGTCACGACTTGCGGCCGACCGCGTCATTGTCGGTCCGGCCGGAGGCGGCCTGGGTGGCAGCAGCCGGCTGCACCGAGGGCTCAGCTGCCGTTCGCGCCGGCGTTGGCCGGGGGTGGGTGGCCTCCGGCCCCCGGTCACCACGTTACCGGCGGGCACCGACAGGCTCTCAGGAACGCCGGGACCTGCTCCCGGACCTACTCTTGGTCGTCGGTCAGCAGGCCCTGCCGCAGGTTCTCCAGCGTGCGGGCCAGCAGCCGCGACACGTGCATCTGCGAGATCCCGATCCGCTCGGCGATCTGGGTCTGCGTCATGTGCCGGAAGAACCGCAGCGTCAGGATCTGCCGCTCCCGCTCCGGCAACCGCTCGATCAACGGCCGCAACGACTCGTAGTCCTCGACACCGGTCAGCGCGGAGTCGTGCTCGCCCAACGTCTCCCCGAGCGAGTCGGAGTCCGCGTTCGGCGACAGCGCCTCGTCCAGCGACATGGAGTGGTAGGCGTTGCCCGCCTCCAGCCCCTCGTACACCTGCTCCTGGCTCAGCGACAGGTGCTTGGCCAGCTCCGACGGCGTCGGCGCCCGGCCTAGCCGTTGGGACAGCTCGGCGCTGGCCGCGTTGATCGCCAGGTTCAGCTCCTTGAGCCGCCTCGGCACGTGCATCGACCAGCTGGCGTCCCGGAAATGCCGGCGCACCTCACCCATCACGGTCGGCACCGCGAAGGACAGGAAGTCCGTGCCCCGCTCCGGCTGGAACCGGTCGACCGCGTTGATCAACCCCAGCGTCGCCACCTGGACGAGGTCCTCCCGAGGCACCCCGCGGTTGCTGAACCGCGCCGCGATGTGCTCGGCCAGCGGCAGATGCCCGGTCACCAGCTCGTTGCGCAACTGCCCGCGCCGAGGATCACCCTGGTCCAGCTTCGCCATCTCGGTGAACAGCGGGGTGAGGTGCTCGTAGCCGGTGTCGTTGCCGCGCTCGGAACTCTGCGTGCCGGTCACGCCCGACCTTCCGCCCGACGTTTGGCCAGCTCGATGTGGACCAGGTGTTCGGGCCGCCCACCGCCCTGCCCGTTGTGCTCCACCCAACTGCGCGCCTGGTCGGTGAGCGTGGTGAGCACCCGCCAGCCGAACGAGTCGCTGCTGGGGACCTGGTCGCTGGCCGAGCTGATCGTCACCTGGAAACGGATCTCATCCTTGGAGACAGTGAACCCACACTGCAACGTCGCGTCCACGGCGGCCCTGGTGATGAGCGTGGAGCAGGCCTCGTCCACCGCGAGCTTGAGGTCGGCTATCGAGTCCAGGTCGTAGTCGGCGCGCATGGCGATGCTCGCGGCCAGGGACCGGATGATCGGCAGGTTCGTGAGCTCGGCTCCAATCCGCAACTCGATCTCATCCGACCGGCCGGCCCCGCTTCCTACGCTCATGGCGTTCTTCTACCCACAATCCGCTGTCCGAAAACCTGCCTGTGACCGGCGAATTCGCCGTTTCCGCGACCCACGTTAGTCGGCCAGGATCGGCGCCGCCGGACGGACCCGCCTACGGTGGGACGGGCAACGCCGTCGAAGGAAGGAGCCCAATATGTTGGCGGTGACGGAAGCGGCAGCCGAGGCGATCACGGCGCTGGCCGAACAGAGTGGCGTGCGCGAGCAGGGTGGGGTGCGGTTCTCCATGCGCACCGAGACCGACTCGTCGGCCGCGCTCGCCCTCAGTGTGGCGCCCGCCCCGACCGCCGGGGACCAGGTGGTCACCGCGGAGGCCGGGGCGAACGTGTTCCTCGAGGAGCAGGCGGCCGACTTCCTGTCGGACAAGGTGCTCGACGTGCAACCCGACGCCGACGGGCAGCTGAACTTCGCCGTTCTCGAGCGAGGCTGAGCCGAGGTGTGTCGGGTTCAGTCGACGGGCAGCTGAACTTCGCTGTTCTCGAGCGAGGCTGAGTCCAACCTCACCTGAGGCGCGTCAGGTTCGGTTCGTCGGTCAGGCCGGGCGGGTCACCGGCCGAGGGCCTTCGCCAGCTGTTTCTTGGTCATCTTCGAACGGCCACGGATGTCCTTCTTCCTGGCCTCGTTGTACAGCTGGTCCCTGGTCGGCCCGCCCGGCCCCTGCCGGTTCCCCGAACGCTTGCCGCCACGATGCTGCGGCGAGACGTCCCGCACTGACGTCCGGCTCGCCGTGCGGGACTCGCCGGACTGGGCGCGGTTCTTGTTCACCGTGCGCGCGGCGATCTCCTTTGCCCGCTTGGTACCCGCACCACGGTCGCGGGCGCTGTCCTTGACGTGCTCGTACTGGCGTTCCCGCTTGTCGTTCCATGCCTGGGGCATATCGTCCGTCCTTTCCGCGGATGATGTCGCGCCAACGGGTACCCAGCCGGTCAACGGATCATGCGACTCAGGCGACGGGCGTGTGCTCCTTACCCGCCACAGTGGTCTGCTCGTCGTCGCGATCGTCGCCGCGCGCGAGGTCGTCGGGCACCGGGGAGCCGACCGGCGCGTGCAGCGCGTCCTCGTCGAGGATGCCGGTGGAGCGGGCGACCAGCACCGGCACCGCGATCTGGCCGGCGACGTTGGTCGCGGTGCGCATCATGTCGAGGATCGGGTTGATGGCGAACACGATCGCCACGCCGGTGGCGATCACCTCGGCCGGCAGGTTCACCGCCGCCAGGGTCAGCGTGAGCATGGTGAACCAGCCGGTGGTGCCGGCGGTCGCGAGCGAGCCGAACACCGCGACCAGCGCGATCAGCAGGTAGTCACCGAACCCGAGTGCGATGTTGAACATGTTGGCGATGAAGATCGCCGTTATGGCCGGGAACACCGCGGCGCAACCGTCCATTTTGGTCGTCGTGCCCAGCGGCACGGCGAAGCTCGCGTAGCCGCGCGGCACGCCGAGGCTCACTGCGGCCTGTTGGGACAGCGGCAGCGTCGCGCCGGAGGACTGCGAGACGAACGCGAACTGCAGTGCGGTCCACGACTTGCGGAAGAACGTCACCGGGCTGACCTTGCCGACCGTGCGCAGCAGGATCGGGTAGACCACGAACAGCACGAGCGCGCAGCCGACGTACACCGCGACGATGAGCGAGATCAGCGGGGCGAAGAACTCGTTGCCGTAGCTGGCGAACGCGTTGCCGAGCAGGCCGAGCACACCGAGCGGGGCCAGCCAGATGATCCAGCCGAGCACCTTCTGGATGATGCCGAACGCGGCGCGGTTGAAACTGACGAAGGTCTCCGCCCGGCCGCCGAGCGCGTACGCGGCGGCGCCGACGAGCAGCGCGAGGAACACCACCTGGAGGATCTCGCCCTCGGCGAACGCGCTGAACACGTTGGTCGGCACGATGCTCTGGATGAACGACCACCAGTCGCCCTGGGTGCGCTCGGCGATGTTGGCCACGGCGTCCTCGGACGGGGTGACCGTCACGCCGGTGCCCAGGTTGCCGACCGCGCCGATCACGATGCCGATGACGACCGCGATCAGCGACGTGACGGCGAACCACAGCAGGGTCCGGCCGCCGAGCCTGGCCGCGACCTTCGGCCCGCCGAGGTGGCGCAGGCTGGTGATGCCGACGACGATCGCGGTGAACACCAGCGGGATGACGGTGAACTGAACCAGGCTGACGAAGATCTCGCCGATGCGGCCCAGCGTGGTGGCCAACCACGACACCTCGGCCTGCTTCGCGACGAAGCCGAGCAGCGCGCCGAGCACCAGCCCGGCGAGCACCGCGAGGCCGAAGAACGTGGTGCGCCGTGATCGTGGGGACTCCGTTGTGGACTCCGATGTGGACATTCCGGCTCCTTGGACGACAGGGATCCCGCTTGGGACCGCCAACGCGCGAAAACAGCATGGTCGCGCGCGTTCTTCCTCGTCCCAACAGGTGGACGGGGGCTTGCGCGCGGCTGGTTTCGCGGTCCAGGAGGGGCCAGTGTCGTCGCCAGGAGGAGACGATCACCGTAGTGGAACAGTGAATCCACTGTGGGCAGTGGGGTTCGGCGTCGGGGTTCAGCGTCGAACTGTTGCGGCACCAGAAAAGGACCAGGGGTGGTCCATAGGATTCCCGGCATGCGAAGAGACGAGATCGTCCGGCGGATTCTCGACGGCAACACCTTCGTCGTACTGGCGACCGCGGACGCGGCGGGCGTGCCGTGGGTGTCGCCGGTGTGGTTCGCGCAGGAAAACTATCGGGAGTTCTACTGGGTCTCCGCGCCGGAAGCGCGGCATTCCCGCAACATCGCGGCCCGCCGGGAGATCGCGATGGTGGTGTACGACCCGACGGTGGAGCCGCGCGATGCCGAGGCGGTGTACATGTCGGCGACCGCCGCCGAGTCGCCGACGGGGATCGAGGTCTTCTCCAGGGTCTCGGTGCGCCGGGGTCGCGCGACCTGGGGGCCGGAGCGAATCTCCGGGAACGCGCGGTTGCGCCTCTATCGTGCGGTGGTCACCGAGTACTCGATCCTGGAACCGGCGGCGGACATCGACATGCGGGTGACCGTCACCCCGTGACGGCTAGCGCGGCCTGGTGGCGTTGCGCACCTTGAGCAGGGCGTTGTCGATCTGGTGGTGGTACTTGCCCTTGGTGCGCTTGTCCACGAACGCGCCGGCCCTGGTGGCCATCTTGTTGACCTTGTCCGGGTTCTTGCGGAGGTAACTGCGGGCGGCCGCGGCGGTGCCGGCCAGGGCGGTCAGCTTCTTGAAGCTAGGCATGGGCCCGTCCTTTCTCTCTCGCTCGGTCAACGGAATACCCCATCGTAGGGTTCCCCAAGCCAACATGTCGGAGATCCTTGACATGTCGGAGATCTCCGACATAACGTTGAGTCATGCCTGACGATCTGCTGTTCACCGCCATGGCCAACCCGGTCCGGCGGCGGCTGCTGGAGCTGCTGTGTGCCGGGTCGATGACCGCCGGTGCGCTCGCGGACCGGTTTGCGCTGAGCAGACCGGCTGTGTCCGAGCATCTGCGGGTCCTGCGGCAGGCCGAGCTGGTGCGCGAGGAGGTTCGGGGGCGGGAGCGGCACTATCACCTGACCGCTGAACCGCTCGTCGCTGTCAGTGACTGGCTTCATCCGTTCGAGCGCTACTGGCGTGACCGGTTGCGCACACTGTCCGAGGTTCTGGAAGAGGAGTCCGAGTGAGCAGGACCATCATGGTCGACCAGTTCCTGGCCAAGCCGCTGGCGGTGGTGTGGCGGTCGCTGACCGAGCCCGACCGGCTGGCGCGCTGGTGGGCCGCGGGTGACATCGCGCCGGTCGTCGGCCACCGGTTCACGTTGGCGATGCCGGGGTGGGGTGAGGTGCCGTGCACGGTGACGGAGGTGGCGCCGGGGGAGCGGCTGAGCTACACGTTCGCCGAGGACACGATGGGGTGGACGTTGACCTGGCGGGTGGTGGCGGAGGGCACCGGGACCCGGCTTTTCCTGGAGCACAGGGGTTTCGACCTGGACGACCCGCGACACGCCTCGGCCTACCGGAAACATGTCGACGGGGTGGGCCGGCACTGTGTTGCCCCGGCTCGCCCGCGACCTGGAGTCGGTTACCACGTAGTGGGCGGGAGTGGTGGATTCGACGGGGTGGGCCGGCACTGTGTGCCGCGGTTGGCGCGCGACCTGGAGTCGGTCACCACGTAGTGGGCAGGCTCGCGTGTCGGGAGCGTTGGACTCGCGGGTGGGTGGGCTCAGGTGGCGGTGGCCGTGGTCAGCCAGGTGGCGGAGTTGAGGTGGACGCCGGTGGGGGTGGCGCGGGCGGTGTAGGCGGCGCGGAGGTGCTCGGTGGCCTGTTGGGTGGCGGTGGGGCCGGCGTTGGCGAGGGCCTCGGCCGTGGTGGGTTGGCTCAGTTCCATGTCCAGGGCCTCCGCTACCGTGCGGCCGATCAGCAGGGGTTCGTTGAGGCTGGTGACGGTGATGTCGGTGTAGCCGGCGGCGGTGAGGATCTTGTCGATCCTGGCGGGGTCGGCCAGGGAGGCCGCACCGGTTCCCGGGGACAGGGTCGGGACGTCGACGTGCGGGCTCATGGCGGCGGCTTTCAGCACGCGGTTCTCGTTGAGCTCCAGGGCCTGCCAGCAGACGAAGACCAGCCGGCCGCCGGTGCGGCGCAGGTTGGTGAAGGCCGCCACCGGGTCGTCGAAGAACATCACGCCCAGTTGGCTGATCACCACGTCGACGGGGTCGAACTCGTGGGTCTGGGCGTTGGCCAGCTGGTAGCTGACGTTGGGCACGCCGGCTTCCTCGGTGCGTTGGCGGGCCTTGGCGAGCATGGGCGGGGAAAGGTCGACGCCGAGGACGCCGCCGCGCGGGGCCGCCCGCCCGGCCTGCCGGGTGGTGTTGCCGCACCCACAGCCGACGTCCAGGATCCGGTCCGTCGGCTGGATGTCCGCCGCCGCCAGCAGGTGCCGGGTCAGCGGGGCGAGCACGGTGTCGTAGCGCTCGTCGTGGTCGGCCCAGTAGGTGCCGTCGACACCGGACCAGTCAGGCGGGCGGGTCATGGCTGGTCCGCCTCCCCGGAATTAGTTGTGTTGGTTGCGCCGGGGAACGGAAAGTTCGATTTGGGCACGTGCCGGTGGCCAGGTTGCGTCACGTTCCCCTGAGGCGCGCTTGGCTGAGGTGCCTTCGCAGTCATGGGCGCTCCTGGAGGTAGGTGAGTACGGCGAGGACTCGGCGGTGTCCCGAGTCGCCGGGGGGTAGGCCCAGCTTGGCGAAGATGTTGCGGATGTGCTTGCTCACCGCGGTTTCGGTGACCACCAGCAGCTCGGCGATGGCGGGGTTGGCGTGCCCCTCGGCCATCAGGCCGAGCACCTCGCGCTCGCGTGGCGTGAGCGCGCGCATCGGGTCGTCCGCGCGGCGGCGGACCATCAGCTGGGAGACCACCTCCGGGTCGAGCACGGTGCCGCCGCCGACCACCCGGTGCAGCGCGTCCAGGAACGTCGCCACCTTGCCGACCCGCTCCTTGAGCAGGTAGCCGATGCCCTCGGCGCCACCGGCCAGCAGGTCACCGGCGTAGCTGTCCTCGACATAGGCCGACAGCACCAGGATCGGCAGGCCGGGCAGTCGGCGCCGGGCCTCGACCGCGGCCCGCAGGCCCTCGTCGGTGAACGTCGGCGGCAGGCGCACGTCCAGCACGGCGGCGTCGGGCCGCTCCCGCGCCAGCGCGGCCAACAGCGCGTCGGCGTTGTCGACCGCGGCGAGGACCTCGACCCCCTCGCTGCGCAACAGCAGCACCAGGCCCTCCCGCAGCAGCGCGTCGTCCTCGGCGATCACGACCCGCATGGCAGCTCCACCCGCAGCAGCGTAGGGCCACCGACCGGGCTGGACACCTCGGTCCGCCCGTCGAACGCGGCCACCCGGCGGCGGATGCCGGCCAGCCCGGTGCCGAGGGTCTCGTCCGCCCCGCCGTGCCCGTCGTCGGTGATCTCGATCGTCAGGTTCCGCTCCCTGGTCAGGGTCACCGACGCGCGGGTGGCGCCACTGTGTTTGGCGATGTTGGTCAACGCCTCGGCCACCACGAAGTAGGCCGCCGACTCCACCGCCGCCGGCGCCCGCAGCGGGCCGATCGTGGTGAGCGCGCAGGTGACCGGGCAGCGGGCGATCAGCCCGTTGATCGCCCCGTCCAGGCCGCGTTCGGCCAGCACCGGCGGATAGATGGAGCGCACCACGTCCCGCAGGCCTGACAGCGCGTCGGTGGCCGCGTCCTGCGCGCGCAGCACCAGCGGCAGCGCGTCGGCCGGGTCGCGGCGCAGCGCGCGCTCGACGATGCCGAGGTGCATGGCCACGGCCACCAGCTTGTTCTGCGTGCCGTCGTGCAGGTCGCGTTCGATGCGGCGCAGCTCGGCGCCGTGTGCCTCCAGCGCGGCGGCCCGGCTGGCGGTCAGCTCGGCGACCCGTTGTGTCAGCTGGACGTTGGCCGGCACGGCCAGCAGGGTGCGCGCGGTCGTGGCGTGCCAGCGGGCCGCTGGCGGCAGCACGAGCATCGCCAGCGCCAGGTAGGCCAGCGCCATCAGCGGCATGGTGGCCGCGATGGCCCACGAGGTGACCGGATACGGCGAGGCGACCGGGTCGTCGGCCGGCAGCAGCCACCAGTACGCCGGCACGAGCAGCGCGCCGATCGCGGCCAGCGGCAGGCTGATGGCCAGGATGCCCGTGAGGGTGCTGGCCACCGCCTGCCAGGCGTACCACGCGAGATCGCGGCGCACGACCGGGTCGGGCAGCACCGGCTCGGCGGTGGCCGGGACCGGCGCGTCGAGCCGGCGGCGTTCCCGGTCGGCCAGGCCGCGCAGCTGGTAGGCGCCAGGTAGGCCGTGCCGTGGGGTGACCAGCGCCACCGCGGTGGCCATCGCGGCGATCGGCAGCAGCATGAGCGACACGAAGCCGGTAGCGGTGCCCGGCGCGAGGTGGCGGACCGCGAGCCACGTCAGTTCGAGCCGTCTGCGCATGTGCCCCAGCATGCCGCAGGGTGGTGCTGGCTATACCCCGAACCGGGTACCCACCGGGATCGTCCGCGGCCGCCGGCGTTCCTAGGGTTTGCCCATGACCATGACGACGACGGCCGCGGTCTCCCTGACCGACGTGGCCAAAGTGTACGGAGCGGGTCCCGGCGCGGTCACCGCGCTCGGTGGGGTCACCATCTCGCTGTCCCGGGGGACGTTCACCGCGATCATGGGCCCGTCGGGCTCCGGCAAGAGCACGTTCCTGCACTGTGCGGCCGGCCTTGACCGGCCGACCTCGGGGGTGGTGCGCCTCGGCGACCTCGACCTGACCGGGATGCGGGAGCGGGAGCTGACCGAGGTCCGCCGCTCCCGGGTCGGGTTCGTGTTCCAGGCCTACAACCTGGTTCCGTCGCTGACCGTGCGGCAGAACATCGAGCTGCCGCTGCTGCTCGGCGCCGGGACACCCGAGCCAGGCTGGCTGGAGCACGTGGTGACCACCGTGGGCCTGGCCGACCGGCTGGCCCACCGGCCGGCCGAGCTGTCCGGCGGCCAGCAGCAGCGGGTGGCGATCGCGCGGGCACTGATCACCCGCCCGGACGTGGTGTTCGCCGACGAGCCGACCGGCGCGCTGGACACCAGGACCGGCCGGCAGGTGCTCGAGCTGCTGCGTACGGTCGTGCGCAGCACCGGGCAGACCGTGTTGATGGTGACCCACGATCCGGCGGCCGCGTCCTTCGCCGACCGCGTGGTGTTCCTCGCCGACGGCCAGCTCGCCGGGTCGCTCGAGGCGCCGACCGCGGCGGCGGTCGCCGAGCGCATGACCGGGCTGGGGGAGTGGTGAGGAAGCTGAGGCTGACGGCCGTCGGGGATCGCATGGGGAGTCGCGGTGCTGTGCGTGTCGATGCGGTTGAGTTGACGCCTTCGGCTGTCCGGCACCGCATGGGGAGTCGCGGTGCTGTGCGTGTCGGCGCGGTTGAGTTGACGCCTTCGGCTGTCCGGTTCGTTGCGGTGTCGGGTTTCTCGGCGCTGCTGACTGGGTTGGGGGAGCGGTGAGGGAGCTGACGCTGGCGGCCATCCGGTACCGGGTAGGCAGTTTCGTCGCGGTGTTCGTCGCGGTGCTGTGCGCCTCGACCCTGCTCACCGCGCTCGGCGTGCTGTTCGAGTCGGGGTTGCGGTCCGGGGTCGCGCCGCAGCGCTATGTCGGGGCACCGGTCGTGGTCGGCGGGCAGCAGGCGTTGCCGGTCGTGGAGGACCTCGACCTGCCCTTCGCCGAACGGGTGCCGCTACCCGCCGACGCGGTGGCCATGGTCGCCGACGTGCCGGGGGTGGACCGGGCGATCGGCGAGACCTCGGTGTCGCTCACCGTGGAGAACGTGCCCGGCGCGCGGGGGTTCGGCTGGAGCTCCTCGGCACTGACCCCGCTGTCGGTCGGTGACGGGGCGGCGCCGGACTCGGCCACCGAGGTGGTCGTCGACCGCACGTTGGCCGAGCAGGCCGGTCTGAGTGTCGGGGACTCGTTGCCGGTGGCCATCGGCGGCCTGCCGACGAACTACGTCGTGGCCGGCATCGCGGACCCACCGTCTGGTGTGGACACCGGAAGGCAGCCGGCGCTGTTCTTCACCGACGAGCGGGCGCGCGAGCTGTCCGGGCGCCCGGACCAGGTCGACGTGATCGGCGTTATGTCCACTGTGGACCCGGAGGAGCTGGCCGCGCGGATCACCGCCGCACTGCCCGAGTTGGACGTGCTGACCTACGTCGAGGACGACCGGGGAGACGTCGAGTTCCTCGACGTCGGCGCGGTTCGCTCGCAGCTGGTCGTGCTGACGCTGGCGTTCGCCGGCAGCGCGCTGATGATCGCGATGCTGGTGGTGGCCGGCACCCTCGGGCTCGCGATCCAGCAGCGGCAGCGGGAGCTCGCGCTGCTGCGGGCGGTGGCCGCCACCCCACGCCAGATCCACCGCATGCTCGGCGCGGAGATCCTGTGGGTGGCCGGGATCGCCTCGGTGCTCGGCGCCGGGCCGGGGATCGGGGTGGCGTTCCTGCTGCGCTCGGCGTTCGCCGAGATCGGGTTGCTGCCGGCCGACTTCGGGCTCGCGCTCAGCCCGTTCCCCGCGGTGGCCGCGATTGTGCTGATGGTCGGCACCGCGCGCCTTGCCGGCTGGTTCGCCGCGCGCCGGGCAGCCAGGATCGACCCGGTGTCGGCGCTGCGCGAGGTGGCCGTCGAGCCGGCGGGCCTGCCGAGGTGGCGGGTGATCGCGGCGTGGGTGTGTGCGGTGCTGTGGCTCGGTGGCTCGGTGCTGCCGCTGTTCCTGCCGGGCGAGATCGCGGTCGCCGGCGCGGCGAGCTCCGCGTTGTTCGGCGTGATCGCGATCCTGCTGTGCGGGCCGGCGGTGATCGCCGTGGCGGTGCGCGTGGCCGGGCCGCTGCTGCGCTCGATGTCGCCGGTCGGCGGGCACCTGGCGACCGCGAGCGTGGCGACCAACACCCGGCGGCTGGCCGGCGTGGTCGCGCCGCTGGTGCTGGCGATCACCATGGCGTCGGTGCAGATCTTCACCCAGACCACGATCGCGGCCGCGGCGGCCGAACAGGCCGACTCCGGGGTGGTCGCGGACTACGTGGTGACCGGGCCGTCGGGCGTGGCGCCCGCGGTGACCGGGGTGGTGCGGGCGGCAGACGGGGTCGACGCGGTCACCCCGGTGGTGCGCAGCCAGGTGTTCGTGCCCAACGGGCAGGAGGTCAGCTCCTTCGCCGCGCAGGGGATCTCGCCGGAGGGGTTGGCGAAGACCCTGGACCTCGATCCGCGCTCGGGGGACCTCAACCGGCTGACCGGCGACACCGTCGCGTTGAGCGAGAACGCGGCCGAGACCCTCGGCGTCGACGTCGGCTCCACAGTGGACATGCGGTTGGGGGACGGTGCCGCGCTGCGCGCGGAGGTGGTGGCGACCTACGGCCGGGGCCTCGGCTTCGGTGAGGTGACGCTGCCGCACGACCTGTTGGCCGAGCACACGACCTCGCGGCTGGACCACTCCCTGCTGGTGAGCTCGGACGCGCCGCTGTCGATCGGCCCCTTTCCCGGGGTGAGCGTGGTGGACCGCGAGGAACTGGCGGCCGCCGGTGAGGATCAACGGGCCACCGAGTCGTGGACGAACCTGATCGCGCTGTTCGTGATCCTCGGCTACCTGGCGATCGCCGTGGTGAACACGCTGGTGATGGCGACCGCGGCCAGGGGACGGGAGTTCGCGCTGCTGCGGCTGGTCGGCACGAAGCGGACCCAGGTGGTGCGGATGATGCGGATCGAGGCGCTGCTGGTGGTCGCGATCGCCGTGGTGGTCGGCACGGTGACGGCCGTGCCGCCACTGATCGGGGTGAGCATCGGCCTCACCGAGTCGCCGGTCCCGTCCGCGCCGCCGCTGATCTACCTGGCCGTCATCGGCACCACCGCGCTGCTCGGCCTGCTCGCGGTCGGCATCCCGACCAGGGTCGCGCTGCGCACCCGCCCGGTCGAGGCGATCAGCGAACGCGAGTGACCCCCACCCGCCGGACGTCGAACTCGATGCTCGACGTCCGGCGGTGGGCCGCGGTCAGCCGGGGAGTTGGCCGACCGCGGCGCGGAGGTGGTTGAGGGCGCGGTGTTGCGCCAGGCGCACGGCGGCCGGCGCCATGCCGAGGCGCTCTGCGGTCTCCTGGGCGGAGAGCCCGACCACCACGCGCAGTCGGATGATCTCCCGCTGTCGCGGGGTCAGCGCGTCGAGTAGCGCGGCCGGGTCAGCAGGCGGTCGATCTCCGCGCTCGGGGTGCGGGGGTAGCAGCCCAGGGGTACGCGGTCTGTCGGGGTCTCCGCACTCGTTGGCCATCATCGCCCGTTCCTCTCGCCAGGTGACGACCTTGCGGGGGAGGAACGGGCCCGATCGGCCCCCATGACGGCACTGTCGCGGATTTGCGCCGAATGGCCCAGCGCGGTGCTGGCCGAACAGGCCGACACACACAACATCCCGCTGGCCACGGCTCTGAAACACGGCCTAGTCCGGCAGTTGCTTGCCTCGGGTCTCCGGGCAGAACGGGACCACGAACATGCCCACCACGTAGACCAGGCCGACGACCGTGGCCGCGGTGCCGTAGCCGCCGAGCGCGGCGATGATCGAGCCGGCAAGCAGCGGGCCGAGGAACGCGATGAACCGCGCGGCGTTGAACACGAACGCCGCGCCGCTGGCGCGCAGATGGGTGGGGTAGAACTCCGGCAGCCACACCGGCATCCAGGTGTACTGGCCGAGGGTGAAGAACCCGTTCACCGCGCACAGCAACAACACCAGCGTCAGGTCCGAGGTCCACAGGAACAGCACCGGGGTCATCACCAGCGACGCCGCGAAGTAGGTGAACACCGTCGCCTTGCGGCCGAACCGGTCGGCGGCGAAACCGAGGGCGATGTACCCGGCGATCGCGCCGGCGTTGTAGATCATGCCGGCGGTCGAGGCGTAGCTCTCCGCGGTGTGCCCCTCTGCCGCGGCCCGGCTGCCGACGTAGGCCGGCACCCAGGTCGAGATGCCCCACCAGGCCAGCGTGGTCACCGTCGACATGATCGAGCCGAGGATGGTCAGCCTGCGCAGCTTCGGGTCGGCCAGGATCTGGCGCAGGGTGAACTTGGTGTAGGTGCGTTCCTCCTCGGTCAGCTCGGCCTGGGACCGCAGCGCATCCCGGCGGGCGGCCACCTTGGTCCACTTGTCCGACTCGGGCACGCTGCGGCGCAGCCAGAGCGCGAACAGCGCCGGCAGCACCCCGAGCAGGAACATGTACCGCCACGAGTTCTCCCCGAGCGGCGCGATGAAGTGCCAGGCCGCCGACGCGAGGAAGAAGCCGAGCCCGAGGCCGCACTGCATCAGCCCGGCGGCCTTCGCACGGGCGTGCGCCGGCCACATCTCGGCCACCAATGACGTACCGGTGCCCCATTCGGAGCCCAGCGTGATCCCGGTCAGCAGCCGCAGCACCAGGAACGACTCCCAGTTCCAGGCGAACGCCGACAGACCGGTGAACAGCGAGTACAGCGTGATCGAGATCAGCAGCACCTTGCGGCGACCGAGGTAGTCGGCGACCACGCCGCCGATGATCCCGCCGAAACCCCAGCCGAGCAGGGTCATGGCGATCGTCAGTCCGATGTAGAACGGCAGGTCGGCGACCGCCTCCGGGTGGAGCTGGCGCAGGGCGACCCCGGCGGTGAGGATCAGCGCGTAGGTCTCGAACCCGTCGAACAGCCAGCCGAGGTTCGCGGCGATCAGCGCCCGCCACTTCGTCCGGTCAAGCGACCGGTACCACGGTTGTCCCGTCTCGGTCTCGCTCATCTAGGCCGTCCCTCGCATTCGGCGGCTGACCGCGGTCTCGGCGCGGGTGACGATCCAGTTCACCAGGAACCCCAACACGCCGGCGATCGTGAGCAGCCCGTACACCTGTGCGGACAGGAAGTTCGCCTGTGCGGCGCCGAGCGCGGCGCCAAGGCCGTCGATTCTGGTGACGATCTCCACCAGGAGGGTGATGATCAGCGCCAGCGGCGCCGCGACCCGCACGCCGAGCAGCACCGCGGGGGTCAACGCCGGGGTCAGGATCTTGGTCATCCGGTGCCATGTGGACAGTCCGAGGGTACGCGGGGTGTCCAGCAGTACCGGGCTCAGCGTTCGCCTGGCCGTGCGGCAGGTCAGCAGGATCGGCCAGGTCGCCGGCAACACCACCACGACCAGCTTCATCTCGGCCGTGTAGCCGAGCACCAGCGCGGCCACCGGCACCAGCGAGGCCGCCGGCAACGCGCGCAGGAACTCCAGGCTGGGGGACAGCGCCCGGTCGACCGGGCGGCTCGCGCCGACGAGCGTGCCGACCACCGCGCCGAGCACGGTGGCGGCGAACAGTCCCAACAGGAATGTCAGGGACGTCTCGCCGATCGCCGGCAGAAGCTTGTCGGCGTCGATCAGCGGCTGTACGCCGTCGATCCAGGTGGACGGCGGCGGGAAGTACGGCGAGGTCGGGTCGCCGGCCAGCTCCCAGACCACCAGCAGCAGGACCAACGGCAGCAGACCACGAATCGGAGTGCCAGCGCGGCGGTCCGCCTCCCCGCGCTTCTTTGTGTTGGTTGCGTTGGGGGTGGTGGGTGGGGGTTGGGGGCGTACTTGTGGCTGGGTTGCTTCACGTTCCCCTGAGGTGCGGTTGGGGAGTTCCTGGGGTGACTTTGATTCTGGGGTTGACCCGTGACTCACGTTGTCACCTCTCCGGCGGCGGCTAGTTGGCCGCGGAAGGCGAACCTGGCCGCACCCATGACGAGTCCGTTGAGGACGATGCCGGTCACCCCGATCACGAAGACCGCCGCGAACATCTGGCCCGGTTGCAGTGCCTGGCCCTTCTCCACCAGCAGGAAGCCCAAGCCGGCCGGGTTGCCGACCATCTCGGCGACCAGGGTGAGCACCAGGGACACCGACAGGCCAAGGCGGAGGCCGACCACGATCATCGCGGTGGCGCCGGGGAGCCGGATCTTCCACAGCACGGCCGCGCGGGACAGCCGCAGTACCGCGCCCGACTCGAGCAGCCGGGGCTCGGTGCGCATGCCGCTGATCGTGTTCAGCAGGATCGGCCACAGCGCGGCGTAGAACGCCACCATGATCTCGGTCTGCACGGAGAACCCGAACAGCAGCACGGCCACCGGCACGAACGCGACGATCGGCAGTGCCCGCAACGCCTCCAGGCTCGCCATCGAGTACATCCACACCGGACGGACCAACCCCAGTACCGAGCCGGCGGCCACCCCGACCAGGCCGGCGAGCGCCCAGCCGGTCAGCGCGGCGAACAGCGTGTGGCCAAGCGCCTCGGCCAGCTCACCGGAGGAGAACAGCTCACCGAGGCCGGTGGCGACCACGGTCGGCGGCGGCAGGTACGCGAAGTCCAGAATGGACGTACGGACCAGCAGCTCCCACAACCCGATCGCCAGCACGAACACCGCCGCGCCAACGATGTTGATCCGGCTAGCCATGGGCCGGTTCACCCACCGTGTGCCCGAGCGCCTCGTAGACCCGGTGCCGCAGACCGAGGTAGTCGGCGCGCTCCTTGGTGGTGATCTGGTGTCGCGGCCGGGGCAGCGGGATGTCCAACGACAGCCCGATGTTCGCCGGGCTGCCAGCCAGCACCACCAGCCGGTCGGACAGGTACACCGCCTCCTCGACATCGTGGGTGACGAACACGATCGTGGTCCCGGTCAGCTCCTGCACCTGCTGGAGCTGGTCCTGCAGCGACGCCTTGGTCATCGCGTCCAGCGCGCCGAACGGCTCGTCCATCAGCAGCACCCTTGGCCGGGTGGCCAGCGCCCTGGCGATCTGCACCCGCTGCTGCATACCGCCCGACAGCCGCCACGGGTACTCGTCGGCGCGTTCGAGCAGGCCGACCATGGTCAGCGCCTCGTCCACCCGATCGTCGCGTTCGGACTTCGCGAGCGTGGCCTCGATGCCCAGCGCGACGTTGCGCCGCACGGTCCGCCACGGCAGCAGCGAGTGCGCGTAGTCCTGGAACACGGTCACCACGCCGGCCGGCGGGCCGTCGATCACCGTGTCGTCGCAGCGAACCTCGCCGCCGGTGGCCGTGAGCAGCCCGCCGAGCACCCGCAGCAGCGTGGTCTTGCCGGAGCCGGAGGTGCCGAGGATCGACACGAACTCGGCCCTGTCGACCGCCAGGCTCACCCCGCGCAGGATGTCCACCGCACCGGAGGCACCGGGCAGCGTGACCGAGAGATCAGTGCACTGGATCGTCGGAGTCATCAGGTTCCCATCAGTTCGGTCGCCCGGCGGGTGTCCACAACGGACCCGTACTTGAGCTCGATGTCGAACAGGTTCGCGGCGTGCGCGAACGCCGACCGGTCGAAGCAGGCGTCCTCGGCGACCAGTACCCGGTAGCCGTGGGAGGCCGCGTCCACGACGGTGGCCCGCACACAGCCGGAGGTGGTGGTCCCGGCCACGATCAGCGAGTCGATCCGGTTGGCGGTCAGGTAGGTCAGCAGCGGGGTGCCGAAGAACGCGCTCGCCTTGGCCTTGTGCACCACGTACTCGTCGGCGCGCGGGGTCAGCTCCGGCGGGAACGGTGCGTCGTGCACCAGCCGGGCGGTGTCCGGGTCCTGGCTGAGCTTCACCGCGCCGCCGACGAACACCGCGTCCAGCGGCGAGCCCGCGGTGAGTACCCGGGGAATCCCGTTCGCCCGCGCTGTTTCCAGCAACGACACGATCGCCGGCAGGCGATCCCAGCCCATCTGCCCGCACCCGGTCGGGTAGGCGGTGTCGATGAACGACAGCGTCACGTCGACCACCAGCAGGCACGGCCGCTCACCGAGCTCGACCGGGCCGCCGAACCCGTTGGCGCGCAACCGGTCCAGCTCTCCGGCCGGGACGAACTCGTCCCACACCGACGTCATGTCAGCTCTGCGCCGCGACGAGCGCGTCCAGGTCGACGTCCCCGGTGAACCCGTCCGCCTCGCGCATCGCGTCCAGCCAGATCTCCAGGTCCTCGGCGCGCACCTCGGTGGTGTAGGTCGGCAGTACCGCGGCCTTGATCGCCGCGTCCGGCAGGCCGGTGTAGTCCTTGAGCACCGCGCGGGCCCGCGCGTCGTCGCCGGCGACGAACTCCGCCGCCTCGTCCAGCGCGGCCCGGAAGTCGGCGATCACCTCGGCGTTCTGCGATGCCCAGTCCTGGCGGGAGATCCACAGGATGGCCGAGAGCTCCGGCGCGAGCTTGAGGTAGGGGTCGCCAAGGTTCACCGCGTTCGGGTCGGCGAGCACGCTGGTGGCGAAGGGCATCACGGTCTCCACCGCGTCCACCCGGCCGGCCGCGAGCTGGTCGGCCTGTGCCGGGCCGTCCACCTGGACGATCTTCACGCTGGCCGGGTCGACGCCCTCCTGCTTGAGCCACGCCTTGGTGGCCACGTGCGTGGTGCCGGTCTCGGTCAGCACGCCGAGCGTCCGGCCGGCGAGCTGCTTGATGTCGGTGATGCCGGACTTCTTCGAGCCGATCACGAAACCCGTCGGGTTGTCCTCGACGTCGATGGTGGCGCCGGACACCTGGGTGACCGGAATGCCCTGCTGTGCCGCGGAGATCACCGTCGTCGGCACGGACAGTGCGATGTCGAAGGAGCGGCCGAGCGTGCCGGGCAGCGTGCCGATGTTCTCCACCTTGGTGAACTCGACGTCCAGATCGTGCTTCTCGAAGATCCCCTCGGCCATGGCCACCTGCACGGGGAGCGCGGCCGCGTTGGAGTTGTGCGCGATGCGCAGCGTTCGAGGATCGCCATCGTCCTCGGCGGTGCCCTGACCGCCGCAGGCCGTCGCGGTGAGCGCGATCAGGCCGGCCGCCGCGGCGGCCAGAAGACGGGTGGTGATGGCCATGGGGTACTCCCTGGTCCTCTATATGACACTCGTTGTCCTGTGGGGCGGATGCTAAGTTCTGGTAAACGGCGACGTCAAGGCCTGTAGCGACCTGTCTGCGCGTCCTTGACACCAGCAAACGACACTCCTAGTGTCTCGCTGACAGGACTCCACGTCTCATATGGCGGTCTCAATGAAACTTGCGTCCGAGTTCTCCGTGCCGGCGGCACCCGACAAGGTCTTCTCGCTGTTCTTCGACCCGGACACCATGCGCGGCTGCATTCCCGGCTGCGAGGAACTGGAACGGGTGGATGAGAAGACCTATCGCGGCACGCTGGTGAACGAGATCGCGCATGTGCGCTTCGCCGCGGGGTTCTCCGCCGCGATCCAGACGATCAGCGAGGACACGGCGACCAAGGAGGTCACCGCCGTGCTCCGGGGCGAGGACCGCAGGCTCGGCAGCTCGATCAAGATCGACGCGCGGCTCGCGGTCCGGCCGGACGGCGAGGACTCGGTCATCGGCTACGAGATGGACATGGCCCTGTGGGGCAAGCTCGGCCGCCTCGGCGAGCCGATCATCCGCCGGCGCAGCCGCGAGGTGGAGCTGGAGTTCGCCAGGTCGCTGGCCATCGCCTGCGGCGCCCCGGCGGAGAAGCTGCCGGCGACGAAGAAGGCCCGCCCCGCAGTGCCGGCCGCCGCCACCACCAGCCCGGCGGCCCCGACGCGCGGCACGGACGCCGTCGTGGTCGCCGACCCGACCACCAGAGGGCTCGCGCTCGCCGCGGTCATCGTCTCGGTCGTGGCGTTGCTGACCGCCGTGCTGCGCCGGGGGCGCTGATGCCGACCCTGCACCGGCCGGCGAGCCTCGACGAGGCCGCCGGCCTGCTGTCCACACTGGACAACCCGATGGTCTACGGTGGCGGCACCGCCATCCAGATCCTGATCAAACAGGGCATCCTGTTCGCGGACAACTTCGTCGACCTGGCCGAGATCCCCGGACTGGCCGACATCACCGCCGACGCCGACGGGCTGCTGGTCGGGCCGATGGTGACCGTGCGGCGGATGGAGACCGACCAGACGGTCCGCGCCACCGCGCCGCTGGCCGCGGCGGCCTACCACCAGGTCGCCAACCCGAGGGTGCGCAACACCGCGAGCGCCGGCGGCAACCTCGCCCACGGCGACTACCGGCTCGACCCACCGCCCGCGCTGCTGGTGCTGGCCGCGACCGTGCTGGCGACCTCCGTGCGGGGGACCAGAAAGATCCCGATCCGGGAGTTCTTCGTCGACTTCCAGCAGACCGCGCTCGAACCAGACGAGCTGGTGTCCGGGATCCGGGTGCCCGCCCAGCCGGCCGGTGCCGGCCGGTTCGTCAAGAACTCCTCGTTGGGGGAGAACGACTGGCCGTGCGCGTCGGCCGCGGTGCTGGTGACCGGCTCGACCATCCACATCGGACTCGGCGCGGTCGCGCCGACACCGAGGTACGTGCCGGTCGACGTCGCCGGGCTCGACGACCAGGGTGCGGTGGACGCGGCGCTGGCGGCGATCGAGCCGGAGCTGGACCCGATCCCGGACGTGCGCGGTGGGGTGGCCTACAAGCGCAGGCTGGCCAGGGTGACCGTCGAGGACGCGGTTCGTGGCGCGTGGAAGGACCTTCAGCATGCTTGAGCAGGGGTGGGTCGGCGGTCGCCGGGCGCGGTTCGACACCGTCGGCCGGGTGCGCGGGCTGATCGCGCACGTCGGCGACCAGCCGGTCGGCGCGGCCGCGCACGTCGCGGTGCATCGCAGTACCCAGCCGCACGCGCTGATCGGCGCGGTGCACACCGAGGACGCGCTCGCCATGCCCGGTGTCTACTCGGTACTGACCGGCGCCGACCTGTACAAGCACTTCGGCGACCGGCTGCTGACCGGGCCGGCGTTCGCTGACCAGCCCGCGCTGGCGCACGAGAAGGTGCGCTATGTCGGGGAACCGGTGGCCGCGGTGCTCGCCGCCGACCTGGCCACCGCGCGCGCGGCCACCGACGCGGTGTGGGTCGAGTACGAGGAACTGCCGCCGATCTACGACCTGGCCGACGCGCTCACCGGCTCGGCCTACGTGCACGACGAGCTGCGGCCGTCGTCGGTGTTCGGCGACCTGCGGCACCTGCGCGGGGTGCGCGACACCAACGTCAACTACACCTACACGTTGCGCCACGGGGACGCCGACGCCGCCAGGGAGTCCGGCGCGCACACCGTGACCGGCGAGTTCTGGGCGCCGCCGACCCACCACGTGCCGATCGAGCTGCCGTGCACGATCGCGTGGGTCGACAGTGGACGGTTGGAGATGCTGTCCACCACGCAGACACCCTCCTATGTGCGGCAGACGATCGCCGACCTGCTCGACCTGCCGCTGTCCAGGGTCCGGGTGACCACCCGGCCGCTCGGTGGCAGCTTCGGCGCGAAGATGTACGACCGGCTGGAGCCGCTGGCCGCCGCGCTGGCCTGGACCACCGGGCGCCGGGTGCGGCTGGTGGCCTCCCGCGAGGAGGCGTTCCTGCTGACCACCAGGCACGGCGCCGGGGTCACCTCGAGTCTTACCGCCGACGCCGAGGGCAACCTGGTCTCGGCCATCGCCGACGTGCGCTACGACACCGGCGCCTACGCCGACGTCGGCCCGCGGATCACCGCGAAGTCCGGCATGGTCGCGCCAGGGCCCTACCGGATCGCGAACGCCAATGTGCGGTCCCGGTGCGTGTACACCAACAAGCCATCCGCCGGGCCGTTCCGCGGGTTCGGTGTGCCCCAGGTGACCTGGTCGCACGAGTCGCTGATCGACGAGCTGGCCCACCAGCTCGGCGAGGACCCGTACGCGTTCCGCCGCCGGCACCTGCTGCGCGAGGGCGACGAGGCGCCGATGGGCACCCGGATGCACAGCGCGGACTTCGTCGGCTGCCTGGACGCGGTGGCCAACGCCATCGGCTGGTTCGACCCGGTCGAGCGGGAGAGCGGGCGGCTGCGGCGCGGGCGCGGGGTCGCGGTCGGGGTGAAGGCCGTGCTGACCCCGACGATCTCCAACGCCGTGCTGCAGTTCAACCAGGACGCGTCGGCCACGCTGCTGATCAGCACCGTCGACATGGGACAGGGCAGCGACACGATCATGGCGCAGATCGCCGCCGACGTGCTGGCGATGAACTCCGAGCGGGTGCACGTGGTGCGCGCGGACACCGACGCCACCCCCTACGACACGATCACCGCCGGCAGCCGATCCACCTACCACACCGGCAACGCGGTCCGTCGGGTCGCCGAGGCCATGCGGGACAAGCTGATCGGCCTCGCGGCCGAGCGTTTCGGGGTCGAGGCGTCCACAGTGGAGCTGACGGTCGACGGCCTGCGCGCCGGCGACCAGCTGGTCGGCGTGGCCGAGCTGGTGCACGGCCACTTCGGCGCGCGTGGCGCGACGCTGACCGCCGAGGCCAACTTCACCACCACCTGGTCGCCGTATGACAAGGAGACCGGGCGGTCGGCGAAGGTCACCGAGCACTGGTTCGCCGGCGCGGTCGGCGTCCAGCTCACCGTGGACACCGCCACCGGCAGAGTCCACATCGAACACCTCGCGGTCGCCGGCGACGTCGGCCGGGCGATCAACCCGGCGCTGGTGGAACAACAGCTGTCCGGCGCGGCGATCATGGGCATCGGGCACGCGCTGTTCGACCAGCTCGTGCTCGACCAGGGCCAGCTGATCAACGGCACCCTGCTCGACTACCAGCTGCCGTCGATCAGGGACCTGCCGGACAAGCTGACCCCGATCATCGTGGAGAGCCCGCACGACGACGGTCCGTTCGGCGCGAAGGGCGTCGGCGAGACCGGCATCCTGGGCATCGCCCCGGCCATCGCCAACGCCGTCCGGGACGCGGTCGGGGTCCGCATGACGACCCTGCCGCTGACCCCGGAGTCGATCGTCACCGCGCTGGAGGAGAAGCCTTGACCGTCCGGATCAGACTGAACGTCAACGGCGTCGACCACCGGGTGGTCGCCGAGGACGACACCCTGCTGCTCGACGCGTTGCGCGAGCAGGTCGGCACGACCAGCGTCCGCGAGGGCTGCGGGGTCGGCGCGTGTGGCGCGTGCACCGTGCTGGTCGGCGGCACGAGCGTGTCCAGCTGCCTGGCGCTGGCCCGGCGCTACGACGGTGCGCAGATCACCACCACCGAGGGCCTCGACGAGAACGACGACGTGGTGTCCTCGTTCGTCGAGTGCGGCGCGGCGCAGTGCGGCTACTGCATTCCCGGGTTCGTGCTGATGTCCACCGAGCTGCTCGCGGAGAACCCTCGACCGTCCGAACAGGACATCACCGACCACCTGGAGGGCAACATCTGCCGGTGCGGCACCTACCCGGAGATCCGCCGGGCGGTGGCCACCGCCGCCGAACGGAGGTCGCCGAAATGAGCACGGTCCTGCTGCTGCATCCGCTGGCCATGTCGGGTGAGCTGTGGCGCCCGCTCACCGAGCGGCTCGAACCCGACGTCAACGTGGTGGCCGTGGACGCCCGTGGCCATGGGAAGTCCACCTGGGACGGTGAACCGTTCACCGTTGGCGACCTGGCAGGCGACGTCGTCGAGCTGATCGAGCGCCTCGACGACGGCCCGGTCGCGGTGGCCGGCATGTCGATGGGCGGCTGCGTGGCCATCGCCCTGGCCGGCACCCGCCCGGACCTGGTGCACCGGCTGGTACTCGCCGACACGACCGCGGACTACGGCCAGGACAAGGAAAGCGCGTGGGCCGAGCGCGCGGCCAACGCCACCGGCAAACCACGCGCACAGCAGCTGGCGTTCCAGGTGGACCGCTGGTTCTCCCCGGAGTTCGCCCTGCGCGCGCCCGCGGAGGTCGGCCGGATGTCGGAGTTGTTCCTAGCCACCGACTCCCGCGCGCACGCCCAGGCCTGCCGCGCACTCGGCGCCTTCGACGGCCGGGCGCTGCTCGGCTCGATCACCGCGCGGACCCTCGTGGTGGTCGGCGAGCACGACTACGCCACCCCGCCGGCGATGGCGCGGACGTTGGCCGACGGCATTCCCGGTGCCCGGCTCGAGGTCCTCGCGAACGCCCGGCACTTCGGCCTCCTCGAGGCCCCCGGCGCACTGGACCTGGTCGCCGGCCACCTGGCGGGAGCGGCTCGATGACCGAACCGAAGGCCAGCCTGCGTACCTGGCTGGACACTGTGGACGGTTTCGGTGAGCTGCGCGAGGTGCGCGGCGCGCACTGGGACACCGAACTGGGCGCGATCGCCGAGCTGAGCTACCAACGGCCCAACCCGAAAGCCATGCTCTTCAGCGAGATCGACGGCTACCCGACCGGCCGGGTGCTCACCGGCAGCACCGGCTCCGCGCGCCGCCTCGGGCACACCCTCGGTCTCGGCGACGACCTCGACGACGCCGGCCTGGTCGCCGCCCTACGCGGCCGGCCGTCGCGCTGGGCGGCCGGCGCGGCCGACTTCCCGCCCGAGGTGGTCACCCGATCCCCGTTGCTGGACAACGTGATCGAGGGCCCCGAGGTCAACCTGCTCGACCTACCGGTGCCGCGCTGGCATGCCGGCGACGGCGGCCGCTACATCGGCACCGGGTGCCTGGTGATCACCTCCGACCCGGAGACCGGCGACATCAACGGCGGCTGCTACCGGATGGAGGTCGTCGACGACGGCCGCAGCGCCACCATCAACGCGGTGCCCGGCAAACACGGCGCCCAGCACACCCAGCGCTGGTTCGAGCGGCACGGCAAGGCGCCGGTCGTCGTCTCCTTCGGACACCACCCCGTGCTGCTGGTCACCGGCGGCACCGAGGTGCCAACCGGGATCTCCGAACTCGCCTACTCGGGCGCGATCCTCGGCCAGCGGGTGCCGGTGCTCACCGGCGAGACCGGCCTGCCGATCCCGGCCGCGGCCGAGGTGGTCGTCGAGGGCTGGCTGCGCCCCGACCTGATGCGCGACGAGGGCCCGTTCGGCGAGTGGACCGGGTACTACTCCGGCAGGCGCCGGCCGGCGCCCGCGATGGAGATCGTCCGGATGTACCACCGCGACAACCCCATCCTGCTCGGCGCCCCGCCCGGCAAACCGCCGCACGACTACTCCTACATGCGGACCGTGATGAAGTCCGCGATGATCGAGGACGCGCTGGTCAACGCCGGCGTGCCCGGGGTGCGCAAGGCGTGGGCGCACGAGTCGGGCGGCGGGCGGCTGTTCATCGCGGTGTCCATCGAGCCGCGCTACGCCGGACACGCGAGGCAGGTCGGCCACCTCACCGCGCAACTGCCGGCCGCGGCGTACATGAACCGGTTCGTGGTGGTGGTCGACGAGGACATCGACGCGGCCGACCTGGACGAGGTGGTGTGGGCGATGAGCACCCGCTGCGACCCGGCGGGCGACATCGACGTGGTCGCCGGCACCTGGGGCAGCAAGCTCGACCCGTTGCTCGTCGAAGGCGCGCCGCCGTTCAACAGCCGGGCGGTGATCGACGCCTGCCGGCCGTTCGACCGGCGGGCGACCTTCCCCAAGGTGTCCACGGGCGACCCCGACTACCTAGAGTCGGTGGCGCACAAGTGGGCCGAGGTGCTCGCGCCGTGACTTACAGACAAAGGGGGCACGACCTTGGCGGGTGATGTTCCGGCGGTGTCGTCGGCGGTACGGATCCTGGAGCGCCTCGCGGCCGAGTGGCCGCGACCGGTGGCGCCGAAGGATCTCGTCAGTGAGCTCGGGCTCAACCGCAGCACCTGCTACAACATCCTGGCCACGCTGCAACGCGCCGGCTGGGTGACCTCGACCGGCGAGCGGTCCGGCTGGATGCTGGGGCCCAAGCTGCTCACGCTGACCGGCGTCACCGACGACATGGTCGCCAGCGTCGCCCAGCACGAGATCGACGAGCTGGCCCGCAGGCTCGGGTTCGTGGTGTTCCTCGCCGCGCCGGACGGCTCCGGCGGCTATGTGGTGACCGCGAAGGCCGAGCGCTCGATCGGCGTGCGGGTGACCGTCGGCGTCGGCGAGGGCTTCCCGTTCTCCGCGCCGGCGATCATGCAGGCCTACCACGCCTGGCAGCCGAGGACGGCGGTCGACGAGTGGGTGGACCGGTTGGGGCTCAAGCAGTTCACCCCACACACCATTGTGGACCGGGACGCGCTGCACGACGCGTTGGCGGTGACCAGGGAACGCGGGTACTCCACCAGCATCCAGCAGTACGACATGGCCCAGAGCGGGGTCGCGGCACCGGTGTTCGGCCGTAAGGGGGAGGTGGTGCGGGTGGTGTGCTCGTTGGCGTTCTTCACCGAGCTGCACGAGGACAACGCCGCCAGGATCGGCGCGCTGGTCAGCGCGTGCGCGGACCGGATCACCGCGCGGACCGGCGGGCGGCGACCGACATGACCCGGCGCCCCTGGCTGGTCGGCGTCACCGGCGCGAGCGGTACGCCCTACGCGGCGGCGATCCTGCGCGGGCTGATCGACGCCGGCGAGGATGTCGACGTGATGGTCAGCCAGGCGGCGCGGCTGACGCTGCTCGACGAGACCGGCCAGGCGGTGCGCGACCGGCACTGGCAGGCGGACCTGTCGGCGTGGCTCGGCCGGGAGGTCTCGGCGCTGCGGTACTGGCCGGCCGGGGACATCGCCGCCGGGCCGTCGTCCGGCTCGTACCGGACCAAAGGGATGATCATCGCGCCGGCGACCACGGCCACCGTGGCCGCGGTGGCCACCGGCGTGACGCACAACCTCGTGCAGCGGGCCGCCGACGTCACGCTGAAGGAGCGACGCAAGCTGGTCGTGGTACTGCGCGAGACCCCGCTTCGACTGTCCACATTGGACAACTTACGGACGCTGGCCGCCGAGGGCGCGGTGATCATGCCGGCCAGCCCGGCCTTCTACGCCGGGGCGCGCGACGTGGCCGCGCTGGTGGACTTCATGGCCGGTCGGGTGCTCGACCTGTGTGAGGTCGAACACGATCTCTATCTCCGCTGGGCGGGTACCTTGGGAGCGGCCCGGTCCGATGTGGAGTTGGAGGAGCGTGTCGACCAGTACTGAGGGCGCAGGCGGGTCCCTGCGGCTGTTGCGGGCGGCGGCGTTCACCAGCTCCTTCGACCGGTTGATGATCGCGCCGATGCTGGTGGTGATCGCCACCGAGCTGGACGGCTCGGTCGAGGCGGTCAGCCAGGCCGCCGCCGCGTACTTCCTGTGCTACGGCATCGCGCAGATCTGCTGGGCCATGGTGTCCGACCGGCTCGGCCGGGTACGCACCATGCGCCTCGCGCTGGCCGCGGCCGCGGTGTTCGGCCTGGCCTCGGCGCTGGTGCCCGGGATCGGCTGGCTGGTGGTCGCGCGCGGGCTGACCGGCGCGTGTTTCGCGGCGGCGATCCCCGGCGCGCTGGTGTACATCGGGGACACCGTGCCGGTGCGGGTCCGGCAGGCGCCGCTCACCGACCTGATGACCAGCACCGCGGTCGGCATGTCGCTGGCCACCGTCGGCGCCGGGCTGCTGGCCGACTTCGCCAGCTGGCGGGTGGCCTTCGCGCTGACCGCGGTGGCCGGGGCGGTGCTGGCGGTGGTGATGCGCGGCCTGCCGGAGCCGGCGCGCACCGGTGATCGCCCGCCGATCCTGGCCTCGCTGCGGGCGGTGCTGGTGAACCGGCCGGCGCTGTTGGTGCTGGCGCTGGCGCTCACCGAGGGCCTGGTGCTGCTCGGCCCGCTGACCTTCTTCCCCGCGGTGCTGCACGCCAGTGGATTGTCGGTGACCCTGGCCGGCGTGCTGACCACGGCCTACGGCGCGGCGGTGCTGGTGTTCGCGCGGGTGGTGAAGTCGGCTACACGCAGGCTGGCGCCCGCGTGGCTGATCCTGGTCGGCGGCTCGCTCGCGGTGCTGGCCTACGTGGTGCTCACGATCTCGCACGCGGCCGCGCCGGTGGTGGCGGGCACGGTGCTGCTCGGTGCCGGCTGGGCGTTCATGCACTCGACGCTGCAGACCTGGGCCACCGACATGGCGCCGGAGTCGCGGGCCACCGCGGTGTCGTTGTTCGCGACCATGTTGTTCACCGGCAGCGCGGTCGGTGCCGCGGTGTTCGGCCCGCTGGTCGACGCCGGCAGCTTCCAGCCGATGTTCGTGAGCACGCTGGTGGTGGCCGTGCCGCTGACCGTGGTGGCCACCATCGGCCGCCGCCGTTATGCGACCAGGGGCCACTGAGCGAGCGCCCAGCGTTGGTGGCGCTGGTGATCCGGTCGCGTAGCGGGGCGACTTTCCTTACGTCCTGTCACGGTGTTCTCGATCAGGTGATTCCCTTTTGTGGCAAGGACAAGTGTTCGGGTCGAGGGTAGAGTCGAACACATGTTCACTCCTGTCTTCGAGGTGCCACCAGGGGATGTCGCGCAAGCGGTGCCTCTGGCGAAGGCGTTTGGAATGCAGCGGGTGGCGTGGCAGGCCGAGGGCCACGCCTTGGAGCACTTGGCTGTCTTCGCCGCGAACGCGGATGAGAGGTTTGCTGCGTTGGAGGTGGCGGCGTTGTTGGGGATGTCGTTTCGTGCCGCGCAACGCCGGCTGGATCTGGCGGTGACCTTGGTTACTCGTCTTCCGTTGACGTTGGAGGCGGTGAAGCAGGGTCGGTTCGATAGTTACCGGGCGGGCAGGGTCGCGGAGGCGGTCGCGGTCCTGTCTGATCAGGACGCGGCCATTGTCGAGGCGGAGGTGGTCCCTCAGGTTGAGGATCTCGCACCCGCGTCGTTGAATCGGTTGTTGGGTAGGGTGATCCGCCGCATTGATGCGGCGGCGATTTTGCGGCGGCATGAGCAGCGGGTGNCCGGCTGATCGTGTTCATCTCGCTGATGAGCGGGTGAACGCGATCGCTCATCGTCTGAAGGAGACCGGCGCCGCGGGCGACCGCACGCTTGATCAGTTGCGGGCGGATGTGGCGTTGGATTTGTTGGCGGGTAAGGATTTCGAACACGCGAAGGTCACGGTGCAGCTCACCCTGTCCGCCGCTACCGCTCTCGGTGTTTCTACCGCGCCTGCTCAGTTGGCTGGTTATGGGGATCTGCCGGCGCGGCGGGCGTTGGTGCTCGCTGGTCAGACCGACGCGACGTGGCGGCGGATCTTGACTGACCCA
>NZ_BAAGXS010000062.1:0-68236 GCF_054779715.1 Actinophytocola sediminis | reverse complement strand
GCCGGCCAACTTCACCCTCAACGGCACCGCCTGCACCGGTGAGGACCCCGGCCCAGGACCCGACCCCGACCCCGACCCGAACAAGGCCAACAACCCCTACGTCGGCGCCGGGGTGTACGTCAACCCCGACTGGTCGACCCGCGCCAGCCAGGAGTCCGGCGGTAGCCGGATCGCCAACCAGCCGACCGGGGTGTGGATGGACCGCATCGCGGCGATCAGCGGCACCGCCACCGGCCGAGGACTGGTGGCCCACCTCGACGAAGCCGTGCGCCAGTCCGCCGGCAACCCGCTGGTCTTCCAGGTCGTCATCTACAACCTCCCCGGCCGGGACTGCGCCGCGCTGGCGTCCAACGGCGAGCTCGGCGCGACCGACCTCGGCCGGTACAAGACCGAGTACATCGACCCGATCGCCGCGATCCTGGCCCGCCCGGCCTACGCGAACCTGCGGATCGTGACGGTCATCGAGATCGACTCGCTGCCGAACCTGGTCACCAACGTCTCGCCGCGCGAGACGGCCACGCCGCAGTGCGACACCATGAAGGCCAACGGCAACTACGTCAAGGGCGTCGGCTACGCGCTGGGCAAGCTCGGCGACATCCCCAACGTCTACAACTACGTCGACGCCGGACACCACGGCTGGATCGGCTGGGACGACAACTTCACCCCGTCCATCCAGCTGATGTGCCAGGCGGCCAACGCCGAGGGCGCTACCCCGGCCGACGTGTGGGGCTTCATCGCCAACACCGCCAACTACAGCGTGCTGCGCGAGGAGTTCTTCACCATCAGCACCTCGGTGGGCGGCCGGCCGGTCAGGGAGAACTCCGACTGGATCTCCTACAACCGCTACGTCGACGAGCTGACCTTCGCCCAGGCGTTCCGGTCCGGCGCCGACTCGCAGTGCTTCGACGCCAACATCGGCATGCTGATCGACACCTCGCGCAACGGTTGGGGCGGCTCGGAACGTCCGACCGCCGCGAGCACGTCGACCGACCCGAACACCTTCGTCGACGAGTCGCGCCTCGACCGCAGGTTCAACTCCGGCAACTGGTGCAACCAGACCGGAGCCGGCCTCGGCGAGCGGCCACGGGCGAACCCGGCGACCGGGATCGACGCCTACGTCTGGATCAAGCCGCCGGGTGAGTCCGACGGCTCGAGTCGGGAGATCGACAACGACGAGGGCAAGGGCTTCGACCGGATGTGCGACCCCACCTACGAGGGCAACCCGCGCAACCAGAACAACATGTCCGGCGCGCTGGACGACGCACCGGTGTCGGGACACTGGTTCTCGTCGCAGTTCCAGGAGCTCATGGCGAACGCGTACCCGCCGCTGTAAGCACCTGACCAACCGAAGAGGCCGCCCCGCACCCCGTGTGCGGGGCGGCGTTCGGGGCACTGTTGTCGGGGCGGTGCCCATTCCCCGATCTCGTACACCTCTTGGCACATCGGAGAACACATGAGACCCCGACGTTTGGGAGCGCTCTCGGCCGGAATCGCCTCACTGGCACTCATCGCCACCACCGTCCCAGCCAGCTCGGAGATCGGCGCGCGGGCGGTCGCGTGCACGGTGGACTACAACGTCACCAGTTGGAGCACCGGGTTCACCGCCCGGCTCCAGATCAACAACCTCGGCGACGCCGTGTCCGGGTGGACACTCGGCTTCTCCTTCCCCGGCAACCAACAGGTCACCCTGCCCGGCTGGAGCGCCAACTGGTCGCAGTCCGGCGCGAACGTGACCGCGACCAACCTCGCGTGGAACGGCAACCTCGGCTCCGGCGCGTCCACCGAGATCGGGTTCAACGGCACCTACTCCGGCAGCAACCAGCCGCCGGCCAACTTCACCCTCAACGGCACCGCCTGCACCGGCGACAACGCCGGGCCGACGGTGAGCCTGACCCAGCCGGCCACCGGCGCCACCTACACCGCCGGGTCGAGCATCCCGCTGGCCGCGACCGCGGCCGACGCCGACGGCTCGGTCGACCGGGTCGAGTTCTACGCCGGCAGCACTCTCATCGGCACCGACACCGCCAGCCCGTACACCGGAACCTGGGCCAACGCCCCGGCCGGCAACCACGTGCTGATCGCCAGGGCCCACGACGACCAGGACGCGTTCACCAACTCCACCCCGGTGGACGTCACCGTCACGCCGAACACCGGGCCGTCGGTGGTCGCCACCCCGGCCGCGATCAGCGTGCCGGAGGGCAGCACCGCGAACGTCGCGGTCCGGCTTTCCGCCCAGCCAAGCGGAAACGTCACGGTGACCACCGCGCGCACCGCGGGCGACACCGACCTGACCGTGCAGACCGGCGCGACCAGAACGTTCACCACCAGCAACTGGAACACGGCGCAGACGGTGACGTTGGCCGCGGCCGAGGACACCGACAACGCCAACGGCACCGCGACGTTCACCGCGAGCGCGACCGGCCAGACCTCGGCGACCATCAGCGCCACCGAGGCCGACAACGACCAGTCCAGCTACGTGCAGCGGTTCGTCGCGCTCTACGACAAGATCAAGAACCCGGCCAACGGCTACTTCTCCAGCCACAACCCGCCGATTCCCTACCACTCGGTGGAGACGCTGATCGTGGAGGCGCCGGACTACGGGCACGTGACCACCTCGGAGGCGTTCAGCTACTGGATCTGGCTGGAGGCCCAGTACGGCCAGGTGACCCAGGACTGGACCAGGTTCAACCAGGCCTGGACCTCGATGGAGACCCACATCATCCCGACCGCGGCCGACCAGCCGAGCAACGCCGGGTACAACCCGGCCGACCCGGCGACCTACGCGCCGGAGGAGGACCTGCCGAGCGACTACCCGGTGCCGCTGGACGCCAACGTGGCCCCTGGCAACGACCCGCTGGCCGGGGAGTTGCAGAGCACGTACGGCACCAGGGACATCTACGGCATGCACTGGCTGCTCGATGTGGACAACCGCTACGGCTATGGCAGGCGCGGCAACGGCACCGGCAGTCCGTCCTATATCAACACCTTCCAGCGCGGGCCGCAGGAGTCGGTGTGGGAGACGGTGCCGCACCCGTCGTGGGAGAGCTTCAACGACGGTGGCACCAACGGGTTCCTGCCGCTGTTCGTCGACGACGCGCAGTACGCGACGCAGTGGCGCTACACCAACGCACCGGACGCGGACGCGCGCGCGGTGCAGGCGGCCTACTGGGCGCTGCAGTGGGCGACCGCGCAGGGCAACCAGTCGCAGATCTCGACCACCCTCACCAAGGCCGCGAAGATGGGTGACTACCTGCGGTACTCCATGTACGACAAGTACTTCAAGAAGATCGGCAACTGCGTCGGCCCGGCGGCCTGTGCGGCCGGCAACGGCAAGGACAGCGCGCACTACCTGATGTCCTGGTACTACGCCTGGGGCGGCGCGACCACCGGTGGCTGGGCGTGGCGGATCGGGTCCAGCCAGTCCCACTTCGGCTACCAGAACCCGTTGGCCGCCTACGCGTTGGCCAACGTGCCGGCGCTGCGGCCGCAGTCGCCGAGCGCGGTGACCGACTGGTCGACCAGCCTCACCCGGCAGTTGGAGTTCTACCGCTGGCTGCAGTCCGCTGAGGGCGGCATCGCCGGTGGCGCGACCAACAGCTGGCGCGGCCGGTACGACACGCCACCCAGTGGCACGGCGACGTTCTACGGCATGTTCTACGACTGGCAGCCGGTCTACCACGACCCGCCGAGCAACCGGTGGTTCGGCATGCAGGCGTGGTCGATGGAGCGCATCGCCGAGCTGTACAACCAGACCGGCAACGCCACGGCGAAGACGTTGCTGGACAAGTGGGTGCCGTGGGCGATCGCCAACACCACGGTGAACGCGGCCCAGGGCACCTGGTCCATTCCGGACAATCTCACGTGGACTGGCCAGCCGGACAACTGGAACGCGCAGAACCCGGGTGCCAACAACAACCTGCACGTCACGGTCGCCACCCATGGCCAGGACGTCGGGATCACCGCGGCGCTGGCGAAGACGCTGATGCACTACGCGTCCGAGTCGGGCAACACCGCGGCGCGGGACATGGCCAAGAACCTGCTCGACGCGATGTGGGCGGCGCCCAACCAGGACAGCCGAGGCATCGCGGTGACCGAGACCAGAGGCGACTACGACCGGTTCGACGATCCGGTCTACGTGCCGAGCGGGTTCAGCGGCACCATGGCCAACGGCGACACGATCAACAGTCAGTCGACGTTCATCGGCCTGCGGTCGTGGTACCGCGACGACCAGGCGTGGCCGCAGGTGCAGAGCTACCTGTCCGGTGGGTCCGAACCCAGCTTCCGGTACCACCGGTTCTGGGCACAGGCCGACCTGGCGATGGCACTGGCCGAGTACGGCAGGCTCTTCCCCTGACCCGGAGGGTGTGGCCCGGCCGGCGACCCACGTTGGGCCACACCCTCCGGCCCAGCGCGGCGAAGCGACCCTTCGCCGCGCTGGGCATTGGGACATATGGCGGCGGGAACTGGACCTGAGATCGGAACCAAGGGTCGGGAGGCCTGAGATGTTGATGAGAAAGGTGCTCACCGCCGCGAGCTGTCTCGCGATCGGTGTGCTCGGAACAGTGGTCGCGGCCACCCCGGCGCAGGCGTCGGGGCCGTTGCAGTCCCACGCGGCGGCCAGGGGCAAGTTCGTCGGCACCGCGGTGGACACCAACGAGCTGAGTGACGCGCCCTATCTGTCCGCTGTGGACAGTGAGTTCGGTCAGCTGACGCCGGCCAACGCGATGAAGTGGGACGCCCTGCAACCGAACCAGGGCGGGTTCAGCTACAACCGGGCGGACCAGATCGTCGCGCTGGCCCAACAGAACGGCCAGACCGTGCGCGGCCACACCCTGGTCTGGCACAGCCAAACCCCCGGCTGGGTACAGAACCTGGACGCGACTGCCATGCGCAACGCGATGCGCACGCACATCTCCACCGTGATGGACCGCTACGAGGGCGACATCTACGCCTGGGACGTGGTCAACGAGCCGCTCAACGAGGACGGCTCGCTGCGCAACTCGTTCTGGTTGCAGCGCCTCGGCGAGAGCTACATCGCCGACGCGTTCCGCGCGGCCCGCGCGGCCGACCCGAACGCCAAGCTGTACATCAACGACTACAACACCGACGGCCTCGGCGCCAAGAGCGACGGCATGTACCGGTTGGTGGACAGCCTGCTCGACCAGGGCGTGCCGATCGACGGCGTCGGGTTCCAGGGCCATCTCGCCGTGCAGTACGGGTTCCCGAGCCAGATGCAGCAGAACCTGCAGCGCTTCGCCGACCTCGGGCTGGACGTGGCGATCACCGAGCTGGACGTGCGCATGCAGCTGCCGTCGGACTCGAACAAGGTGAGCACGCAGAACACCTACTACCGCAACGCGGTGAACGCCTGCCTCGGCGTCACCCGGTGCGTCGGGGTGACCTTCTGGGGCTACACCGACAAGTACTCCTGGATCCCGAGCGCCTTCCCCGGTGAGGGCTCGGCGCACATGGCCGACTCGAACCTGCAGCGCAAACAGGCCTACACCGCCGTGCACGACGCCCTCGCCGGCGGCAGCAGCGGCGACACCACCCCGCCGTCGGCCCCGGGCACCCCGAGCGCGGCCAGCGTGACCGCGACCGGTGCGGCGTTGTCGTGGTCGGCGTCCACCGACACCGGCGGCAGCGGGCTGGCCGGCTACAACGTCTACCGCGAACAGGGCACCACCGACGCGTTGCTCGGTCAGGCAACCACGAACTCGACCACGCTGACCGGGTTGACGCCCAGCACCCAGTACGAGGTGTACGTGCGGGCGCGGGACGGCGCCGGCAACCTGTCCACGTCCTCGGCGACGGTCGCGTTCACCACGCTGGAGGGCACCGGCGCCGGTCCATGCCGGGTCGCCTACAGCGCGTCGGACTGGGGCGGCGGTGGCGGGTTCACCGCCAGCGTGGCCATCACCAACACCGGCTCGAGCGCGGTCAGCGCGTGGACGCTGGCGTTCAGCTTCCCCGGCAGTCAGCGGCTGACCCCGCCCGGCTGGTCCGCCACCTGGACGCAGGCCTCCGGCAGCGCGGCGGTGACCGCGACGAACCTGAGCTGGAACGGGAACATCGCGCCGAACGCGACGGTGAGCGTCGGCTTCAACGGCACCTACAGCGGGTCGAACCCGGCACCGACCGCGTTCACGCTCAACGGCGCCACCTGCGCCACGGCATAACCGGGCCACGCCCCGGCGACGGCGCCCGCCATCCCACACGGAGGCGGGCGCCGTCACCCGTTCGGGGGACAAGGGCAAACCTGGATGGTCGATCCGGCAAACACAGCCCGTACTGGCATGATCGCAGAGCCGGAAAAGAACAGACTGTGCTGCAGACGCGCGCCTGAGCCAAGGAGATACTCACGTGGTCGCACTCAGCGATGCCAACCTCCCCGAGCGCCTCGCCCCCACCATGCGCGACGCCGTGCCGAGGGAGGACGCCCCGCTGGCCGAGGAGCCGCAGGTCGCGGGGATGCTACGGATGGCCAACGCGGTCACCATGGTGCGGGACTCGGTCGACTCCGGCCGCCTGCGGCTCGACCCGGAGGAGGCGGAGCGCCTGCTCACCGCGCTGCGCGAGCAGCAGGACGCCGTGGATCTCGCGGTGCGGCGGCTGCACAGCCTCGCCCGCCCCGTGCCGCTGGGCACCAACCCGGTGGCCAGCGCGATGGAGGGAAAGTTCTGGAGCCGCGCCGCGGTGGACGGCGAGCCGGTCGGCACGGACGCCGAGCCACCCCCCACCGACCGGTCGTTGACGAAGATGCTCGGCAAGTACCGGCAGACCCTCGCCGAGGCCGAGACGGCCGTGCGGGAGGCGGTACAGGCCTACCGCACGCTCGACGACGACAACGCCACGCGCTTCCGGCGGCTGGCGTCCGACGAGGGCGCCTCGTGAGTGAGGCCGTGACCGAACATCTCATCGGGATCTCATCGGGCGACCGTGCACGGCGCCCAGCCAGCGAGGGGCAGTCATGAGTGACGAGCTATCGGTTGACCAGCGTGCCATGGTCGCGGACCTGGTCGGCCTCACCGGCGCGGACCCGGTGCTGACCGAGTCGCACAACTGGGCCGGGTACACCCACCAGGCCCTCTACGAAGGGGTGCACGGCAACAACGATCCCGGCGCGGCCACCCAGCTCGCCGCCGAGTGGGCGACGACCAGCAACAGCATGCTGGAGTCGTCGCTGTCGATGATCGACGTCGTCAAGGCGAGCGCGGGCGCCTGGGAGGGCGAGGCGGCCACCGCCACCAGGAAGGCGCTCGACAGCCTCGGTGAGTGGGGCGCGAACACCTCGGCCATCTCGTTGCGCGTCTCCAAGCAGCTCGACGAGCAGGCGACGATCATGGCCGAGGCCAAGGCGGCCATGCCGGAGCCGGTCGACTTCGACCTCGCGACCGAGGTCGCCAAGGTCAACAGCCAGCCGACCCTGGCGGGGTTCGTGCAGTCGCTCAACGACCTGCACGCCGGGCACGCCAAGGCGACCAACGCGCAGAGCGAGGCCGTCGCGGTGATGTCCAGGATGGAGGAGCGGTCCAGGAGCGTCGACCAGTCCATCCCGGTGTTCGCCGCGCCGCCGGACCCGATCTCCCGCACCACCGCGCGCAACCTGGCGCGGCCGGTCACGCCGCAGGAGAACGGCGTCCCCAGTGAACAGCTGTCGGCCAGGATCCTGGCCGAAGGGCAGTCGCCGCAGAACGGGGTGGCGCCCACCCCGTTCAACCAGGTCACGCAACCGGGTGCGGTCGCGCCGACCCCGTTCAACCAGGCCATCCCTGGTGGCGACGGGACCACCACGGCGTCCTCCACGCCCTTCGCGCCGGCGGCGTCGCTGCCCGGCGCCGGTGACCCGAACGCGTTGCGCGTCCCGCCGGGGTCCCCGGCGCTGCCGACCACGCCGGCCGGTGGCCCCGGTGGCGTTGGCGGGTGGCAGCCGCCGATGCCGACCATGCCGTCCTCGACCATCCCGCAGGTCTCGATGCCGAGGTCGATGGACTCGCCGACGATCTCGATGCCGTCGCCGCCCAAGCCGGGTGGTCCCAACAGCAGCACGACCGTGTCCGGGTTCAACCCGGCGATTCCCGGCGGCCGGCCGCCCGGCGCGCCGAACCTGCCCACCTCCCAGCGCCCAGGGGGCTACGACCCGTCGCTGCCCTACGGGCCGCCCGGTGGCCCGCGTGCGTTCGGGCCCAACGGTCCCAGCGGTCGCAACAACCCCAGCAACCCCAACCTTCCCCCTGGCGGCGTGCAGAACCCGAACAATCCCAACCTCCCCGGGCGCGGGTTCGGCCCAGGGGGCACCAACCCCGGTGGCGGACCCGGCATGGGCACCGGTGGTGGTGGCGGTATGCCGCCCAGGGGCGTCAACCTGCCGGGCGGTGGCCCGGGGGGCGGCATGGGCGGTGCCGGCACGCCGGCGAACGCCGGTGCCGGCCAGCCCGGCATGCGCGGCCCCGGCGAACTGGCGAACAGCCGGTTCGGCGGTTCGATCGGTGGCGCGCCGGGACAGGGCGGCGGCATGTCGCCTGGCATGGGTGGGGGACGCGGTCAGGGCGATGACGACAAGGAACGGTCGTCCGCGTACCGCGTCGACGAGGACCTGTTCGAGGTGCCCGGCGTCGACCTGCCGCCGTCGGTGATCGGCGGCAAGAAGCCCAAGCAGGATGATTCGTGAGCGGATCCGTGCTCGTCCTCTCGGCCAAGCACGTCGATCTGCTGCTCGAGGTGCTCGACCTGCCGAGGCCGCCGTACCCGCTGACCGTGCCGAGCGTCGGACTGACCGCCACCGAGCGCAAAGAGCTGACCGCCGAGATGTTCGTCGAGCTCGCCGACCGCGGGCTCGCGACCGGCACCAAACCCGGTCCGCTCATCGCGTCCACATTGGACACGCTGTGCCGGTACCGGATCGCCCTGGACGTCGTCGGCTATGTGGACGGTGAGCCGGCGATGGCCGTCGCCGTCGTCGGCGACTCCGGCGGGCTGCTCGCCGTGCAGCACGAGGACCGCGTCCGGATGACCGAGATCAGGCCGACGGCACAGGTGTCCGCACTGGTTGGCGTGCTGCCACAGGGAAAGCCGGGCACCGCGTCGCCGATGACCGTGTCCTACCGGGCGGTGCAGAGCGCGGCCGGCGAGGGTTCGGCGCTGGACGACCCGTTCGACGACGATGACGAGCGGGTGACGCTGACCAGGGCCGGGGTGTCCACAAAGGACGCATCGACGCTGACCACGCTGGCCGCCGACCGGATCGGCGGCGGCCAGTTCGGCGTCACCGTGCCGAGCGGGAGGTCCAGCCGGACCTACCGCTCGCCGCGCCCGGTGTGCTGGTCGGACACCAAACACGGCCGCTACCTCGTGGTGCGCGAGGACGACTGGCTCAGCGTCTCGCCGGCCGACAACGACCGCATCGAGCACCGGGTCGCCCGGCTGGTCACCGAGGCCACGGCACAGGCCAGCTGACTCGGCTCAACACGCCCCGGAGCGCACGGCGAAGGCCACGGCGTGCGCCCGGTGGCGGAGCCCGTGTCTGGTCATCAGCGAGGCCAGCACGGCCTTCACCGTGCGCACCGAGTAGGACAGCTTCGCCGCGATCTCGGTGGTGTCGAAGCCCTCCGCGATCAGGGCGAGCACGTCGGTCTCCCGCTGGGTGAGGCCGAAGACGGTGAGCCCGTGGGCCGGCAGCACGCGCTCGCGCACCCGAGCCAGCTCGGCCACCAGCTCGCCCTGCAGCCTTGCCGGGAAGTTCGCGGTGCCGTCGCCCGCCGACAGCACGGCGCGCACCAGGTCCGCGCCCGTGCTCGCCCGCAGCGGCAGCACCGCGACGACCCCGCAGTGCACGGCCCGCAGCAGGCCGGTGGCCGGCAGGTCGTCGGTCACCAGCACGCCGTGGCGGGTGCGCCCGTCCGGTTCGAGCACGCCGAGGTGAGCCTGGGTGACGCGCGGCTCGGCGAGCACCACCACGCCGGCGCTGGCCGAGTCCGCGGCCGGGACGAGCCGGATCTCGGGCCGGCTGCGCAGACAGGCCACGGCGCCCGCGTACAGCAGCGGATCCGTCGCGTGCACCACAACGGTCTGTTCGGTCATCCGCGCGCTGCCTCTCTGTTCTCCGGTCACACCAGCCCGGTGCGCACGGCGTACGCCACCGCGTGCGCCTGGTTGCGCAGGTTCAGCCTGCGGACCAGGCCGTAGACGATGTTGCGCACCGTCCGCTCCGAGCAGGCCAACTCGCCCGCGATGTCCTCGATCCGCAGGCCGTCGGCGAGCAGTCGCAGCACGGTCAGCTCACGTTGGCTGAGCTCGGCCTGCGCGGGGCCGACCGGTCGCTGTTCGAGACGGAGCGCGGCGAGGGTCTGTTCCTGGTCGGCGCCCGCGAGCGCCGCCGCGGCCACCACCCGGCGCGCCAACTCCGCCGGCGGGCAGTGCCTCGGGACCACGGAGACTACTCGCCTGGCGGCCAGCGCGGTGAGGTCGCCCGTGCGGTCGGCCGCCTGGTCTGACGCGTGGTCGGAGACCAGAACCGTTGGCACGTCGGGAACCCTGGCCCACAGCTCGGCGGGGACGGTCTCGGTCAGCCAGCCGGGAGCGAGCACGGCGACGTCCGGGTCGTCCTGCCGGGATGTTTCTGGCAGGACGGTGATCTGCGCGTGGTCCCGCAGGGTCGTCGCCAGCCCGAGTCTGCTCAGTGCGTCGGTGGTGATGACGAGCACCTGGATTCGCGACCCAGGCATGTGGGTTTACCCCCGGTTGTATTAGGTCTGTCTTTGTTTAGCTGGAAACGTGCGTGCCGTCAAGGCGCAACTTCGCTGTGAGCGACCTTATGGCTACACCGGGGCCACCAAAACTACGCAACCGACCCCACCCATCGACACTCCGTAGTCGCTGCGGGCACCGTGGGCCGACCCGGCGGCTGGGCACGTAGGGTCGCGGGTGATGACTACCTTCCAGATCGGTGGCGACCTGACCGTCGGCCGGCTCGGGTTCGGCGCGATGCACCTGCCGGCCGAGCCGGCCGCCGACCGCGCGGCGGCCATCGCGCTCGCCCGGCGGGCCGTCGAGCTCGGCGTGACCCTGATCGACACCGCCCACCTCTACGGTGGCGGCGCCAACGAGGAGCTGCTCGCCGAGGCGCTGTACCCGTACCCGGACGATCTGCTGGTCACCACCAAGGTCGGCTTCACCCGCACCGGGCCCGGCGGCGAGTGGCGATCCGACGGCCGGCCGTCGTCGCTGCGCGACCAGGTCGACGCCGGCCTGCGCCGGCTGCGGCTGGAGCGGATCGAACTGCTGCAGCTCCATCGGATCGACCAGGACACCCCGTTGGCCGACCAGCTCGGCGCACTGGCCGAACTGCGCGACGAAGGCAAGATCGGCCGGATCGGGCTGTCCGAGGTCACTGTCGAGGAACTGGGCGCCGCGCGCGAGCTGGTGACGGTGGCCAGCGTGCAGAACCGGTACAACGTGCTCGACCGCGAGCACGAGCCGGTGCTGGCGGCCTGCGCGGCGGCGGGCATCGCGTTCCTGCCGTGGCGGCCGGTGGCCTGGGGCAAGCTGGCCGAGCAGGCGGCGATCGCCGAGGTGGCCGCCGAGGTCGGCGCCACGCCGACGCAGGTGTCGCTCGCCTGGCTGCTCGACCACTCCCCGGTGATGCTCCCGATTCCCGGTACCGCGCGGATCGCCCACCTCGAGGAGAACGTCGCGGCGGGCCGGGTCGAGCTGACCCCGACACACCGCGACCGGCTCGACGCGCTGAACTGACTTGAGTCTCTCGTTACGGCAGACTTTAGCGTCCGGCGCATGCCACCGAAAAAAGCGAAGAAGCAGACGTTCCGGATAACCCTCGAGCTGCCGGCGGGCGACGCGCCGATGGTCGACCTCGGCAAGATGCTGGGACAGACCGGCGTGAACCTGGTCGAGGTGAAGCGCGCCTACGACACCAGCACGGCCGGTCAGCGCGGTGACGTGGTGCCCGTCGTGGTCTCGGTCTTCGATGACCGCTCGTTCGAGCTGCTCCTCAAGTCCCCGCCGACGGCGTTCCTGATCAGGAAGACCTTGGGCGGCAAGGGCTCCGATCGACCCGGGCACCGCGGCGCCGGCGCGCTCACCACCGAACAGCTGCGGGCGATCGCGCAGCGGAAGCTGCCCGACCTCAACACCACCGACCTCGAGGCCGCGATGCGGACGATCGCGGGCACCGCCCGCTCGATGGGAGTGTCCGTAGTGGACTGAGAACTGGCCACGTGCGCGCACGTGGCCAGTTCTCCCGTCCGGTCAGCCGATCGCGAAACTGGGATGCGGCGGCTGGTTGTAGGCGGTGTTCTGCCAGGCGACCGCCACCCGGTACTGCCGGTCCTGCATCAGCGACGGCCGGGAGATGTTCGTGGAGTCCGTCGTCGAGTAGATCCGCAGGGCACGGTTGTCCGACGTGCGCCAGATGACCTCCTCACGCCAGTCACCGAGGATGTCGGCCGACAGCGCCGGGGTGGCCTTGGTGCCGTTGTTGGACGCCACCCCAGAACCGGTCAGCAGGCGGGTGTCCCCGCCGGTGCCGTACTTGTCGATGTTCGTGCCGTCCAACAGCTCCCGCTGGGCGTCGCCGTCCCACCAGATCACGAAGTTGGCCGACCCCGGCTTGCGGCTGGCCACCTGGTTTCCGTTGGTACCGCTGCGCAGGCCGGACACCGAGTTGGACCACGCCTCCGCGCCGGCGTTGCCCGACCAGATGTCCGCCGCGACGCCCCGGCCGTTGTCGCAGTTGCAGGCGGCCGCGCTCCAGATGATCTGTCCGGTCCTGGCATCGCCCATCCAGTGTGCCGGGTTGCTCCCGGACTCCGACGGTTTGAACACCTCAAGTCCGGACCGGGACGGGATGAAGTCGCCGACGTGGTAGGCGTCGCCGTGCTGGGTGTTGTTCTGCCACAGCCCCCAACCGTTGTCGTCCACCGCCATCGAGCCGTACATGATCTCGTCCCGGCCGTCACCGTCCACATCGGCCACTGAGAGCTGGTGGTTGCCCTTTCCGGTCCACGCCGAACCGTTGGTCGACGAGTTGGAGTCGAACGTCCAGCGCCGGGTCAGCGCGCCGTTGCGGAAGTCCCACGCGACCACCACCGAACGGGTGTAGTAGCCGCGCGCCATGATGATGCTCGGCTGCGAACCGTCCACATAGGCCGTGCCGGCCAGGAAACGGTCCACCCGGTTGCCGTAGCTGTCGCCCCAGGACGCGACGTTCCCGCGCGGGACGACGTAGTCGGCGGTGGCCAGCACGGCGCCGTCGGTGCCCCGGAACACCGAGAGGAACTCCGGTCCGGACAGGATGTAGCCGCTGGAGTTGCGGTAGTCCGCACTCGAGCTGCCGATGACCTGCCCGGTGCCCGACCGGGTGCCGTCCGCGGTCTTCACCGCGACCTCGGCCCGGCCGTCGCCGTCGTAGTCGAACACCTGGAACTGCGTGTAGTGCGCGCCGGCGCGGATGTTGCGCCCGAGGTCGATCCGCCACAACCTGGTGCCGTTGAGCCGATACGCGTCCAGGTAGGTGTTCCCGGTGTACCCGGACTGCGAGTTGTCCTTGGCGTTGGTCGGATCCCACTTCAGCACGATCTCGTACTGCCCGTCGCCGTCGAGGTCGCCGACACTGGCGTCGTTGGCCACGTAGCTGTAGTTCTCGCCGGAGGGCGTGGTGCCGCTCGGCGGGATCTGCAACGGCACGTCCATCGAGTCGGCGGCGAACACCAGCGAGTCCGTTGAGGACTGTGCGCGCCGCTCGACGCCGGCCACCACCGGGGCCACGGTGTAGACCGCGCCGCGCGGCGCACCGAGGTCGTGGTAGCTGGTCGCGCCGGTGACCGGGGTGGGGTTCACCTTCGTGGTACCGCGGTAGACGTTGAACGCGACCCCGTCCGGGTCGTCGGCCAGCAGCCGCCAGCTGACGAAGTTCCCCGCCGAGGACCGCACGCTGATCAGGCCGCGGTCGAGTTGGTCCACACTGACCTGTTCGCCGGTCGCCGGCTCGCCTGCCTGTGCCGGGGAGGTGGCGACCACCAGCGCGCCGAGCAACCCGCCGGCCAGGCCCAACGCGATTCGCCGTGTTCTTCGCATGGCTCTGGTTCCCTTCAGCTCGCGCGGTCGCCGTAGATGACGCCGCGGCCGTTGGTGCCGAGATAGACCCGGCCGTACACGCGCGGGTCGCCGGTGAGGGCCTCGCCCGCGTTGCCGTACTGGTGGCGGTCGTCGTTGATCCGCACCCAGTTGGCGCCGGCGTCGTCGGAGCGGTACACCCCGGTGACACCGCCGATCGTGGCCACCGTGTAGACGGCCTGGTAGCTCTGTCCCGGTGCCGGCGCGCCGAAGCCGACGTTGACCGCACTGGACACAGTGGACTGTTTGGTGAAGGTGGTGCCGCCGTCGATCGAGTGGAACAGGCCGGTGTCGCCCGCCAGCCAGAGGTCGCCCTCGCGGCCGGGAACCGCCTTGAACTTCACTCCGGTGCTGGGCAGCCCGCTGGCCGAGGTCGCGGTGAACGTGGCGCCGCCGTTGGTCGAGCGGTAGAGCCGGCCGCCGCTGAACCCGTAGAAGGTGTTCGCGTTCACCCGGTCGGACTCCACCACCGCGCCGGTCGGCAGGCCCTGGGACTGGGTCCACGAGTTGCCGAAGCCGACCGAGTAGTGCACCGGCTGGCCGACCGGCGCCCACACGAACCGGCTGCCGTCGGCCGCGGCGGCCACCGTGCCACCCTCGTTGACACCGCCGGGTTCGGTGCCCTGGAACCAGTTCGCGCCGCCGTCGGTGGAGAACGCGACATGGCTGTCGTTGGGCCGGTCGGCGTCGGCGAAGTTGCCGGCCCGCACCATCACCCCCGGACTGCGCTCGGCGTAGTCCAGGCTGGTGGTGCTGGTGAAGTTCGGCTGGACGAAGATCGTGGACGGCACGGCGGTGAGGTTGTTGTGCCGGAAGCCGCCGATGTCCCCGAGCCCGGAGATCAGCGGTGCGCCGCTCGGCGGGCTGATCAGGTCGAGTACCGCGGTCTCCTCCAGCCCGGCGGCCATCGGCCGGATGGTGATCTGCGACCCACTGTCCCAGTTGGACAGGTTGGTGGTGCCGTACACGGTGGCGCCGGTGCCGTACATCAGCCGGTTGGAGTTGTGTGGGTCGATCTCCAGCGACTCGGTCATCCAGCCCAGTTTCGGTGTCACCTCGGGAGGTTGTGGGTTGCCGCCGAAGGTCAGCCACGGCGAGGACGAGATGTCCATCGTGTACCGGAAGCTGCGGTTGGGATAGTTCGTCCAGTCCCAGATCCGCGTCCAGGTGGCGCCGCCGTCGGTGCTGCGGAAGAAGATCACGTCCGGCCACCAGGAGATCTGGGTGGCCACCATGAGGGTGTTCGGATGCTGCCGGTCGATGGTCAGGCCGGCGTAGCCGAAGTAGGCGTCGCCGCTGCTGGATGGGATCGGGCTGATCTGGGTCCAGGTCCCGGTGTTGGTGTCGAGCTTCCACACGTCGCCCTTGCCACCGTCGTACGGGCCGCCGGTGTCGCTGGTCGCGATGTACAGCAGCCCGTTCGCCTCGTCCAGCACTACCTTGTGTGCCAGGTAACCGGTCGGCTGGCCGGCCACCCGCTGCCAGGACGCGCCGGCGTCGGTGCTGCGGTAGACGGTGTTCTGCAGGTCGGCCACGCCGACGTAGATGTCCGGTGTCGGCCTGCCGGAGCTGCCGCTCGACTTGTCGAAGGTCACCCACACCACGCCCGGCCGGTGGGACAGATAACCGTTGGCGTCGTTGGGATCCTGGGCCCAGTTGCCCGGGTTGGGGAACGCGGTCACCCGCGACCAGGTCACGCCATGGTCGGTGCTGCGCCACAGGCCGTTGCCCTCCGGCGCGCCGAGGTAGAGCACGCGGTTGTCGTTGGGGTCAACGACCAGCCGTTCGCCCATGCCGCGACCGGGCATGTTCCCGCCCAGCTTGAACGGCAACCGGCTGACCTGCCAGTTCGCCCCTCGGTCCGCGGAGCGCAGGATGGCGCCGTTGTTCGGGTCCCAGCTGTTGGTGTACATCCCGGCCGCGGCGTAGACCCGGTTGGGGTCCACGGCGTCGGTGGCCAGGCTGACCACGCCGTTGAACCCCCAGTCGGCCCAGCCGACCCAGTCCAGCAGCGGGGTCCAGCGCTGGGTGCTCTGGGTCCACCGGTACGCGCCGCCGATGTCGGTGCGGGCGTAGATCAGGTTCGGTTCGGTGCGGTTGAACACGATGCCGGGGACGAACCCGCCGCCGGCGATCTCGACGTTGCGAAAGGTGTAGTTCTCGGCGGCCGGCGCCGGGGCGGTCGGGGCCGCGCCTGCCTGCGGCACCATCAGCAGGGAGGCCGATAACGCCGTGGCGGCCAGCAGGTGCACGAGGGTGGTCCGCATGATCTACCACTTCCCTGTGGGATTGATCTTGGCGAGTGTGGGAGCGCTCCCAGAACGGGTGAACAAATTGTTAGCACCCGACTGCGAGGGGTGTCAACGGTCGGCGCTCATCGGCGTGACGTGCGGCGATGGGTCGAGGTGCGCGGAGAAATTATCGTTCGCAAATCAGGTCCGGCACGAGGATGTGAACGTTAACATGAAAACCGCAGTTGGGAGCGCTCTCACTCGACGGGCGTGGGGGACGGTCCGAGGGTGACCGAACGGCCGCGGGTGATCACGGACGGTTGACGGGTTTCGTCGGCCGGCTTTACCTTCGGTCAGGCAAACGCTTTCCTCCGTCGTCGTTCGCCAGCACCCGAGGGGGCAACGATGCCTCGATCCCCGCTCCGCCGCGCACTGCTGGCGGTGACCGCGATCCTGGCGGTCTCGTCGGTGGTGAGCCCGGCGTCGGCGGCTCCGGTGGAGCTGGCCAAGGCCGGGCAGCCGTACACCAACCCGATCAAGGCGCAGAAGGGCGCCGATCCGTGGCTGGAGTACTACCAGGGCAACTACTACCTGGTCACCACGTCGTGGACCTCGGTGTTGACCATGCGCAGGTCGCCGACCCTGGCGGGCCTGGCGACCGCGCCGAGCGTGCAGGTGTGGGCGAGCGACGACGCGTCGCGGTGCTGCAACTACTGGGCGCCGGAGCTGCGGCTGGCCAACGGCCGCTGGTACCTGTACTTCAGCGGCGGCCCGGCCGGCGAGGACTACGTCCGCAACCAGCGCACGCACGTGCTGGAGAGCGCGGGCACGGACCCACTCGGCCCGTACACCTACAAGAACAAGCTGTTCGCGCCGGGCAACGACGTCGGCCTGATCGACGGCAGCGTGCTCGAGCTCGGCGGGCGGCGCTACTTCCTCGGCAGCGTCTGGGGCTCGACGCAGAACGTGGTGATCGCGCCGATGAGCAACCCGTACACCGTCAGCGGCGCGCTCACCACGATCTCCACCCCGACCCATTCCTGGGAACGCCAGGACGGCACGGTCAACGAGGGCCCGGAACCGTTGCAGCGCGACGGTCGTACGTTCATCGTGTACTCGGCGAGCGCGTGCTGGGGCCCGAACTACAAGCTGGGGCTGCTGACCCACAACGGCGGCGACCCGCTGTCGGCGTCCTCGTGGGTCAAGTCGGCCCAGCCGGTGTTCCAGCGCGCCGACGGCAACGGGGTGTACGGCCCGGGGCACAACGGTTTCTTCACCTCGCCGGACGGCACGGAGAGCTGGATCGTCTACCACGCCAACGACTCGGCGAGCGACGGCTGTGACAACAACCGGACCACCCGCGCGCAGCGGTTCACCTGGAACGCCGACGGCACACCGAACTTCGGCACGCCGGCGCGGCTGGGCAGCACGCTGGACGGGCCGTCCGGGGAGACCGCGGCCACGCCGTCGAGCTACACGATCGTCAACCGCAACAGCGGCAAGTGCCTGCAGATCGCCGGCGGCTCGACCGCCGACGGCGCGGCCACCCAGCAGGCGAGCTGTACCGGGACGAGCGGCCAGCGCTGGCGGTTCGATGACCAGGCCGACGACACCAGCCGGCTGGTCAACGTCGGCAGCGGCAAGGTGCTCGACGTCGCGGACTGCGGCACCGCCGACGGCACGGCCATGCGGCAGTGGTCGTGGCTGAACAACACCTGCCAACGGTTCCGGCCGGTGGTGGTCGATCAGGGCGGCTGGGTGCGGCTGATGAACGTCAACAGCGGCAAGGTCGCCGACGTCGCCGACTGCGGCACCGGTGACGGCGTCGCCGTGCGCCAGTGGAGCTGGCTGAACAACACCTGCCAGCAGTGGCGCCTGCAGCCGGCGTAAGGCCGGATACGAAGGGAGATCGACGATGAGGACCGCTGCCGGCCTGCTCGCCGTGCTGCTCGGATTCGTGCTCGCACCGGCGACCGCCTCCTCGGCGGTGGCCGCCGACTATCCCAATCCCGGGCTGGTGACCGGGGATGTCGCCGTGCACGACCCGGCGATGGTCCGGGCGCCGGACGGCACCTACATCCTGGTGTCCACCGGCGACGGTCTGGACATCCGCACCTCGACCGACCGGATCGCGTTCCGCCGGGTGGGCGCGGTGTGGCCCAACGGCGCGTCCTGGACGCTGCCGTTCACCGGCGGCAGCCGCCACCTGTGGGCGCCGGACCTGACCTACCGCAATGGACAGTTCTATCTGTACTACTCGGCGTCCACGTTCGGGTCCCGCAACTCGGCGATCTTCCTCGCCACCAGCCCGACCGCGATGCCGGGCACCTGGACCAACCGCGGGCTGATCGTGCAGACCAGTAATTCGAGCGACCACAACGCGATCGACCCGAACCTCGTGGTGGACACCGGCGGCGGCTGGTGGTTGTCCTACGGCTCGTTCTGGTCGGGCATCAAGCTGATCCGGCTTGACCCGTCCTCCGGCCAGCTGCACCCGACCGACCGGACGCGGTACAACATCGCCAGCAGGCCCAACGCCGGTGGCGCGATCGAGGCGCCGTTCATCGTGCACCGCGAGGGCTACTACTACCTGTTCGCCGCGTTCGACTACTGCTGCCGGGGGACCGACAGCACCTATCGGGTCATGGTCGGCCGGTCGACGTCGATCACCGGCCCGTACACCGACCGCAACGGCGCGGCCATGACCAACGGCGGCGGGTCCGAGGTCGTGGCCAGCCACGGCGACATCCGGGGACCGGGGCATCCGGCGCTGCTGGCGGACTCGGACGGCTGGCTGCTGATCTACCACTACTACACCTCCAGCGGGAGTCGCCTCGGCGTCAACCTCGTCGGCTGGAGCGGCGGCTGGCCGGCTATCTACTGAGGACTCAAGGAAGGGGTGTGCCGTGCCGCACAGCAGAAGGAAGTTCCTGGTCGCCGGAGGTGCCGGCCTCGCCGGTGCCGCGATCGCCGGCCCGCCCGCACACGCGGCCGCGTGGGAGACCGTGATCAGCGGCTCGTTCGCCGACCGCGGCGCGCTGGAGACGTACTGGAACTACCGGTATCCGTGGGGGTCGGACCACAACGGCACCGCCAGGATGTACGCGAGCTCGTCGGACATCAACCACGTGTACCTGGAGAGCTCGGGTGTGCTGGCGATCAAGGCGACCAGGATCAACTGGGACGAGGGCAACAGCTCGGCCGACCCGTACCTGCCCATTCGCTACCATTCCGGTGCCCTGCACGCCAAGCAGCACGTGCTGGTGAACGACCAGTTCCCCAACTGGGAGGTGAAGGGCGAGTTCCAGGCGCCGTCCGCGCTGGGGACCTGGCCGGCGTTCTGGCTGACCGGGGTGAACAGCTGGCCGCCGGAGAGCGACATCCTGGAGTTCAAGGGCGACAGCCGGAACTGGTTCAACACCTACCGCAATGCCAGTGGTGGCTGGTCGAACTCGATTGTCTCGGTGTCCAATCCCGGTGGCTGGCACGGTTATCGCGCGTGGATCACCAAGGTGAACGCCACCGACGTGGACATCCACTACTACCTCGACGGGAACTGGGTCGGCCAGCACCGGGGAGCGAACTTCGTCAACAGTCCACTGTGGATAATCATCAACCTGCAGATGGAGGGCTCGTCCGGGTCGCCCGGCCCGACCTCGGACACCTACTACAAGGCCCGCAACGTCTACGTCGGCCGGTCGCGGGTGTGAGCTGACCGGGGTTCGGTGCGCAGTAGGCAGAACTCGTTGCCCTCGGGGTCGGCCAGCACGACGAACGGCTCGTCGCCGGTCTGGCCGACGTCGGCGGGGCGCGCGCCGAGCCCGATGAGTCGGGCCACCTCGGCTTCGACGTCGCCGTCCACCGGACGCAGGTCGGGATGACAGTGGAGTTTGCCGTTCTTCGGCTCGCCGGTTGGCTGCAGCCACAGGGTCGGCGCGTGGCCGGCCGCGCCGCCCGGTGAGTAGAGCATGGCCGAGCCGTCGTGATCGTGTTCGGCGGTGTAGCCGAGGGCGCGCGACCAGAAGTCGATCATCAGGTCCACGTCTCGTACGTCGAGGGTCCACTGCGCGAATCTGATCGTCATGCCCGCTGACGTACCCCGTGTGGATGCCCGTCAATCCGCTCCGGAACCCCGCGCCGGTACTGTTGGCATCTGCCGAAGGGAGCGGAGATGATCGCTCGGGTGTGGCGGGGCTGGGCACCCGCCGAGACGGCCGACGAGTACCAGCGACACTACGACAACGAGGTCGCCGCGCACCTGACCGGCGTGCACGGCTTCCTCGGCGCCCGGCTGCTGCGCCGCACCGAGGACGCCGAGGTCGCGTTTACGTCGATCACGTTCTTCACCAGCATGCGGGCCGTCCGCGAGTTCGCCGGCCCGCACCCGGATCTCGCGGTGGTCGAGGAAGCGGCCCAACGCGTGCTGTCCCACTGGGACAAGGAAGTCAGCCACCACGACGTGGTGGCCGACCTCTGAGCGTCCCTACCGGGCGAGCGCGGGCTCCTCGACCGGTTCGGCGGTCACGGTCTCGTCGCGCCGGGCGCGCAGCGCGATCATGCCGACGACCGCGAACACCACCACGACCGCCGCCCCGACACCGGCGACCAGGTGCAGGCCACTGGTGAACGCCTCCCGCGCCGGCCCGAGCAGGCTCGCCGCGAGCTGGTCGTCCAGGCCGGCGGCCACGTTCGCCGCGCCGGCCATGCTCTCCGCCGCCTCGGTCGCCGCGCCGGCGGGCACCTGCGTCGGGACCGTCAGCTCGCCGCGGTAGACGGCCGTCGCGATGCTGCCGAACACCGCGATGCCCATCGCGATCCCGAACTCGCCGCAGGTCTCCGACAGCGACGACGCCGCGCCGGCCTTCCTCGGCGGCACCGAGCCGATCACCATCTCGGTGCACAGCACGCCCTGTGGGCCCATGCCGAAGGACGCCACCGACATCCCCAACACCAGCAGCGTCGCCCCGTTGCCCGCGTCGAGCTGGGTGAACAGCGCGATCCCGGCCGCCGCGACGAGCATGCCGAAGCCGAGCACGAACTCCGGCCGGAACCGCCTGGCCAGCCTCGGCGCGATCAGCGAGCCGATCACCACGGCGATGGCCTGGGGCACCAGCAGCAGTCCCGCCTCGGCCGCGCTCAGCCCTTCCACCAGCTGCAGGTACTGGCTGACCAGCAGGAACACCCCGCCCATGGTCACCGCGCCGACCACCATGATGCACAGCGCCGCGCTGAAGGTCCGGTTGCGGAACAGGGCGAGGTCCAGCATCGGCTCGGTCAGCCGCCGCTGCCGGCGGACGAACACCGTGCCGACGCCGAGGCCGACGACCAGCGACAGCAGGTTGACCGCGTCGGGGCCGTTCTTGGCCAGCTCCTTCAACGCGAAGACGACCGGCAGGATGGCGGCCAGCGACAGCCCGACACTGGGCAGGTCCAGCCGGCCGGCGTGCTCGTCGCGGTACTCCGGCAGCAGCAGCGGCGCGGTGACCAGCAGCAACACCATCACCGGCACGGCCATCAGGAACACCGCGCCCCACCAGGCCACGCTCAGGATCAGGCCGCCGACCACCGGGCCGAGCACCATCCCGCCCATGAAGCAGCTCATCCACACCGCGATGGCCGTGCCGCGCTGCCTCGGGTTCTGGAACATGTTGCTGATCAGCGCCAGCGTCGAGGGCATCAGCGTCGCGCCGGCCACCCCGAGCAGCGCCCGCGCCCCGATCAGCATCGCCGGGCTGGTCGCGAACGCGGCCACCACCGACGCCAGCCCGAACGCGGCGCCGCCGATCATCAGGAGTTTCCGGCGGCCGATCCGGTCGCCCAACGTGCCCATGGTCACCAGGAAGCCGGCGACCAGGAAGCCGTAGATGTCGATGATCCAGAGCAGCTCCGTGCCGCTCGGGCGCAGGTCAGCCGCCAGGTGCGGCACCGCGAGGTGCAGCACGCTCATGTCGAGCGACAGCAGCAGGGTCGGTAGCGCGAGGACGGCGAGCCCAGTCCACTCTCGGCGTCCGGCCTTCGTCTCCAGCGTCATGGGGTGTCCTCGTGGTCGATGTCATGGTCGGTTCACCTACAAGTCGAGTCAGCCGACCGCCGTTCGACATCGGGCCCGAAGTTTTTTTCGATGGCTACGATCGGCAGCGTGGTAACCGCAGCGGGTGTCGTGCTGGTCGGCGGGCGGTCCTCCCGCATGGGTGAGTCGAAGGCCGGGCTGGCCTGGCACGGCTCGACGCTGCTCTACCGCGCGGCCTCGGTGCTGGCCAGGACGGTCGACGGCCCGGTGGTCGTGGTGGCCGCGCCCGGCCAGCCGCTGCCCGAGCTGCCGGCCGGGGTCGGGGTCGTCCAGGACCCGGTCGAGGGGCTCGGGCCGATGCAGGGGCTCGCGGCCGGGCTGGCCGCGGTGGCCGACCGGGCGGCCGCGGCGTTCGTCTGCTCCACCGACCTGCCCTTCCTGCACCCGGCCTACATCCGGCGGGTCCTGCGGGCGCTCACCGAGGGCGTCGACGTCGTGCTGCCGCTGGCGCGGGGCTACCGCCAGCCGCTGGCCGCGGCCTACCGGACCGGCCTGGCCGACCTGGTCACCAAGCTCATCGCGGCGGGCAACCTGCGGCCGGGCATGATCTTCGAGCACTGCGCGGTGACCCGGCTCGAGGACGCCGACCTACTGGCCGACGCCGACCTCGCCCGGCACGATCCCGAGCTGGACTCGGTACTCAACGTCAACACCCCGGCGGACTACGCGGCCGCCCGTGACCGGCCGCCACCGGCGGTGGTCGTGGAGTGCTTCGGCGCGCTGGCCAAGGGCGGTGCGCACCGGCCGCGGGAGGTGGCCGCGGCCACGATCGGCGCCGCCGCGGCCGCGGTCGGCCTCACCCTCGACCGGCATGTGGTGGCCGCGGTGAACGGCGACCAGGTCACCCGGGAGGCCAGGTTGCCGCTGGTCGCCGGCGACACCGTGGCCTTCCTCTCGGCCGACGCCGGCGGATGAGCATCCAGTGCAGTGAAGGAGCCCTTCGCTGCGCCCAGTGCAGTGAAGGGACCCTTCGCTGCGTCCGGTGGAGTGAAGGGACCCTTCGCTGCGAGGGGGTGCGTACAGTCGGGCACATGGCCGCTGGTGGGTTCTTCGGGCGGGCGTTGGTGGTGGACGTCCGCGGGGACCGGGCTGCGGGAACGCCGCTCGACCTGGACGACCAGGTGCTGCGCCGTTATCTCGGCGGGGTCGGACTCGGCACCTGGCTGATGCACCGCCTCGCCCCGCCGGGGGTGGACCCGCTCGCCCCTGAAGCGCCACTCGCGTTCGTGTTCTCCTCGCTGGTCGGCACGCCGCTGACGACCAGCGCCAAGTTCGCCGTGGTGGCGAAGTCCCCGCTCACCGGGCTGCTCACCGACGCGCTGGCCTCCAGCCAGTTCGCCATCGCCGGCAAGCTGACCGGGCACGACGCGATCGTCATCACCGGCCGGGCCGACCAGCTCTCGGTGCTGCTCGTCGACGGCGACGGCGCCCGCCTCGAACCGGCCCCCGACCTCGCCGGCCTGCCCGCCGCCGAGGCGGAAACCGTTGCCCGGCAACGTTTCGGCCGGGGCTGGCGGACCGCGGCGATCGGCCCGGCCGGCGAGCGCGGGGTGCGGTACGCGACCATCAGCCACGACGGCCGGCACGCGGGCCGGGGCGGGCTCGGCGCCGTGCTCGGCGCGAAGAACATCAAGGCGGTGCTCGTGCGCGCCGCCGCCAAGGTCGACGTCGCCGACCATGCCGGGGTGCTCGCCGCCGCCAAGGACCTGCGCGCCCGCAGCTTCGGCCCGGCCACCGCGAAGTACCGCGAGCTGGGCACGCTGGCGAACCTGCTGGCGTTCAACGCGGTCAGCACGCTGCCCACCCGCAACTTCACCGCGGCGACCTTCGACGGCGCGGCCAACCTGGCCGCCGAGGAACTGCACGAGATGCGCGGCGTGGCCCGCAACAGCTGCGCGTCCTGCTCCATCGGCTGCGAGCACATCTACTCCCGCAAGGGCGGCGGCAGCCAGCGGATGGAGTACGAGAACGTGTTCGCGCTCGGTCCGCTGTGCGGGGTGTCCGACGCCGACGACGTGTTCGCCGCGAGCGCGCGCTGCGACGAGCTCGGTATCGACACCATCTCCGCCGGCGGCACGATCGCCTGGGCCATGGAGTGCGTCGAGCGTGGGCTGATCGACGAGCCGTGGCTGCGGTTCGGCGACGGGGCGGCGCTGCTGCGCGCGCTGAACGCGATCGGTGAGCGCACCCCGGGCATCGGTGAGCTGCTCGCGCACGGTTCGCGGCACGCCGCCGGGCTGGTCGGCCACGGCTCGCTGGCGTTCGCGCCGCAGGTCAAGGGCCTTGAGCTGCCCGGATACGAGCCGCGCAGCCTGCAGGCGATGGCGCTTGGCCTCGCGGTGAACGCGCGCGGCGCCGACCACAACCGCTCCGGCGCCTATGAGGCCGACCTGTCCGGCGACCTGGACCGGTTCGACGGCGGCGCGGCGCACGTCGCGGCCGCGGTGGACACCGAGGACCGGGCCGCGGTGATGGACTCGATGATCCTGTGCAAGTTCCTGCGCGGGGTGTTCGAGGACCCGTTCACCGAGTGGGCCAGGCTGTTGGCCCTGGTCACCGGCTGGGACCTGGACGCGACCGAGCTGCGGGCCGCCGCGCGGCGGATCGTGCGCGCCAAGCGGGCGTTCAACGTGCGCGAGGGCGCCACCCCGGCCGACGACACGCTGCCGCCCCGGATGCTGGCCACGCCGCTGGAACTCGGCTCTGGGCGCACGGCGACGTTGAGCGCCGAACGACTGGCGTCGATGGTGGCCGGGTACTACGTGGCACGAGGGCTGGACGAGCAGGGCAGGGTGGTGCCGGGTGATCTGGCGGATCTGTTGCTCGAGGCTTGACGCCCAGGAGCGGGAGCGACGGAGCGTGCGCCGTCTGGACTGACGAGCGCGCGCAGGCGCGCCAGCGCCGAGCACGGGAGGAGGGAAGACGGCGCATTAGCGTAGTCGCGAGAGCGACCAAAAGATACGGTATGCTGTATGCAATACGAGGGACGGAGTGATGATGACGGCTCTCGATGAGCGGACGGCCGTACGGACGGTGACGGCCGAGATCGATGGTCAGCAGGTGACCGTGGCCGAGGGCACCTCGATCTACGACGCCGCCAAGGAGGTCGGCGTCGACATCCCGGTGCTGTGCCACAACGAGCGCTACGACCCGGTCGGCGTGTGCCGGATGTGCGTGGTCGACACCGGCGGGCGGGTGTTCGCCGCCGCCTGCGTGCGGCCCTGCGAGGACGGCATGACCGTCAAAACCGACACCCCCGAACTGGTCCGCAACCGCGCCACCCTGACCGAGCTGCTGATCTCCGACCAGCCGGCCCGCGCCGAGGACCCCAAGCAGACCACCACCGGCGACAACCTGCTGCTCGACCTGGCCGACACCTTCGACGTCGCCAAGGAGACCACCGAGCTGCCATGCGGCTCCGGCCGCGGCCGGGACTCGTCCAACCCGGTCATCGACGTCAACCACGACGCCTGCATCCTCTGCGACCGCTGCGTGCGCGCCTGCGACGACCTGCAGGGCAACGACGTCATCGGCCGCACCGGCAAGGGCTACGCCACCAGGATCGCCTTCGACCTGGACGACCCGATGGGCCAGAGCTCCTGTGTGACCTGCGGCGAGTGCGTGCAGGCCTGCCCGACCGGCGCGCTGACCAACAAGGCCATCAACAACATCCCGATCCAGCCCAAGGAACAGCTCGACGCGGTCGACAGCGTCTGCCCCTACTGCGGCGTCGGCTGCGCGCTCACCTACTACGTCGACCGCTCGCGGGACGCCATCGCCTACGCCGAGGGCCGCGACCAGCCGGGCTCGCAGAGCAGGCTGTGTGTCAAGGGCCGCTACGGCTGGGACTACGCCGCCTCCCCGCAACGCCTCACCACGCCGCTGATCAGGGTCGACGCCGCCTACCCCAAGGGCCCGCTGTCGGCCGACGTCCGCGGCGACGCACGCCGCGATGCCAAGAAGGGCGCCAAGAAAGGCCGCGACGGGCGCCGCAAGCCCGGCGGGCTGGTCGACTACGACGAGGTCATGCCGCACTTCCGCGAGGCCACCTGGGACGAGGCGCTCGACCTGATCGCCAGGCGGCTCAAGGAGATCCACGCCACCGGCGGGCCGGGCGCGATCGCCGGGTTCGGCTCGGCGAAGTGCTCCAACGAGGAGGCCTACCTCTTCCAGAAGCTGATCCGCACCGGCTTCGGCACCAACAACGTCGACCACTGCACCCGGCTGTGCCACGCCTCCTCGGTGGCCGCGCTGTTCGAGGGCGTCGGCTCCGGCGCGGTGTCCACCACCTACGGCGACGTGGCCAACGCCGACGTCGTGATCATCACCGGGTCCAACCCGACGGCCAACCACCCGGTCGCCAGCTCGTTCTTCAAGCAGGCCCGCCGGCGCGGCACGAAGATCGTCTACGTGGACCCGAGGGCGAGCACGGTCGCCGAGCACGCCGACTACCACTGCCAGGTCAAGCCGGGCACCGATGTCGCGTTCTACAACGCGATCATGCACGAGGTGATCCGGCTCGGGCTGATCGACCGGGACTTCATCGCCGCCAGGGTGTCCAACTACGACGAGCTGGCCCGCACGGTCGCCGACTACCCGCCGGAGCGGGCCGCGCAGATCACCGGCGTGGACGCCGACCTGATCCGTGAGGTCGCGAAGGTGTGGGGCGAGGCGGGAGCCGCGGTCATCTACTGGGGGATGGGCATCTCCCAGCACACCACCGGCACCGACAACGCGCGCTGCCTGATCGCGCTGTGCTCGATCACCGGCAACGTCGGGCGACCGGGTACGGGCCTGCATCCGTTGCGCGGACAGAACAACGTGCAGGGCGCGTCGGACGCCGGGCTGATCCCGATGTTCTACCCGGACTACCAGGGCGTGGACGCCGCCGCCACCCGCGAGCGTTTCGAGCGGGCGTGGGGCACCACGCTGGACCCGAACCGGGGGCTGACGGTCACCGAGATCATCGGCTCGGTGCTCAAACCCGATGGCGTGCGCGGCATGTACATGCTCGGCGAGAACCCCTTCCTGTCCGACCCGAACATCAACAAGGTGCGCAAGGCGTTGTCGCAGCTGGACTTCCTCGTGGTGCAGGACATCTTCCTCACCGAGACCGCGGAGTTCGCCGACGTGGTGCTGCCGGCGTCGTCGTACCTGGAGAAGGACGGCTCGTACACCAACACCGACCGTCGAGTCCAACTGGGACGGAAGGTGCTCGATCCGCCGGGGCAGGCGCGGGTGGACTGGGAGATCATCCAGGACATCGCGCGCCGGATCGGCCTCGACTGGGACTACACGGCGCCCAGCGAGGTGTTCGACGAGATGGTGGCGCTGATGCCCTCCTACGCGAACCTGCGTCACGAGAACCTCGGGCTGTCCGGGAAGCTGTATCCCAACGCCGACCCGGAGCACTCCGACGGCACCGTGGTGCTGTTCGACGAGCGGTTCAACACCAACGACGGGTTGGCGCACCTGGTGCCGGCACAGTGGTTGCCGGCCAAGGAACTGCCGGACGCGGAGTACCCGCTGGTGCTCAACACCGGGCGGCTGCTCGAACACTGGCACACCGGGTCGATGACCCGCCGGTCGTTCGCGTTGGACACGATCGCGCCGGAGGCGGAGGTGTACCTGCACCCGAAGGACGCCGCCGACCGGGGGCTCGCGCACGGCGAGCTGGTGCGGGTGCGGTCCCGGCGCGGGGTGATCGAGCTGCGGGTACGGATCTCCCACCGGGAACAGCTGGGCAACTGCTTCATCCCGTTCCACTTCCGGGAGGCGGCGGCCAACCTGCTGACCATCGACGAGATCGACCCGTACGGCAAGATTCCGGAGTTCAAGTTCTGCGCGGTCCAGGTGGAGGCACTCGGCACCGCGCACGCGGTTGGGGTTGACGCATGACGGTTACTCCTGACAGGACACGGGTTCCCGGGGTCGAGGCGCGGGCGGGGAAGTTTCCCGGGCCGTCGTTGATCCCGGCGTTGAACGCGATCCAGGCCAGGCTCGGCTGGTTGCCCCGCGAGGAGCTGGAGGAGCTGGCCCGCGAGGCCCGCCGGCCGCGCTACGAGATCGAGGGCCTGATCTCGTTCTATCCGCACTTCCGCACCACTCCGCCGGCGAAGGTCGCGCTGCACGTGTGCCACGACCTGTCGTGCTGGCTGCGCGGCGGCGAGGACCGGATCGCCGAGGTGAAACAGCGCTACGGCACCGACACCGACGTCGAGCTGGTCGAGGTGTCCTGCATCGGCCGCTGTGACGTGGCGCCGGCCGCGGACGTCAACGAGCATCCCGCCCCGGTGTCCGATGTGGACGACCTGGTGGCCTCGGCGCGCGCCGGCACGGTCGGCGAGGCGAGCGTGGCCGGCCGCGCCGAGCCGTGGCCAAACGACCCCTATCCGGCCGGCTCCGCGGTGACCGAGCGGTACCGGTCGCTGCGCGCGCTGCTGGCCGGCGAGCTGGACCCCGGTGAGGTGGTGGCCACGCTGTCGGCCTCCGGGCTGCGCGGCATGGGCGGTGCCGGCTTCCCGACCGGCAAGAAGTGGGAGCTGGTCGCGGCGGCCCAGCCGGGCACGGTGAAGTACGCGATCTGCAACGCCGACGAGTCCGAGCCGGGCACCTTCAAGGACCGCCAGATCCTCGCCGACCAGCCGCACCTGGTGCTGGAGGGCCTGCTGCTCGGCATGGCCGTGGTCGGCGCGGAGCAGGGCTGGGTGTTCATCCGGCACGAGTACGGCCCGGAGGAACGGGTGCTGCGCGCGGAGATCGAGGCGCTCCGTGCGGCCGGCGTGCTCGGCCGCGACGCCTGTGGCAGCGGACGAACCCTGGATCTGGACATCTTCGTCTCACCCGGCGGGTACATCCTCGGCGAGGAGACCGCGCTGCTGGAGTGCATGGAGGGCCATCGCGGCGAACCGCGCAACAAGCCGCCGTTCCCCGGTAACTACGGCCTGCACGGGCGGCCGACACTGATCAACTCGGTGGAGACCTTCGCCGACGTGCCGGTGATCCTGCAACGCGGCGCCGGCTGGTGGGGCGAGCAGGGCCTCGGTGACTCGGTCGGCTGGAAGTTCTTCGCGGTGTCCGGGCATGTCGAGCGGTCGGGGGTGTACTGCGTGCCGATGGGCACCACGGTGCGCGCGCTGATCGACCAGGCCGGCGGTGTGCTCGGCGGGGCCGAGGTCGGCGCGGTGCAGCCGGGCGGCGCGTCGTCGAACTTCATCGGGCCCGACGGGCTCGACCTGGCGCTGGACTTCGGCACGCTGGCCGAGGCCGGCACCATGCTCGGGTCCGGCGCGCTGGTGGTGCTCGCCGAGGGCACCGACCTGCTGGCCGCCGCGACCAACGTGCTGCGCTTCTTCCGCAACGAGTCCTGCGGCAAGTGCGTGCCCTGCCGGGTAGGGTCGACCAAGGCCCACACGCTGCTGCGCGGGGTACTCGACTCCGGCACGTCCACATTGGACGACGAGCGGCGCGGGCAGGTTCTTCGGTTGGAGGAGGCCATGCGCAAGACCTCGATCTGCGGGCTGGGTCAGGTGGCGCTCGGACCGGTGGTCTCCGTGCTCGGTCTCGACAAGGGCGGCGCCGCGGCTCGACCCCAGCCTCGGCCGGCCGGCGCGCCGGAACAGCCGGACAGGTGACCAGCAGCGGCAAGGAGTTCTTCACCGCCCGTACCGTGTCGCAGGCCCTGGCGGGGTTCCGGCCGGCGCACCGCACCCCGGTCGAGCACGTGCCGCTGGCCGCCGCGCTGCACCGGGTGCCCGCCGCCGACGTGCCGGCACCGGGGCCGCTGCCCGGTTTCCCTCGCTCCACAGTGGACGGCTACGCGGTCCGCGCGGCCGACACCTATGGCGCGTCGGAAGGCCTGCCGTCCTATCTGGACCTGACGGGCGCGGTGCTGATGGGCGCGGCGCCCGAGGTCGCGGTCCGCCCCGGCTGCTGTGTCGCGATGCCGACCGGGGGCGTGCTGCCCGACGGCGCGGACGCGGTGGTGATGGTCGAGTACACCGCGACCACCATGCCGGGCACCATCGAGGTCACCCGCCCGGTCGCGCCCGGCGGGGGAGTGGTGCGCGCCGACGAGGACGTCGCGGCCGGCGCGGCGCTGGTGCCGGCCGGTCGCCCGCTGCGCGCCCCCGACCTCGGGTTGCTGGCCGCCGCCGGGGTGACCACGGTCGCGGTGGCCGCCCGGCCGAGGGTGGCGATCATCTCCACCGGCGACGAGGTCGTCCCACCATCCACAGTGGACCTCGGGCCGGGTCAGGTGCGGGACGCCACCGCGCCGGCACTGGCCGGCCTGGTGACCGACGCCGGCGGTGAACCGGTGCTCGCCGGCATCGTCGACGACGAGCCGGGCGCGCTCAAGGACAAGCTGACCGAGGTGCTCGCGGACGCGGACCTGGTCGTGGTGTCCGCCGGCTCCTCGGTCGGCGCGCGGGACGAGACCGCGGGCGCGGTCGCGGCGGTCGGCGAGATCTGGTGCCACGGCCTGGCGATCAAACCGGGCAAGCCGACCCTGCTGGCCGACTGCGGCGGCATCCCGCTGATCGGGCTGCCGGGCAACCCGCTCTCCGCGCTGGTGGTGTTCGGCCAGGTCGGGGTGCCGCTGTTGTGGCGACTGTCCGGTTGCGACACTCCGCCGCCCCCGCCGAGCACCCTGGCCCGCCTCGGGCGCGACCTCGCCTCGGCGGCGGGCAGGCGCGACATCGTCCAGGTCACCCTCCGCGACGGCGTGGCCGAGCCGCTGTTCGGCCCGTCCGCGCTGCTGTCGGTGCTGACCAGGGCCGACGGCTATCTGACCATTCCCGAGCCGGCGACCGGCCTGGCCGCCGGCACCCAGGTCGAGGTGGTCCGGTACCGATGAGCAGTCCCTTCGTCACCGACGTGCCGGCCGAGGAGGCGCTGGCCGCCTGGCGGGCGGCCAGGATCGCGGCCGGCTGCCCGCCGAGGGTGGACATCCACCGGGTGCCGGTCGCCGAGGCGGTCGGCCGGGTGACCGCGGCGCCGGTGTGGGCCAACCGGTCCTCGCCCGCCTTCGACGCGTCCGCGATGGACGGCATCGCGGTGCGCAGCGCGGAGACCATCGGCGCGGCCGAGACCACCCCGGTGGTGCTCGGGCCGGGCGCGTTCGAGGTCGTGGACACCGGCGACCCGCTGCCGGCGGGCTACGACGCGGTGGTGATGCGCGAGCACGTGCACCGCACCGAGGACGGCGGCGCCGAGCTGCGGGCCGCGGTGCCGCCCTACCAACACATCCGCTCGATCGGCGAGGACATCAGCGCCGCCGAGCTGTTGCTCTCGGAGGGACACCGGCTGCGCCCGGTGGACGTCGCCGCGTGCGCCGCGGCCGGCGCGCTCGAACTGGCCGTCCGCCGGGTTCCGCTGGTGGTGATCGTGCCGACCGGCGACGAGATCCGGCCGCTGGGCGCCGACCTGCGCCCCGGCGACATCCCGGACACCAACTCGCTGATGCTCGCCGCGCAGGCCAGGGAGATCGGCTGCGCGGCACGGGTGACCGACATCGTGCCGGACGACCCGGAGCGGATCACCGAGGTACTCACGAAGTCCACTTTGGACGCCGACCTGGTGCTGCTGATCGCCGGCTCCAGCGCCGGCCGCGACGACTACACCGCCAGAGTGGTGGCCGCCGCCGGCGCGGTGGCCGTGCACGGGGTCGCGGTCCGGCCCGGACACCCGGTCGTCCTTGGCACGGCGGGAAACACGCCGGTGATCGGGGTGCCGGGGTACCCGGTGTCGGCCGCGCTCACCTTCGACATCTTCGCCGCCCCGCTGCTGGCCGAGCTGGCCGGTCTCGCGCCGCCGGAGCGCCCGCGCACCAGCGCGCGGCTGGCCCGCAAGCTGCCGTCGGCGATCGGCATGGACGACTGGGTGCGGGTGCGGCTGGGCCGGGTGCGCGACCAGGTGGTGGCGACCCCGCTGCCCAGGGGCGCGGGCGTGCTCACCTCGCTGGTGCGCGCGGACGGGCTGCTGGTCGTGCCGTCCGGAGTGGAGGGTCACCACGCCGGCGAGCAGGTGCGGGTGGACCTGTTGCGCGGGATGGGGGAGATCGACCGCACCATCGTGGCGATCGGCTCGCACGACCTGGTGCTCGACCTGGCGGCCTCCGAGCTGCGGGCCACCGATCCGCTGCGCACGCTGGCGTCGTCGAACGTCGGCTCGCTCGGCGGCCTGGTCGCCCTGCGCGACGGGCTGTGCCACATCGCCGGCTCCCACCTGCTCGACCCGGCGACCGGCGAGTACACGCTGCCCTATGTGGACAGACTGCTCGGCGCGGGGGTGGCCGTCGTCCGGTTGGTGCACCGGACCCAGGGGCTGTTCGTCCGGCGCGGGAACCCGTTGGGGCTCACCGGGATCGCCGACCTGAAGCGGCCGGACCTGCGGTATGTCAACCGACAGCGCGGGGCGGGGACCAGGGCGCTGCTGGACCACGAGCTGGCGCTGGCCGGCATCGACCCCGGCGCGGTCCGGGGCTACGGGCGCGAGGAGCACACCCATCTCGCGGTGGCGGCCGCGGTGGCCGCCGGGCGGGCGGACACCGGGCTGGGCATCCTGGCGGCGGCCAGGGCGTTCGACCTGGACTTCGTGCCGGTCGCCGAGGAGCCATACGACCTGGTGCTGCGCGCGGAGGACCTGGACAGCGCCCAGTTGGCTCCACTGTGGACACTGCTGGACCGGGAGGACTTCCGGGAACGGATCGAGTCCCTCGGCGGCTACTCCTGCGTCGAGACCGGCAAACGCGTCAGCTGAGCTACTCGCCGCGGAACAGCGCCAGCAACTCGTCGGTGGTCGACGTGGTCGTCGCCTTGCCACGCATGGCTTCGACCAGCTGCTGCCCGGGCGTGTCGCCGTCCTCGGTGGCCGGGGTCTCTTTCGTCGAGTCGCACGCCCGTCATCGGAGCCAGTTCTCGCGTTGGGCCAGGGCGCCTGCCTGGAAACGGGTTCTGGCGCCAAGCTCGTCGAGCAGCTCGCCCACCCGCCTGGTCACCGTGCGCGAGCTGATGCCCAGCTCCCTGGCGATCGTCTCGTCCTTCGCACCGGCCGCGAGCAGGGCGAGCAGCCCCGGGTCCGGCGGCACGGCCACCCCGGGCTCTGGGATCAGCGGCGTCCCCTGCTCCCAGAGCAGCTCGAACAGCGCCACCAACGCGTCCAGCAGCGCGCACGGCCGGATCACCAGCGCGCTGGCCACCATGTCCGCCATCACCAGCGGCAACAGCGCGGTACTCCGGTCGGCGATGGCCAGCTTCATCGGCACCCGGGGATGCATCCGCGACCGCTCCCCGTTCTCCACCGCGCGCTTGGCCGCGGCCAGCGCGCCCGGGAACTCCAGCGACTCCGGCGCGTACAACCCCCGAACGATCAGATGCTCGCGCAGCCGCCCGGCCACCTCATGCTCGGAGGCCGGCACATCGGCCGCGTAGGGCGGCCGGTCGAAGACCATCAGCTCCCGCTGGCACCCGGTCACCAGCTGGGTGAACCGGTCGGCGACCGCCTGCTGGCCGACCAGGATCTCGAACAGCTCGTCTGGCTGCTGGCGTTGCTCGGCCATCTCCCTGGCCAGCACCCTGGCGTTGCGCTGCACGATGTCCAGCTCCGTGCGCCGCCGGGCGACCAGCAGGTCGATCGCGGTGTCCGGGCGCGCGGCGGCCAGCCGCACCGGGCGGCCGGGCAGCCTGCTGACCAGACCGAGCTCCTCCAGCTCGGTCACCGCCCGGCGGGTCGCCCGCTCGGAGCGGTCCAGCTGCCGCGCCAGCTCGGGGGTGGTGCGGCCGGGCGCGGCCAGTAACGCCCGGTACGCGGTCTCCGCGAATTCGGTGATGCCCAGGGTCTCCAACATGACCGCATCCTGTCTGATTGTGGACATGGCGACAATCAGCCATCACAGTCGCGTTCCGTCGGGCCGCACCGTCCAGTAAGAACTGTCCATGCTGGCTCGAGATTTTCTCCGACGTTCCGGTGCGCTGCTCGGCGTTCTGGCGGTCACCGCGACCGGAGTGCTGACCGGGGCCGTGGCCGCGCCGCCTGCGGCCGCGGCCCCATCCACCGCCGCACCGCGCCCCACCACGACGGCCGTCACGCTGATCACCGGTGACACGGTCACCCTCACCGAGCGCGCGGACGGCCAGCCGGCGGTGTCCGTGCGCCAGGCGGCCGGCACCCGCGCGGTCACCACCCTGCGCCAGGGCGATGACGTCTACGTCGTCCCCGACCAGGTCGAGCACCTGGTCCCCGAGGTGCTCGACCTGGAGCTGTTCAACGTCACCGGGTTGGTCGAGATGGGCTACGCGGACGCGGCCACCGACACCCTGCCGGTGATCGTGCGCGGCGCCCAGCCCTTCGCCAGCACCGCCGGCACCCGCCCGCTGCCCAGCATCGGCGCCACCGCGGTGTCCGTGCCCAAGGGCACGACCCTGGCCCGCACCAGGATCGCCGGCACGACGAAGGTCTGGCTGGACCGGAAGTTCGCGATGTCCGAACTGGACTGGAACCTCACCGCCATCGGCGCGCAGGAGGTCTGGGACACCGGCCTGTCCGGCGCGGGCGTGGACGTCGCGGTACTGGACACCGGCGTCGACCGCGACCACCCCGACCTCGCCGGCCAGGTCGCCGCCGAGGTCGACCTCACCGGCGGCGGCTCACCGGCCGACGGCAACGGGCACGGCACGCACGTCGCGTCCATCATCGCGGGCACCGGCGCCGCCGCGGCGGGCGCGCGCCAGGGGGTGGCCGCGAAGTCCCGGCTGCTGTCGGCCAAGGTGCTCGACGCCGAGGGCCTGGGCCAGGCGTCCTGGGTGATCGCCGGCATGGAGTGGGCGACCAGCCAGGGCGCGGACATCGTGAACCTGAGCCTCGGCGCGCGCACCACCACCGGCGACGACCCGGTGACCATGGCCCTCGACGCGCTCAGCGAGTCGACCGACACGTTGTTCGTGGTCGCGGCCGGCAACAGCGGCCCCGGCCAGCTGTCGATCGAGACCCCCGGCTCCGCGCCAAGCGCGCTGACCGTCGGCGCCACCGACGCCGCCGGCCGGGTCGCGCGCTTCTCCTCCTGGGGCCCGACCAACGGGACCTACCGCCCCAAGCCGGACATCGCCGCTCCCGGCGCGGAGATCACCGGCGCGGCGCCGGGCGGCGGCTACGCCCAGCTCAGCGGCACCTCCCAGGCCACCCCGCACGTCGCGGGCGCCGCCGCGCTGCTGCGTGAGCAGCACCCGGACTGGGACGGCGAGCGGATCAAGGCCGCGCTGATGTCCACCGCGGACGGCACCTGGACCGGCCGGCCGAGCACCGAGCAGCAGGGTGCCGGCCTGCTCAACCTGCCGGACGCGACCAGCGAGACCCTGCTGCTCGACACCCCGTCGGTCGACTTCGGCTACCTGCGCTACCCGCAGGGCCAGGAGCCCCGCGACACCGAGATCACGCTGACCAACACCGGCACCACCGAGGAGTCGGTGACCGCGACCGACCTCGTCTACCACGCCTCGGACGCCGCCGCGCCCGACGACCTGATCACCATCTCCCCGGACCGGCTGGACATCGCCCCCGGCGCGTCCGCGACGTTCACCGTCACCGTCACGCCGCGCAACGCCGAGCCCGGCCGGTACGTCGGCGCGGTCACCCTGGCCCGCGCCGGGCAGGACCCGATGACCCTGCCGGTGGCCTTCTACGCCGAGGCGCCGCGGGCCGACCTGCGCCTGACCGTGCTCGACCGGCGTGGCGAGCCGGTCGCCGGCGGCACCGTGTGGCTGGGCAACATCGAGAAGATCCACCCCGAGACCGGTGGCGGGTTCACCATCGTGCAACTGGACGAGCACGGCCGGGGCACGGGTCGGCTGGTGCCCGGCGCGGTCAGTGTGCTGACCGTGATCGAGACCCCGGCGGCCGGTGGTTCGCCGGCCACCGTCGCGCTGGCCGGCTCGCCGGAGGTGCGGCTGGACGCCGATCTGGACTACACGATCGACGCGCGTAAGGCCAAGGTGCTCAAGCCGGCGACGGTGACCGGTAAGAGCACCCGGGTGGCGGCGGCCGGCGTGCACTACGCCCACCACGACCAGGCGAACACCGGCTCGCTCGGCACGGGTTTCCCGGTCACCCGCGAGGAGATCGAACAGGGCAGGGTCTTCGTGCAGCCGACCCGCCGGGTCACTCAGGGCCGCGTGGCGCTGCACACCCAGTGGGAGCTCGACGGCACCGGCCGCGATCAGGGTGAGCTGTTCGAACTGCTGCTTGGCAAGGACGTCGTGCCGGACCCGCCCGCCTATCAGGTGTCCACAAAGGACCTCGCGCGGCTGGATACCAACTACCACACGGCCGGTCCCGGCGAACAGTCCTATCGCGAGGACTGGTGGCCGGCGCAGGAGCTGTACGGCGGGTTCACCTTCAGCCGGGCGGCGACCGCGCCCCGGCAGCGGGTCGAGTGGGTCAGCGCACGGCCGGACGTGGCGTGGTCGCACTGTCTGTTCGGTCCGCGAGCGCTCGTGAGCATGTGTACGCCGCCGGCCAGCTACGCCGCGCGGTCGCGGCAGAGCCCGGTCTGGTTCCGCGCGCTGACGCCGACGATGTTCCAGGGACAGCACGACCGGAACCGGATGGAGCTGCTCGTCGGGCTGACCGACGGGACTCATCGGGGCCACCCCCGGGATCCCGCGGTGATGGGCGAGGCGAGCCTGCGCCTGTTCCGCGACGGGGTCGAGCAGTCCCCGGTGGTCCCCAGTACCGGCTGGTTCGACATCTCATCGCCCGACCAGGCCAACTTCCGGCTGGAACACCGGGCGACGCCGAGCAGGGACCACCTGCGCCTTGGCGGTCAGGTCGACACGACGTGGACCTTCCCCTCCGCCGCGCCGACCGATCCGACCAAGTGGACGAGCACGCCCACGCTGCTCGCGCTGGATTACGACCCGCCGACTGACACCGCAGGCCGGCTGCCGGCGAGGGTGCCGCTGCTGATGCCCATGCGGCTGATGTCGAACCCGAACACGTTGACCCCGATCAGGACCGAGCGCGGCGGGCTGAACCTGTGGACCTCGACCGACCAGGGCCGGCACTGGCAGCGGGCGATCGTGCTGCCCCAGCGGGACGGCACGTTCCTGACCATGGCGTTGATCTCGCCGAGGTCAGGGCAGGCGGTGTCGGTGCGCGCCGAGGGCGCTGGAGCGGAGGGCAGGACGGTCAGCCAGACGATCATCGACGCCTACCCGGTCCGCTGATTTAGTAGAACACGTTCTTGTTTGTCGCCGCGATCCGGCGCAGGCTGGAGGCCATGGACCTCGTCGCACTCGAAGAGATCAAGCGTCTCAAGTACCGCTACCTGCGCTGTGTCGACACCAAGGACTGGGAGGGGTTGGCCGGCACGCTCACCGAGGACGCCACCGCCGACTACGGCACCCCGGTCTACGGTGAGCCGCTGCGGCTGGCCGACCGCGCGGCCATCGTCGGGTTCATGCGCGACAAGCTCGGCGGCCCGGACATGATCACCACCCACCTCGCCGGCCAGCCGGAGATCGACCTCGACGGCGACCAGGCCAGTGGCCGCTGGTCCTTCCAGGACACGGTGATCGCCACCCGCTACCGGGTGGTGATCACCGGCGCGGCCTTCTACGAGGACCGCTACCGCCGGGAGGCCGACGGTCAGTGGCGCATCCGGCACACCGGCTACCAGCGGACCTACGAGGCGACCATGTCCCTCGACGACCTGCCGAGCTTCCGGTTGACCGCCAACCGGTGGACTCAGGAATCGGTGGGTAAAGAACCATTGAACAACGCGTAGATCTGGTTACTGTCATCCGTGTGCGCATCACACGTCGACAAGCCCTTGCCCTGGCGCCCGCGGCCGGCCTGCTCGCGGTGTCCGTGCCAGCGCCGGCCGCCGCGTCCACCGCCGCGTCCCCCGCCGTGTCCACCGCCGTGTCCACCGCCGTGCCGGCGGACGCGTCCCGGCTGCTCGCCAACACCGTGGCGAGCCTCGCCGGCACCGCGGCGTCCAACGCGCGGCCCGAGGTGGCCGGCAAGCTCGCGCTGATCACCCGGACCGCGCGCGACCACGTGGCGGCGCTGGCCGCCGCCGGCGACGGTGAGCTGTTCGCCGGCGTGCCGCTGGGCACCGACGACGCCAACCTCAACCGTAGTTTCCAGTACCTGTACGAGATCGCGCTCGCCACCCGCACGCAGGGCGGTGAGCTGCTCGACGACCTCGCCACGCAGCAGGCGGTGCTCGACGGGCTCGTCTGGTTGCACGAGCACCACTACGGCGACCAGGGCGCCGGCTACTACGGCAACTGGCACAACTGGGAGATCGGCATCTCCGCCAGCGTGAGCAAGACGTTGGTACTGCTGGCCGACGTGGTCGCGCCCGAGCTGGTCGGGACCTATGTGGACTCGATGGACGCCTACCTGCGCAACGGAACCGACGGCGACGTCGATCTCGACTCCCGGTTCCACACCGGCGCGAACCTGGCCGACATCACCACCAACCGCATCCTGCAGGGCGCGGTGCTCGGCGACGACGCCCGGGTCGCCAAGGCGGTCGCCGACCAGCGCACGGTGTTCGCCACGGTCGACCCGTACCACCTCAACCACGGGGTCACCGACGGCTACTACGCCGACGGGTCGTTCATCCAGCACCACTCGGTGGCCTACACCGGCTCGTACGGCAAGGCGATGCTGACCAGGGTGGTGCAGGCGATCAAGGTCCTGGACGGCACCGCGCACGCCGGTGGGGGCGAGCTGGTCGAGGTGGTGCGTGGCTGGGTGGTGAACGGGTTCGCGCCGCTGATCTTCGAGGGCTGGATGATGGAGATCGTCAAGGGGCGGGCGGTGTCCCGGCCGGCCACCGGCTACGCCGACGTGGCCATCGTGGTGGAGGCGATCGTGGACCTCGCCGACTACGCCACCGGCGCGAACGCCGTGGCGCTCAAGGGTTACGTCAAGCACCTGCGCGCCGCGTCGCCGAGCGCGCTGGACCCGACGAGCTTCGTCTCCCCGGCCAGCATCCAGCGCTACGCCGACATCATGGCCGACGCGGCGATCCCGGAGGCGGACCTGAACCCGGCCGCGCGCACGGTGGCCTTCAACGCGATGGACCGGACCGTGCACCGGCGGCCGGGCTACGCGTTCGCGCTGGCGCGAAGCTCCGACCGGATCAGCAAGTACGAGTACATGAACGGCGAGAACCTGATGCCGTGGTTCGCCGGCGACGGCGCGTACCACCTGTACCTGTCCGGACAGGACCAGACCAGGGCGTACGGCGTCGACTTCGTCACCACCGTGTCGCCATACCGGCTGCCGGGCACGACCGTGCCGACCCAGCGACGGCAGACGGTTCCCGAGCTGTACGGCCGGTTCTGGTACGAGAACCCCGGTCATCCGCTGGAGTTCACGTCGTCGTCGGAGTCGCAGAACAAGTACGTGTACTTTCCGCGCGGTACCAACGGGTTCTCCGGCGGTGCCACGCTCGGCACGTACGGGGCGGCGGGCATGGTGCTGTCCGACGACGTGCCCTACGTCGACCAGCGGGCGGGGATCCTGCCGGCGGACTTCGTCACCTACCGCAACGCGCGCGCGACCAAGTCCTGGTTCCTGCTCGACGACGAGATCGTGGTGCTCGCCGCCGGGGTGTCCGATCCGGACGGTCGAGCGGTAGTGACCACTGTGGACAGTCGAATCGCCGCACCGGCCGATGAGATCGTGCTCACCGGTGGCGCGCCAGGCACCAGCAGGCTGCGCTGGCTGCGCTACGCCAACACCACCGAGGGCACGGCGGTCGGCTACGTCTTCCCGGACGAGCCGAAGGTCAGCGTCGAACTGGCGCCGGTGACCCGGAGCCAGCGGGTGGTGCGCGCGACCAACCCCGACACGCAGGTGACCAAGAACGTGTTCACGGTGTCGATCGCCGGCACCGGCGACCTGGCCTACGTACTGGTCCCCGGCGCGACCGACGAGCGGCTGCGCGCCTACGCGAGGGGACCGCTGCGCGTGCTGGCCAACACCCGGCGACTACAGGCGATCCGCCGCAGCGGGCTGGGGTTGGTCGCGGCGAACGCCTTCGCCCCCGGCTGGCACCGCGTCGGCCGCCTGGCGATCGACGGCCCGGCCTCGGTGATCCTGCGCCGCCTCCCCGGCGGCACGCTCACCATCGCCCTGTCCGACCCGACGATGGACCGCCACGAGGTCGCGGTCCTGCTCCGCGGCGAACGCCTACGCCCGATCTCCGCCGACGACGGCGTCCGGGTGCGTCGAGTCCCCGGCGGCACCCTGGTCGAGGCCCGCACCCACGAGACCCATGGCCAGAGCCTGACCGCGACACTCGGCGCGTAACCGACTTGTCTTCGCTACGTCTTGTCATAACTTTCTCGATCAGGTGATTCCCTTGTGTGGCAAGGAAAAGTCTCGCGTTCGAGGGTAAACTGGGCATATGTTCGCTCCCGTTATCGATGTGCCGTCAGGGGATCTCCTGCAGGGGATTCCGTTGGCGACTGCGTTGGGGATGCAGCGGGTGGCGTGGCGGACTGAGGGTTATGCGTTGGAGCAGTTGGCTGCCTACGCGGCGAACGCGGATTAGAGGTTCGCGGCGTTGGAGGTGGCGGCGTTGTTCGGGATGTCGTTGCGTGCCGCGCAACGACGACTTGATCTGGCGATCACCCTGGCTACCCGGCTTCCGTTGACCTTGGAGGCGGTGAAGCAGGGTCGGTTCGACAGCTATCGGGCGAGCAGGATCGCCGATGCGGTCGCACTGTTGTCTGATCAGGACGCGGCCACCGTTGAAGCGGAAGTGGTTCCCCAGGCTGGGGATCTGGCGCCGGCTCCGTTGAATCGGTTGTTGGGTAGGGTGATTCGCCGGGTCGACGCCTCCGTCATCCAACGCCGGCACGAGCAGCGGATGGCCGAACGACGAGTCGACGCCTACCCGACCGAGGACGGCTGCGCCGCGTTCACTGTGCACGGTCCCGCTGACCGTGTTCATCTCGCTGATGAGCGGGTGAACGCGATCGCTCGTCGTCTGAAGGAGACCGGCGCTGCTGAGGGTCGCACGCTTGATCAGTTGCGTGCGGATGTCGCGTTGGATCTGTTGGCAGGCAAGGATTTCGAACACGCCAAAGTCACCGTGCAACTCACCCTGCCCGCCGCCACCGCACTCGGTGTTACCACCGCGCCTGCTCAGTTGGCTGGTTACGGTGATCTTCCCGCGCAGCGGGCGTTGGTGCTCGCTGGGCAGACCGACGCGACCTGGCGGCGGATCCTGACCGATCCGGCGACCGGTCAAGCCGTTGATGTCGGCCGACGTAGGTACACCCCGCCAGCCGCGTTGCGTGACCAGGTGAGGGCAGAGCTACCCACCTGTACCGGTCCCGGTTGCGTTCGGCCGGCGTATCGGTGCGATATCGATCATCGACAACCGTTCCCTGATGGGCCAACCGATCGGGACAACCTTCACCCTGCGTGCAGGCGTCATCATCGGGCGAAGACGCTGGGTGGCTGGCGAGTTCGCGACCAGGAACGCACCCTGGTCTGGTTTTTCCCGGCGGGTTACCACTACCCCCACCGACCAGAGCCCATCGCCGACCCCGACCCGCCGCCTTTCTGACCCGACTCACCACGGGTGAAACTGACGATGGACCCGGATCGGGCAACCGTCGTGTTCCGCGTTGATTCGGGAGGGGTCCCGTCGGCGGTGCGTAGTTTTACGCTCGCCGGCAGTTTTGTAAACCCCAACCGAAGGAGGCACGATGGACCACTCAACAAAGCGGGCGGCATTCCTTACGCTGGCCGCGGGAATTCTGGCGGGTGGCGCGCTCGCGCTGACCGCGACTCCGGCAGTGGCCGCTCCGCAGGGCGCTGACATCACGCCGGGTTTGGTCGCCGTCGACCAGGCGCGGGATCTCGCCCCACTCGACTGGTCCCCGAGCAACCCCAGCGGTGCCTGAGACCGGCAATCACATGAAGGAGGGCCGGGGCGCCCCGGCCCTCCTTCCGGCACGGGAGCCCTCATGAACCAGGTGGAAATCTTGGACTGGCGGCCACGACTGCGCGACAGTCTCGTCGCCGAACACGTCGGTAACCAGTTGCTGTTCGTCTCCAGTTCTGATCGGCGGGCCAGGCGGTTCTCCGCTACGGACGTCGTTCTCCGGCTTGTCCCGCTGCTGACCGGGGAACACACCGTGGCGGAGCTGATCGAGCGGTTGTGCGATTCCGAGGAGACCGTCGTCGAACTGTGCACGGCCCTGCTGACCCTGCGGGAAGGGCGCCTGCTCAGCCAGGTCGCGGACCCGCTCGCCGAACACGGCACACTCACGGCGGGCGAGGCCGGGCACTACGACCGTCAGCTGCGCCTGTTCCAGGAGTTCTGCGACGCCGGGACCATTGACGGCGACCGGGGGTACGCCTTTCAGGAACGGCTCAAGGCGGCCACCGTGGTGATCTGCGGAGTGGGCGGGCTCGGCAGTTTCACCGCGGCATCACTGGCCGCGGCCGGGGTCGGCACGATCATCGTGTGTGACGACGACATCGTCGAGGAGAACAACCTCCACCGGCAACATCTGTACACCATGGCGGACGTCGGAAAACGCAAGGCGGTGGTGCTTTCCGAACGGCTCATGGCCAGCAATCCGCACATCACCGTGACCCCGGTGGTGAAAAGGCTCGAACAGCCCGCCGATCTCCGGGAAATCGCGGCCGCCAGCGATTTCGTCGTCAACTGCGCGGACTGGCCGGGTATCACGGAAATGGCCGAGCTGGTGACCGAGGCGTGCTGGCCGCACACGCCCCACCTCATCGGCGGCGCCTACGCCTACCACGTCGGCATGTTCGGTCTCACCGTGATTCCCGGAACCACCGCCTGCTGGTACTGCCTGCTGGCCGAGGGGAAGAGGAAACTGGACCGCACCGGCATGCGGCGGCTCAAACCGAAGACCCGGTACGCCGGGGTCATCGGCGCGCAGTCCGGCATCGTCGGGAACACCATGTCCTGGGAGACGATCCGGTTCCTCGCCGGCATGCCGACCGCGCTCACCGACCGGTGGGTCCAGCTGGACTTCTGGACGATGGCGGTCCTGGAGTGGCCGGTGCCCCGCAGCCCCGACTGCCCCCGGCGTGCGTGACCAGCATGTTTGGCATGTAACCCACTGAAGGGTTATATATGGGGTTATGTCTTCCCTTGGTGCCGCGTGAGCGGGCCGCTGCTGCTGTTGGCCACCGGCGACACCATGGCCCATCGCCTGGCCTCGGTGGCCACCGGCGCGGAGCTGCTCGCGACCGCCGGGCCGACCGGCACCCGGATCGTGGTCGAGGACGTGCTGGCCGAGCCGTCCTGGGACATCTCGACGGCCACCCAGCTGGCGCTGGCCAGGCGGGTGCGCCAGGCACTCGCGGCCGACGGGTTCGCCGGCGTGGTGGTCACCCACGGCCTCGACACGCTGGCCGACACCGCCTTCCTCGCCGACCTGGTCGCCGGGCCGGTGGCCGCGCGGGGCTCGATCGTGTTCACCGGCGCGGCCACCACCCTGGCCGCGGCGCACCCCGACGGGCCGGCCAACCTCGCCGACGCCATCGCCCTCGCCGCCGACCCGGCCGCCAGGGGCGCGGGCGCGCTGGTCGGCCTCGGCGGCGAGGTGCACGCCGCCCGCTGGGCGACGCTCGCCGACTCGGCGACGGTCACCTCCTGGCCCCGCCGGCCACTCGGTCGGGTGGCGGCCGGACAGGTCCGGCTCGGCGCGCGCCCCCCGCGACCGCCGCGCGGACCCGTCGAGCCGGAGGCCGACGTCGCGCTGCTCAGCGTCTACCCGGACATGCCGCCGTCGCTGGTCACCACGGTGACCGACGCCGGCGCGCGCGGCCTGGTGCTGGCCGGCACCGGCGCGGGCAACGTGCCGGTCGAGCTGTTCACCCCGGTCGTCGACGCGACGGCGATGGACATCCCGGTGGTGGTCGCCTCCCGGGTGCCGACCACCGGCATCGGCCTGGTCGGGCGGATGGGCGCGTTCGGCGCCGGTGGCCTGCCGCCGAGCAAGGCACGGGTCGCGCTGATGGTCGCCATCGGTGACGGCGGCGGGGTCGCCGCGGCCAGGGCCTGGTTCGCCGCCTGGACCGCCGATCAATCGTCTACATAGGACAACTGTGAGGTGACCGGTTGACCCGTTGGTGGAGCGGTACCCCCGGTGCGGGGGGAGTCGCCGTCACCAGGGTTTCGGCTGGTATTGCCGGTGGTAAGCATCGTCCTGGGAGAGGGGGGTGCGTGCCTGTGGAGCTTCAGAATCCGTCTCCGGCCACAACTGGCCCCGTCACCCTGCTGGACGGCCGGTACCGGATCGGTGAGGTGCTCGGCCGCGGCGGGGTCGCCACGGTGTACTCGGCGGTCGATGTCCTCCTGGGACGCGACGTCGCGGTGAAGGTCTTTCGTCGGGAGGGCAGTCGCCTCTCCCTCTACCGGTTCGCCGCCGAGGCGCGCCTGCTGGCCGGGTTGTCCCATCCCGGCCTGGTCACGGTGCACGACGTCTGCCTCGACAGCGACCAACCCTATCTGGTGATGCACCTGGTCACCGGCAGCACGCTGCGTGGCCTGATGGACCGGGGGCCACTCGCCTCGGTGACCACCGCGCGCGTCGGCGCGCGGATCGCCGAGGTGCTCGCCTACGTGCACACCAGGGACATCGTGCATCGCGACGTCAAGCCGTCCAACGTGCTCGTCGACACCGCCGGCGCCGGCTTCCTCGCCGACTTCGGCATCGCCAGGGCCATGGGGGCCGCGCACCTCACCCTGACCGGGGAGCTGATCGGCACGGCCGCCTACCTCGCGCCGGAGCAGGTGACCGATGTGGACGTCACGCCCAAGGCCGACGTCTACGCGCTGGGCCTGGTGCTCCTCGAGTGCCTGACCGGCAGGCCCGAGTACACCGGCACCACGGTGGAGGCCGCGGTCGCCCGGCTGTCCAGGCAACCCCGGATCGGCGAGGAGGTCCCGGCCGCCTGGCGCGGCCTGCTGACCGCCATGACCTCGCGGGAGCCGGTCAACCGGCCGGACGCGGCGACCTGCGCCGGGCTGCTCGGCGCGCTGGTCCGCGACCCGCTGGCGGTGATCCCGGTGCTTCCCCTACGCCGGGAGCCGAAGTTAGCCCGAGTGGGACTGCTGGTCGCGGGCCTGGCCGGCGCGCTGGTCATCGGGGTCATCGGCTCCACGGTCGTGGTGCCAGAACGGCCGAGCGAAGACGGCTCGCCCCCGGCGAGCACCACGCCGCCCGTGACGCCGAGCAGGACCCCGGTCGCCCCGGTCGCCAACTCGACGGTGGTCGGGCCGACACCACCGCCGGCGAGCCCGCCGCCACCGGCCACGCCCCTGGACACCCAGGCCAGGGTCAGCCCGCGACTGCCGGACCAGCCTCCCCGGTAAGGGGTTTGCCGGCCGCGTGCCGGGGGTAACTCAGGGTTCTCAACGATGGCGCGGCCGTGCGGAGCGGGGATGGTGGAGTCATGACCACAATGACGAGACCGCAGAGCAAGAAGATGATCGCCGGTGTCTGTGCCGGCATCGCCGACCGCTACGGCTGGCCCGTCGGCCGGGTCCGGCTGGTGTTCGTGCTGTCCTGTCTGCTGCCGGGACCGCAGTTCATCCTCTACATCGCGCTGTGGATCATGATGCCCAAGCGCTACTGACTCGGGTGACGCCGATGTGAGGCGTGCGCGGTTGATGGGTACGGTGCCCGCAGGGGAATGTCACCGCGATCTGGGGGCTGGCACACGTGGGCACCGTTGTCGAGCAGCGGGTGGGCGGCAGCGCACCGGCAGGTCAGCGCACCGGGTTCCGCGCCGACATCCAGGCGTTGCGCGCGGTGGCGGTGCTCGCCGTGGTGCTCAACCACCTGTGGCCGGAGTGGCTGACCGGCGGATACGTCGGCGTCGACGTGTTCTTCGTGATCTCCGGGTTCCTGATCAGCTCGCACCTGAACCGGGAGATCACCGGCACCGGCCGGGTGCGGCTCGGCCGGTTCTACGCCCGCCGGGTGCGCAGGCTGCTGCCGGCGGCATTCCTGGTGCTGGTGGTCAGCCTGGTCGCCGCCTACTTCCTGCTGCCCTACCCGCGTTGGGCCGCGACCGCGGACGAGGCCGTGGCCAGCGCGCTGTACTACGAGAACTGGCTGCTCGCGGTCAACTCGGTGGACTACTCGGCGGTCAACGCGGTCGCCAGCCTGGTGCAGCACTACTGGTCGCTGTCGGTCGAGGAGCAGTTCTACCTGGTCTGGCCGCTGTTGTTGCTGCTGCTGTTCAAGCTGCGCGGCAGGCGCGCGCAGCTGGTCGGGATCGCGGTGGTCGGCGCCGCCTCGCTCGGCTACAGCGTGTACCTCACGGAGGTGTCGCCCAACGCGGCGTACTTCGTCACGCCGGTGCGGGTCTGGGAGTTCGCGCTCGGCGCGCTGGTCGCGCTGGGTGGTGCGCGGCTGGTGTTGCCGAAGGTCGCCGCCGGGGTGGCCGCGCTCGCCGGGTTCGCGCTGATCGTGACCACGGCCATCGCCTACGGGCACGGCACGCCGTTCCCCGGCTACCTCGCGCTGCTGCCGACCGTGGGCACCGCGTTGGTCATAGTCGCCGGCACCGGTGGGGCGCGGTTGTGGCACACGCCGGTGACCTCGGCCTGGCCGGTGCAGTTCCTCGGCAACGTCAGCTACTCGCTGTACCTGTGGCACTGGCCGCTGATCCTGCTGGCGCCGTTCGTCCTGGGCACCACCGAGCCGAGCGTGCCGCAGCTGCTCGGCGTGCTCGGGGTCGCCATCCTGCTGGCGTACCTGTCGAAGGTGCTGGTGGAGGACCGGGGGATGGCGCTGACCCGCGGCACCGGGCTGACCTTCGCCGGCATGGTCGCCGGCGTGGTGGTCATCGCGCTCGTGGCCGGCACGCTGAACTGGACCTACGGGCGGCACGTCGCGCAGGCCGAGGTCGAGATGGCCGAGCAGCGGGCGAACCGGTGTCACGGCGCGGGCGCGCTCGACCCGGCCAACGAGTGCCCGGACCCGCTCGGCCCGGCCGAGATCGTGGCGATGGGCCCGGCCAACGAGTACTACAAGACCCCCAGGGAGTGCCGTCAGCTCGACGAGTACGCCGCCGGGGGCAAGAAGACGACCTCGATCTGTGACTTCAGCCGAGGCGCCGACTCACCGAAGACCGTGTGGCTGGTCGGCGACTCGCACGCCCAGCAGTGGCAGGGGCCGCTGCTCGACCTGGCGCGGGAACACCGGTGGGTGTTGAAGCTGAGCTACCTCGGCGCGTGCCCGTTCGCCGACATCGAGTACGTCGGCTACCGGGCGCGGGCGGCCGAGGGCGGCACCCAGCCGTGCATGGACTGGAGCGAGCGGATGGTCGAGGTGATCGCCGACGACTCCCCGGACCTGGTGCTCGTCTCGTTCTTCGCGCGCGCCGAGATCGCCGACGATGGCAGCGACCGGTCGCAGGTCGAGCAGTACCGCGACGGTCTGCTGCCGTACTGGCGCACGTGGACCGCCGCGGGCGCGCGGGTGGTCGTGCTGGCCGACCCGCCGTACAACCGGGACGTGCGCGACCGCGACTGCGTCACGCTCAACCCGACCGAGCCGCTCGCCTGCGCGGTGCCCCGCGCCGAGGCGCACCCGCTCGACCCGCTGACCGAGGTGGCCAGGACCACGCAGGAGGTCACGCTGGTCGACCTGTCCGACCACTTCTGCGACGCCGAGCGCTGTTACGCGGTGGTCGGCAACGTCGCGGTGTACTTCGACGGCGACCACCTGAACCTGGAGTTCGTCCGGTCACTGAAACCGATGCTGGCGCCGGCCGTCGGTTGACGCCCTGAATGGGTCGTTCGGGACGTTCACCGTCCTGAATGCCTCATTCAGGGCATCGGGTCCCGGTGTGCGGCCAGGTCAGCTGGCTGCCTGGGTGGGGGCGACGTGTTCTCGGGGGGTGGGGAGTGCCCTCGGTCTCGGGGGTGGTTCGGCCTCGGCCGCGTCCGGTCGTAGCAGGGGACTGGCCGCGGCCAGTACCTCCTGGGCGCCGCGGATCCTGGCCGCCACCTGGCCGCGCAGGTCGTGGAGCTCGTCGACTCGGCGGGTGGCGGCGTCGATCCGGCGGGTGGCGTCGGCTCTCGCCTCCGCGACCAGGCGGTCGGCCTCGGCCCTGGCCGCCAGCTTCTGCTCGACGATCTCCCGCATGGCCTCGGCCCGTCTGGCCGACATCGCCAGGTCGAAGTCGGTTTCGACCCGCTCGCGGCGTTTGGCCGCGCGGTCGTCGAGCTCCGCGCGGCGGCGGTCGGCCTCGGTGGTCATGTCCGCGACCTCGGCCCTGGTCTGGGCGAGCAGCGTGCGGTGCTCGGTCTCCATGGTGCGGCGTCGCTCGTCCAACTCGGCGATGGAGTCCTCGTAGCGGGCGCGCAGCCGGCCGGCGGCCTCCTCGGCGGTGGCCCAGCAGTTCTCGGCGGCGGCCTGGGCGCGGGCGATGATCTCCGCGGCCTCCTCCTTGGCCAGCTCAAGCATGCGCCGTAACCGTTCCGGCAGCGCGGTCGCGTCGATCGGCGCGCGGCTGAGCTCGTCGACTTTCCGTTCGAGTTTGGCCCGTTCGGCCCGGAGTTTCTCTACCTCCTTGGTAAGGCTCTCGGCATGATGGGCGTTCGCGTCGCGGTCGGCGGCCAGCATGCGGAGCTCCTCTTCGACGCTCTGCACGTACTGGCGAACCGGACCGCGCCGGTAACCACGGAGCACCACGTCGAATCCGGTGCGCAGTGGTACCAGCTCCCTGCCGTCAGCCACCCGGCCATCACTCCCTCTGCCCCAACTGTCCTTTGTGGACAGATCGGGTGTCGCTAACGAACACTTTTTGCTGATTCCACGTATACCAGCAAAACTAGCAGGCAGTGAAGGCCCTCCGCTGGTTTGCCATGATCAACTCAGCCCTTGATGGCGCCCGCGGTCAGACCAGCTACGATTCGCCGGTTGGCGATGAGGAACATCACCAGTGGTGGGACCGTGATCAGCAAAATGTTCATGAACAACAGGTTGTACTGGGTCGAGTACTGACTCTGGAAGTTGTAGATGGTCAACTGCACGGTCGCGTTCTGGTCCCCTGGCAGGAAATACAGCGGATTCGTGAAGTCGTTGAAGATCACGACCGACTGCACGACGATCACCGTCACCGCGACCGAGCGCAGCAGTGGGAAGATCACCTGGAAGAACACCCGCAGCGGCCCGGCGCCGTCGATCACCGCGGACTCGTCCAGCTCGCGCGGCACGGTGGCCAGGAAGTTGCGGAACAACAACACGGAGAACGAGAGCCCGAAGGCCACCTCGACCAGGATCAGCCCCGGCATCGTGCGGAACAGGCCGAGCCGCTGGAGCACCCAGATCGTCGGCACCACCGCGGGCGGGATGATCAGGCCGGCCAGGACGAGGAAGTCGACCAACCCGCGCCACCGGCCGCGCCGCCGCTGCAGCACGAACGCCACCATCGCCGCCAGCACCACCATGATCGTGACACTGGTGACGGTCAGGATCGTGCTGTTGATGTAGGCGATGATCAACATGTAGTCGCGCGCCTCGATGACCGCCACGAAGTTCTCCACGAACCGCAGCTGGTCGGGCCAGGAGAAGTCCAGCGCGGCCGCGCCCTGCCGGTCCTTGAGCGCCTGCAGCACCACGAACACGAACGGCACCACGAACAGCACCACCGACACCCCGACCGCCACCACGCTCACCAACACCCGCCGCATGGCCCCACCTCCCCGGCTCGGTCCGCAACGCAGCGAAGGGTCCCTTCGCTGCGGTCGACACCGCGTTGGCCGGTCACAGGTGGACCTCGCGGCGGTTCAGGACGTGGGTCAGGGGTAGGACGATGGCGGTGACCAGGAGGAACAGCACCACGTTGCCGGCGGTGGACAGGCCGTAGAAGCCCGCCTGGTACTGCTTGTAGATCACCGACGCGATCACGTCCGAGGTGAACCCCGGTCCGCCTCTGGTCATCGCCCAGATCAGGTCGAACGACCGCAGCCCGCCGATCAGCGACAGGATGATCACCGTGGTCGTCGCCGGCCAGACCAGCGGCAACAGCACGTACCGGAAGCTCGCCAGCCGGCCGGCGCCGTCGACCATGGCCGCCTCGAAGTACTCCCGGGGGATGGACACCACCCCGGCGATGTAGATCATCGTGGCCAGCCCGATGCCCTTCCACACGTCCACCAGCGCGACCGACAGCAGCGCGTAGGAGGGATCGGTCAGCCACCCCGGCCCGTCGATGCCCAGCGTGCCGAGCGCGTCGTTGATCAACCCCTGGCTGGGGTGCATGAGCACGGTGAACGTGATCCCCACCCCGATCGTGCTCACCAGCACCGGGAAGAACACCACCGAGCGCAGCAGCCCCCGGCCGAGGATGTTCGAGGTCAACAGCACCGCGAGCGGCAGCCCGAGCACCACCTTCAACCCCGAGGTGACCACCGCGTAGACCAGCGTGTTCACCAACCCGCGCACCAGCGCCGGCTCGCGGAAGAACTGCACGAAGTTCTCCAGCCCGATGAACTCGTGGTCGAACAGCGTCCAGCGGGTGAGGCTGAAGTAGAACGAGGCGAACGTCGGCAGCAGGAAGAACACCGCGTACACGGCCGCGGCCGGCAGGTAGAACCAGTACGGATACGTCGACCGGACCCGGACGGTCGCCACCGCTACCAGCCCGGCAGCCCGAGCTGCTTGGCCTGTTTGGCCACGTCCTGGTCGTAGAGCGCGGCGCCGTCGGCGGCCGGGCGGATGCCGGAGCCGACCTCCACGGTGATCTGCTCCAGCGCGGGCCCCTTGACCGGCGAGGCGAACTCCAGCGCGGGCGTGGTCGCGCCGTCGGTCTCGAAGTAGGGCAGCATGTCCAGCACGGCCCTCGGCAGGTCGGCCGGCAGCTCGCAACCGTCCACGATGTACGGACCGATCGGCGCGTAGGCCTCGGTCTGCGCCCGGCAGCCGTCGGGGCTGGCGACGAAGTCGAGGAACTCCCTGGTCGCGGCCAGCTCGGCGCCCTGGGTGGTCTTCGGCACGTACAGCGCCCCCGGCAGCCACACGGTCAGGCCGTTGCGCGCCGTGTCGTCGCCGGGCAGCGCGAACAGCCCGATGTCGGCGGCCTCGTCGGGATGGTTGGCCACCAGCGTGCCGATCACCGAGGTGAGGATCGGGTAGTGCGCGCCCGTGCCGGTGGCCAGCTCGCGCAGGCCGTCCGCGTAGGTCGCGGCGGCGAAGTCCTCGTTGAGGTAGCCCGCGTCGTGCACCTGCTGGAGCCGCTGGAAGCCCTTGAGCGCGGCGGGGGAGCGCGCGTAGCTCGTCCGGTTCGCGGTGTAGTCCCGCGCGAAGGACGGCTCGGCGGCGGCGACGTTGTGGAAGTCGGCGAGCACGAACACCTGCGAGGTCCAGGTGTCCTGGTAGGTCTGGATCACCGGGGCGATGCCGGCCTGCGCGATCCGCGCGTTGTTGGCCATGAACCGCGCCCACGTCTTCGGCACGTCCAGGCCGAGCTCGGCGTAGATCGCCCGGTTGTACAGCACCCCGCCGCCCATCGCCGGGTTCATCGGCACGCCGAACACCTCACCGCCGGCGGACACGCTGGGGAAGAACGTGTCGTCGACGCGGTCGAGGAACGGCTCGTCGGTCAGCGGGACCAGCGTCTGCGCCGGCTTGAGCGCCTGCAGCAGCGAGCCGGAGTTGTACAGGAACACCTCGGCCATGTCCCCGGTCGCCAGCCGGGTCTTCACCACGTTGTCGCCCTCGCCGCCCTGGGGCCGTGCGGCCACCTCGACGACGATGTCCTGGTGCTCGGCCATGAACGCGTCGGCCAGCCCCTGCGCCGGGCGCATGCTGGCGTCGGCGTTGTCGACGAGGAAGGTCAGCGTGGTCTGGCCATCGGCGTCGCTGGAGCCGAGGTCGCCCGGACTGCAGGCCGTCGCCAGCACGACGCAGGCGACCACGGCCAAGGTGGCTTTCATCGGGACCTCCTGGAGGGGTGCAGCTGGCCGAGGCGGCGGGTCAGCTCCTCGGCGTGCGGGGCGAAGCCCATGGTCAGCGCGGCGACCAGCCGGGACGCCGGCTCGCCGAGGTGGCGGGCGAGGCGCTTGGCGGCCTGTGCCTCGTCGCCGACGATGCCCAGCGCGGTGGCCTCCTCGACCACCCGCGACCAGGTCGGCTCGTGGTCGAGCAGGTCGCGCACGGCCAGGTCGTCGAGCTCGGCCGGGTGCTCGGCGAGCGGGTCGGGCACCTGCCACTCGTGCTCGCCGTGGGCCACCAGCACCGGGTCGGGCCTGCCCGGCAGGTGCACGGTGGCGGTGGCGCCGACCGGCACGCCGACCCGCAGTGTGAACCGGCCGTCGGCCCGGTGCCAGGCCACCGAGGCCGGGCCGTAGGGCGTGCGGTGGCTGGCCGAGGCGTGGGTGAGGCCGGTCCCGGGCAGCGGGCGCACCAGCAGCTCGCGGTAGCCGGGGGCGGCCGGGGCCAGGCCGGCGACCGACCGGTGCAGCCAGTCGGCGACCGCGCCGAGCGCGTAGTGGTTGAACGAGGTCATCTCGCCGGGGTTGACCGAGCCGTCGGGCAGCAGGCTGTCCCAGCGCTCCCACACCGTGGTCGCCCCCATGGTCACCGGGTAGAGCCACGACGGGCACCCGGTCTGCAGCAGCAGCCGGTAGGCGACGTCCACCTTGCCGGCCACGGTCAGCGCGTCCATGATCAGCGGGGTGCCGACGAACCCGGTGGCGGTGCGGAACCCGGCGCCGCGCACCAGGTCGGCGAGCCGGTCGCCCGCCCGGAGGCGTTGGTGCTCGGTCGGCAGCAGGGACCAGGCCAGCGCCAGCGCGTAGGCGGTCGGCGTGTCGCCGAGCACCCGGCCGCCCTCGGTGACGAACTCGCTGGCGAACGCCGCGCGGACCTCGTCGGCCAGCCGGGCGTAGTGCTCGGCGAGGTCGTCCTCGCCGAGCAGCGCGGCCGCGTCGGCCACCGCCCGCGCCGAGCGGGCAAGGCAGGCGGTGGCGACCACGTCGGGATCGGTGCGGGCGGCGAAGGGCTCGTTGGCCGGTGCGGCGGGGTCGAGCCAGTCGCCGAACTGGAACCCGCCGGCCCACACCCGGTCCGCGCCGGCCAGCCCGGCCGCGTGGTCGACCCAGGCGCGCATGCTCGGCAGCTGCCTGGCCAGCAGGCCGAGGTCGCCGGTGCGCTCGTGCAGCACCCAGGGCACCAGCACCGCGGCGTCGCCCCAGGCCGCGGCGCCCGGTGTGTGCCAGGGGAACACGTCAGGCACGATCCAGGGCACCGAGCCGTCCGCGCGTTGCTCGGCGGCCAGGTCGGCCAGCCACGAGGTGAGAAAACCCGCGCTGTCGAACAGGAACGCGGCGGTGGGGGCGAAGATCTGCACGTCGCCGGTCCAGCCGAAGCGTTCGTCGCGCTGCGGGCAGTCGGTCGGCACGTCGAGGAAGTTGCCGCGCGCGCTCCACACCACGTTGTCGTGGAACCGGTTCAGCAGCGGCTGTGAGCACTCGAACCAGCCGGTGCGTTCCAGGTCGGAGCCGACCACGACCGCGGTCACGTCCCGCGCGCGCAGGCCGGGCAGCCCGGTGACCTCGGCGTAGCGGAAGCCGTGGAAGGTCAGGCTCGGTTCGAGCACCTCCTCGCCGCCGGCGAGCAGGTAGCTGTCGGTCGCCTCGGCGCTCCTCAGTGGACGGACGTTCAGCTCGCCGTCGTCGAGGACCTCGGCGTGCCGCACGGTGACCTCGTCGCCCTCGGTGCCGCCGCTGGTGGTCAGCCGGACCCAGCCGACGAGGTTCTGGCCGAAGTCCACCACGGTGGCGCCCGAGGGCGAGGTGCTGACCTCGACCGCCGGCACGGTGCCGGTGACCCGCACCGGCGGGCCGTCCGGGGCGACCAGGCGGGTCAGGTCGGTGTCCAGCACGACGACCGGTGTGTCCACTGTGGACTTGTGGGCCAGGTCGGTGCGCTGGCCGTCGTAGAGGTCGTCGGCGATGACCCCGCTCTCCCGCGCGGTCCAGGTGTGGTCGGTGGCCAGTACGTGCGTCGCGCCGTCGGTGGTGGTCACCTCGAGTTGGGCGAGCAGCCCGAGCCGGTCGCCGTAGGTCGCGCGCTTGCCCTGCCAGCCGAGCTTTCCCCGGTACCAGCCGTTGCCGACCAGTACCTCCACGACGTTGTCCCCGGGCCGGACGAGGTCGGTGACGTCGTAGGTCTGGTAGCGCAACCGGTGGTGGTAGCTGGTCCAGCCGGGCGCGAGCACGTGGTCGCCCGCGCGTTCGCCGTTGACCGACGGGACGTAGACCCCGTGCGCGGTGGCGTAGAGCCGGGCGGCGCGAATCTCGCCGGGAACGGTCAGCCTGCCGGTGAGCAGCGGCGCGTGCGTGGTGTCCTGGCCGATCATCGTGGCGGTCCAGTCGGCCGGGTCGAGCAGGCCGGCCTCGACGGTGGCCTGCTCGCTCCACGGCGACCATTCGGTGCCGCGCACCCGCACCCGCACCTCGACCCGTTCGCGAGCGAGCAGCGGTTCGTCCGGCCACGGCACGAGTGTCTGCGCGGACGACTCGACGACGAACCGCCGGCCGCGGCACTCGATCTCGTAGGCCAGTTGCCGGAATCCCGGTGCCGCCGAAGGCAGGTACCAGGAAAGTCGTGGCCGCCGGTGGCCGATGCCGATCGCCGGCTGGACCTGCTGCTCGAAGCGGATTCCGGTGGGGGCCGCTGCGTCGACCATGACACTCCTCGGTGAGTGAAACGTTCCAACCCGCGTTCGGATCGTCGACCAACGGGGCTGGTCCCGGCTAGCCCGAGATGTACCGGTGTTAGCACGAAACGCACTTTCGATCACCGCCCCGCCTATCGTGGTCAGTCATGGCGGGCTCCCCGGTCGGGAACGCGAACGACCTGTTGCACTTCGTCGACGGGTCACTGGTCTACGCCGGGCGCCACGCCCACGACCCCGGCCACCACCTGCACACCCACAGCTTCGTCGAGGTCGCGGTGGTGGTCGGCGGCGAGGGCCGGCACGTCTCGCTGGCCGGCCGGCAGCCGGTCACCGTCGGCGATGTCGTGCTGCTGCGGCCAGGGGTGTGGCACGGCTACGCGGACTGCCGGCGGCTCGAGGTGTTCAACTGCTGCATCTCGGTCGAGCTGCTGCACCGGGAGCTGGCCTGGACGCGCGCGGACCAGCTGCTCGGCTATCTACTGTGGACCGGGCCGTACTCCTTGCAGCGCAGGGGAATGCTCAGCACCCGGCTCGGTGACGACATTCTCGCCGAGTGTGTGACGCACCTGGACGCGTTGCACGCGTTGCGGTTCCGCTCCGCCGACCGGCACCGGGGCGACATCGTCGGCCGGCTCTCGCTGTTCCTCAGCGCGCTGGCGCGCACGGTCGACCCGGCATCGGAGACCGCCGGCCCGACCCATCCCGCCGTGGTGGCCGCGATGCGGCTGCTCGAGTCGCGCCCGGCGCACCACTGGACGCTGCGTGAGCTGGCCGAACTGCTGCACCTCGCGCCCGGCTACCTGGTGCGCCTGTTCAAGGGCGCCACCGGGTTGCCGCCGATGGCCTACCTGTCGCGGCTGCGGGTGGAGCTGGCCGCGACCAGGCTGCTGCACACCGACCACTCGATCGCGCACATCGCGCGCTCGGTCGGCTGGCCGGACCAGAACTACTTCGCCCGTCGGTTCAAGGTCCACTATGGACTGAGCGCGTCCGGGTACCGGGCCAGGTTCACCGACAACACGATCGCCCTGGACGTGGTGCGGTCCAAGGGCCTGCTCAGGTGAGCACGTGGTCGTTCTCGGCGGCCTCGCGGGCGATGTCGATCCGCGAGCGAACCCCGAGCTTGGCCAGGATGTGCGAGACGTGGGTGCCGACCGTGCGCGGCGAGAGCACCAGCCGCTCGGCGATCTGCCGGTTGGGCAGGCCGGCGGCGACCAGACCGGCGATCTTGTTCTCCGTCGGGGTCAGGCTCTGCCAGCCGGACTTGGCGTGCCGGTGCTTGGCCCGGGGGCCGCGGCGGATGCCGTAGCGGCGCAGGCGGGCGCGTAGGTGGGTGAGGTCCCAGTTGGCGCCGAGTTCGCCGTAGAGGTCGTCGGCGGTGGTGAAGGCGGAGCGGGCGGCGTCCCGGTCGCCCCGGCCGACGTGGGTGATGGCGGCGGCTTCGAGGGCTTTGGCGCGCAGTAGTGGGCGGCTGGCCTGGTCGTAGCGTTCGGCGGCGTGGTGGAGCAGTGCCGGGTCGCGGTCGAGCAGGCCGCGGCAGTAGGCGGCGGCGGCGAGGCGGTGGGGGACTTCTGACTGGCGGGCGAGCATGGTGGCCTGGGCGGCGATGTCGCCGGCGGTGCCGGTGGTGCCGACCTGGGCGGCGAGGCGGGCGGCTTCGGGGAGCAGGTCCTCCATCTCGTCGAGTTCCTCGGCGTGGCCGGTGACGCAGGCGGTGAGTTCGGCGAGTGCTTCGGCGGGGGCGTCGTTGATTTCGTGGTGGAGGCTGCGGGCGAGGGTGAGGGAGGCGATGACCCGGTTGCCGATCTTCTCCGCGCTGGGTGCGGCCTGTTGCAGGTGTTGGCGGCCGGTGGTGGGGTCGCCGCGGTGGAAGGCGATCACCGCGGCGATGCCCCGGTCGCAACAGGTCTCGCCGGGCCCCTTGAAGTCGTCGGACAACGTCTCGACCTCGACCTGCGCGTCGTCCCAGCGGCCGATTTCGAAGAGCAGACCGCCGAGCGCGCTCTGCGCCTGCGCCAACCGAACCAGGCTGCCCGTCTGGTCGGCCTGCTGACGAACCAGCTCCGCGACGTGGATCGCGTCCTCAAGCCGGTCGATGTCGCCGAGCGCGACCGACTTGTTGATCTGCAACAGCAGACCGAGGTCGGTGAGGGTGGTGTCGTCCTCGACGACGTTGAGCGCGCGTTCGAACATCGGCAGCACGTTGGCGACGTTGCCCTGCATCATCGACACGATGATCAGTACGTGCAGTGCCCAGCCGACCGCCCAGCGGTCGCCGGTCTGCTCGGCGGTGGCCAGCGCCTCGGTGGCGACCCGGCCCGCGATCGTGACCTCGCCAAGTCCTCGGTGAGCGCGCGCGGTCATCACCAGCAGCCGTGCCCGGTGCTGGGCGGTCATGCCGGGCAGGGTGAGCGCGCGGGCCAGGGACTCGAACGACTCGTCCGCGCGGCCGGCGAGCATGCGGCACTGGGAGACCGTCCAGTGCAGGTCGACGAGTAGGTCGGCGTCGGAGATCACGGCCATGGCGCGGTGCGCGACCCGTTCGGCCTTGACCCGGTCCCCGGAACGGAACAGCGCGTCGGCGAGGCGGCAGGCGAGGACCGCGCCCCTCGGGGTGCTCGCGGGGGAGCGGCGGGAGGCCTGGCGCAGCAGGTCGATCGCGATCTTCGGGGTCTGCGCGATGAGGGTCGGCGCCGCGTCGGCCAGCCAGTCCAGCAGGGACTCGTCCAGTGGTCCCGCGCCGGGAGCGCTGACCGCCGCGAGCAACTGGCGGGCGACCCGGTCATGTGCCACCCCGGCTTCGGCCAGGGCGCGGGCGGCGTCGCGGTGCCAGGCGGGGCGGACGGCGTCGCTGATGTCGTCGTAGAGCGCCTGGCGGATCAACGGGTGGCGGAAGGCGAGCTTCTCGCGGACCTCCTTGAGTACTCCGGCGGCGCAGGCCTCGTCGATCGCGGGCACCAGGTCGACGATCCGGCTGTTGAGCACCAGCGCGAGGTCCGAGACCTGGAACTCCATGCCGAGCAACGCCGCGGCCTGCAGGGTGGTGCGCAGCTCGCGCGGCAGGAAGTCGAGCCGGTGGGTGATGGCGGCGTAGAGGGAGTCGGGGACGGGTCCGCCGGTCACCTCGACCGTGCCGGCATCGTTGGTCTTCAACCGGTTCGAGCGCAGCAGCGCCTCCATCAGCTCGGTCACGTACAACGGGTTGCCGGCGGCCCCGTCGGCGAGCCGCAGCAGATCCTCGCCTGGCCTGCCATCGGCGATCGCGGTGACCAGGTTCGCGATCGCTTTCTGCGGCAGACCGCCGAGGCGGACGGTGCCGGGCTCGCCGACCGCGCGCCGAACCGCGTCAAGTTCGTCGCGCTGGGGGATCGGCCGGACGATGCCGATCAGCAGCAGAGCGGAGCGGTCGACCACACGCGTGAGGTACTCCCACACGCCGATCGTCGCGGCATCCGCCCATTGCAGGTCGTCAACCACCAGAACAGTGGGGGCCGCACTGCACAGTTCGGTCACCAGGGTGAGCATCTGCTCAGTGGCCGCCATCGTCGGGTCGGCACCACCGGCCACCTCACCCCGCAGCAGTCGCTGGATGGTCACCAGACGGGGCTCGTTGTCCAGTTCCCTCGCCCGCAACGCATCCAGCAACGGCCGCAGGGGCAGCGCCTGACCGAGCTCGTCGCCCTCGGCCCAGAACACCTGACAACCGCGCTCCTCGGCCACCGCGACCACGGCACGCACGAGAGAGGACTTGCCGATACCCGGCTCGCCCTCGACCAACACCGCCCGCCCAGTCCCACCGGCGAGATCCACGGTCCACTCGACGAGCCTCAGGAGTTCGGCGTCGCGGCCAACAAGCGCAGACGCACCACCCGGCATGGTTCGACGATATGACGTGCCGTGGCCGAGAAGCATCGGCCATCCGGGCGGTATGTGCCAACCAACCCGGTGTGGGGGTACACCACATCAGATGTGAACCATGCCCAGTTGAACGAACGGCTCCAGTCGTTAGCCGCTCGTTAGCTGCCGGTTATTTCCTCTATTACACCTCGCATGCGATAGTTAATTTGGTAAACCGATATGTTGGGCCCCTTCTAAACCCCCAAGCGCGCTTTGGCATGCCGCCCCGTTGAACTATTGGGTCATCTTTTGGTCGGGAAATTTTGGGAGGCAAGGATGAGAATCGCGCGAGTGGTCACGGCCCTTGTTGCTTCGATTCTGTTGGTTTTCGCGGCTGCGGGCACAGCTGCGGCTGACCCGCCGGGTATGACCTACGACAGCGTCACACCTGGGATGACGTACGACTGACGGGCCTTCGGTAATCATTCAGTGGATCGCGCACCTGGGTCGGGCTAGAAATCCGTCCAGTTCGAGCGGCGCCGGCCGCGGGTCTTCTTCGTCGATGGCCCCACCATCTCCGTTAAGACCTGCGGCTCGGTGCACCGCGCGATTCTGCAGTGCGTAGCCGAGGTCGACGAGTCGCCCGCCCAGGACGCATTCATCTGCCACGTCAACGTGCTCTCGCCGGCCGGCGTCCGCGTCGAGAAGCCGGAGAACGTACCGGGCAATCTGGTTGTTGACGCTGGACAGTTCGGCCACGAGCACCAACTCGTCGTGCCAGTCCGGAGCGGTCACCGCTTCACCCATCTCGTGTGCGCTCTTCCAATGTTTGACCTGTGCCACTCTTGACCTGTCCCATGGCTGAGACATCGGTCAGGTGACGTATGTGTTGCGCCGTAGGATCGACGACATGGCACGGGTCGCGGTCATCGGCGGAACTGGACACATCGGCGGCTACCTGGTGCCGCGCCTGGTCGAGGCCGGCCACGACGTAACCGTGCTGACCAGGGGAAAGTCCGATCCGTACCGGTCGCATGCCGCGTGGCGCGCGGTCACCACGGTGATCGCCGACCGGGAGGCCGAGGACCGGGCCGGCACGTTCGGTGACCGGGTCCGTGGCCTCGAGCCGGACGTGGTGATCGACCTCATCTGCTTCCTGCCCGACGGCGCCCGCCAGCTCGTCGAGGCGCTGCGCGGCCGGGTCCAGCACTTCCTGCACTGCGGCACCATCTGGGTGCACGGGCCGAGCGCGGTGGTGCCGACGACCGAGGACGCGCCCCGGCACCCCTTCGGTGACTACGGCGTGCGCAAGGCCGAGATCGAGCGCCTGCTGCTCGACGACGCGCGGCGCACCGGCTTCCCGGCGACCGTGCTGCACCCCGGCCACATCAGCGGGCCCGGCTGGCCGCCGGTCAACCCGGCCGGCCACCGCGACCTCGACGTCTTCGCCACGCTGGCCGCCGGCGAGGAGCTGGTGCTGCCCAACCTGGGGCTGGAGACCGTGCACCACGTGCACGCCGACGACGTGGCGCAGGCGTTCACCGCCGCGATGAGCAACCGGGCACTGGCCGTCGGCGAGAGCTTCCACGTGGTGTCGCCGGCCGCGCTCACGCTGCGCGGGTTCGCCGAGGCGGTCGCCGGCTGGTACGGCCGCCCGGCGCGGCTGGCGTTCCTCGGCTGGGACCAGTGGCGGGAAACCGTCGACGAGCAGGCCGCCGCCATGACCTGGGACCACATCGCGCACAGCCCGAACGCGAGCATCGCCAAGGCGGTCCGGTTGCTCGGTTATCAACCCCGGTTCAGTTCACTGGCCACAGTTCGTGACTCTCTGGAGTGGTTGGCTGCTCAGGGCGAGGTTCCTCCGCTACCTTGACCACTCGAAAGGCGCATTCGGCGGTTGACAGCTACGGTAGGTGGTGGTTCAGCCAGGAGCCACTCCCATACCTCGTCTCCTCAGTGAGGTAGCCATGGTCGTCCATATCGAACGCGAGATTCACGACTTCGTCGTGCTCACCCGGATCCACGGGGAGTTCGACCTCGACGGGCTCGACCAGGTGCGCCGCGCGTTCGCCACCGCGTTGGCCCTGTCGACCCCGCCATTCCCGATGGTCGTCGATCTCGACGGCGTGACGTTCCTGACCTCGATCGGCCTGAACGAGCTGATCATGATCGACCGGCAGGCCCGTGAGCGAGGTATCGACCTGCGCATCGTCGCCACCCGGCGGCAGGTGTTGCGGCCGATGCAGATCACCAAACTGCTCGAGGTGCTCGACGTGCGGAGCAGCGTGCAGGACGCGCTATCGACCGCCGTGCCCGCCGAGCGAAGGTGAGTAGTACGTCGGTGTAACGCCGGGCGACCCGCTCGCGATGAGCGGGTTGCCCCGTGTTGCTGGCGGACCCCCGACCTGGCAGCAGCACGGGGTTTCCTCTTGCCCGGGGCCGAGAATCGTCCGGCCATATCGTCCGGTCGTGGCGGAGGTCGCGCGGATCATGGCATCGTGTCCGAACACGGCCCACGGGCGACCTACCACGATCAACAATGGCGTAATCGCAGGTCAGGACGGTGCTGGTAGTGAAGAAGATCATCAATGATCCGTCGACGGTAGTGGCTGAGTCGCTGCGCGGGTTGGCGTTGGCGCATGCCGATCTGCTCGAGGTGGTCGAGGACCCGGCGGTCGTGGTCCGGGTGGACGCGCCGGTGCGCGGCAAGGTCGCGGTGATCTCCGGCGGCGGCGCCGGGCACGAGCCGATGCACGGCGGGCTGGTCGGCCCGGGGATGCTGGACGCCGCCTGCCCCGGCGCGGTCTTCACCTCGCCGACGCCCGACCAGGTGCAACTGGCCATCGAGCGCACCGACGGCGCCGCCGGCGCGCTGCTGATCGTGAAGAACTACACCGGGGACGTGCTGAACTTCGAGACCGCCGCGGAGCTGGCGCAGGCAGGCGACGTCGAGGTGGCCACGATCGTCATCGACGACGACGTCGCGGTGAAGGACTCCCTGTTCACCGCGGGCCGGCGCGGGGTCGGCGGCACCGTGCTGCTGGAGAAGATCGTCGGCGCGGCCGCGGACCGGGGCGATGACCTGGCCGGCTGCCTGGCGCTGGCCCAGCGGGTGGTGGCCGGCGTCCGCTCGATGGGCCTCGCGCTCGCCGCGCCGACCGTGCCGCACGTCGGCACGCCGAGCTTCGAGCTGGCCGACGACGAGATGGAGGTCGGCATCGGCATCCACGGTGAGCCGGGGCGGGCGCGGATGCCGGTGGAGAGCGCGGAGGGGATCGTCACCCGGCTGCTGACGCCGATCCTCGAGGACCTGCCGTTCGCCGATGGCGACCGGGTGTTGTTGTTCACCAACTCCATGGGCGCGACCCCGCTGCTCGAGCTGTACCTGGCACACGGGATCGCCGAGCGGCAGCTCGCCGAGCGGGGCATCGTGGTCGAGCGGCGCCTGGTCGGCCCGTACGTGACGAGCCTGGAGATGCAGGGCATGAGCCTGACGCTGCTGAAGCTGGACGACGAGCTGCGCGACCTGTGGGACGCGCCGGTGCGCACCGCGGCCCTGCGGTGGGGTAGCTGATGGCCTGCACGGCCGGGGACGTGGCCGCCGCGATCCGCGCCGCGGCCGGGGTGGTCGCCGAGCACCGCGACGAGCTGGTCGAGCTGGACCGGGTCATCGGCGACGGCGACCACGGCGAGAACCTCAACCGGGGCTTCGCCGCCGTGGTGGCCGCGCTGGACGAGTCCGCGCCGGAGACGCCGGCCGCGGTGCTGAAGTCGGTGGCGCTCACGCTGATCTCGAAGGTCGGCGGCGCCGCCGGTCCGTTGTACGGTACGGCGTTCCTGCGTGCGGCGACCGCCGTGGGTGACCAGGCGACCGTCGGCCCGGCCGAGGTCGCCGCCGCCATCGAGGCGGCGCTGATCGGCGTGGTGGCCAGGGGAAAGGCCGAGCCGGGCGACAAGACGATGGTCGACGCGCTGACCCCGGCGGTGGCGGCGGCGAAGGTGGCGGCGGCGAAGGTGGCGGCGGTGGCGGCGGCGGGTTCGGTGGCCGAGGTGTTGTCGGCGGCGGCCGATGCCGCCAGGACCGGTGCCGAGTCGACGGTGCCGTTGGTGGCGCGCAAGGGCCGGGCGTCCTACCTCGGCGAGCGCAGTGCCGGCCATCTCGATCCCGGCGCCCGCTCGACGGCGCTGCTGCTGGCGTCGTTCGCGAAGACGGCGGCCGGGTCCCGATGACCGCACCGCGGGTGGGGCTGGTGGTGGTCTCGCACAGTGCGCGGCTGGCGGAGGGTGTGGTCGAGGTGGCCACGCAGATGGCGCCGGCGGTGTCGGTGGTCGCGGCCGGCGGGCGCACCGACGGCGGTGTCGGCACGGACTTCGACATGGTCGGCGAGGCGTTGGCGATGGCCGACGGTGGGGCCGGGGTGGTGGTGCTCTACGACCTCGGCAGCGCCGGGATGGTGGCCGAGTTGGCGGTGGAGGCGCTGTCCGACCCGGCGACCGCGGTGGTGGTGGACGCCCCGCTGGTGGAGGCGACGGTCGCCGCCGCGGTGGCCGCGCAGGGATCGGCCGACCTCGCCGCCGTGGCCGCCACCGCCCGGTCAGCCGCGGCAGAGGCGTTCGCCACGGCAGCGTCCGCCAGCGACGCCGACGGTGCTGACCGTGCCTCAGCCGGCGCTGCTGATGGCGCCGCGCCGACCATCCGGGTCGTGCTCACCAACGAGATCGGGCTGCACGCGCGGCCGGCCGCGCTGCTCGCCCGTGCACTGTCCGAAGTGGACGCTTCGGTCACGGTTCGCTTCGGTGACCGGGCCGCCGCCGGCACCAGTGTGCTCGCACTGATGTCCCTCGGCGCCAAGGGCGGGGACACCATCGAGGTGGCAGCCACCGGCCGCCAAGCGGACGAGGCGTTACGCCGGGTGGCGGACCTGGCGGACCGGGGTTTCGCCGACTGATTCCCTGTGGACGTTCGCGGACCTAGGTTCAGGTCATGTACCGCGTCGCGCTCGTTGGGGTGCTCGGCTGTCTGGCCGGCCTGCTGATCCCGGTGCCCGCCGCGGCACAGCCACCCCGACCGTCCCATGTCGAGGGCACCAGCACCGTGCCCGCCTACGACTACGCCACCGCCATCCGGGAGAGCGTCTGGGTCACCGGTCCACTCGACAACGACGGCGACGGCCGCCGCGACACCGTCGCGGTCGACCTGATCCGCCCGCGTGGCGTGTCCGGGAAGATCCCGGTGATCATGGACCTCTCGCCGTACAACCAGTGCTGCGGCCGCGGCCGGGAGAACGAGCGCAAGCAGTACGCCGCCGACGGCACGGTGACCAGGTTCCCGCTCTTCCTGGACAACTACTTCGTCCCGCGCGGCTACGCCTACGCCGCCGTCGACCTCACCGGCACCGGGCGCTCCACCGGCTGCGGTGACGTCGGCGGCCGGGCGGAGATCCTCGGCGCCAAGGCGGTCGTCGACTGGCTCGCCGGCCGCGCCAGCGCCACCCACGCCGACGGCACGCCGGCCAGAGCGACCTGGACCACCGGCAGGGTCGGCATGATCGGCAAGTCCTGGGACGGCTCGACCGCCAACGGCGTGGCCGCGACGGGCGTGCCGAACCTGCGCACGATCGTGCCGATCGCGGCCATCTCCAGTTGGTATGACTACTACCGCGACAACGGGGTGCGCTATTCCCCCGAGTACGGGCCGTCCTGGCTGGCCGGCCACGTCGACGGGCGGGAGCCTGCGGTCTGCCAGCCGGCGCGCGACGCGCTGCTGGCCGGGGCCGACGACGCCACCGGCAACTACAACTCCTTCTGGCACGAGCGAAACTACCTACCGAAGGCGCGCGACGTCCGCGCCAGCGTGTTCGCCGTGCACGGCATCAACGACGTGAACGTGGAGACCAAGCACCTCGCCCGGTGGTGGGACGCGCTCGCCGGCCACGACGTGCCGCGCAAGCTCTGGCTCGGCCAGCCGGGGCACGTCGACCCGTTCGACTTCCGCCGGGCCGAGTGGGTCGCCACCCTGCACCACTGGTTCGACTACTGGCTCCAGGACCTGCCCAACGGGGTCATGCGCGAGCCGATGGTGTCGATCGAGCGGGCCCCCGACGTCTGGGTCGACGAGCCGGACTGGCCGGCCCGCGGCACGGTCGCGCTGCCGGTGGCGCTGGGCCGGGGCACCCTCGGCGGCCGGCCGGCACCGGGGACGGTGACCGTCGTGGACGACCCGGGCCTCGGCGAGCACGCCGCGGTGGCCGAGCCGAACGCCGTGGTGCCCGGCAGGCTCACGTTCCTGTCCGCCCCGCTCACCCGCGACCTGCGGATCAGCGGCACCCCAACGGTTTCGCTGCGGGTGCGGGTCTCCCGGCCGAACACCGAGCTGTCCGCGCGGCTGGTCGACTACGGCACCGCGACCCGCATCCACGCGTTCACCAACGGCACCGGCATCCGCGAGCTGGACACGGAGTCGTGCTGGGGCGCGGCCACCGAACACGACGACGCCTGCTACCGCGACACCGCGAAGAACCTGCTGACCTCCGGCTACGGCGTGCTGACCCGCGGCTGGGTGGACGCCGCGCACCGCGACTCGCTGACCAGGCCGACCCCGTTGCGGCCTGGCCGCTGGTACACCATCACCTGGCCGCTCAACCCGCACGACGTGGTGTTGCCCAAGGGCAGGGTGCTCGGCCTGGTGATCACCTTGAGCGACAACGAGTTCACCACCCCGACCGACACCGGCGCGACGGTCGAGGTCGAGCTGGCGCGCAGCCGGCTGCGCCTGCCGGTGTCCTCGACCCGTGGTGCGCCGGCGTTGCCCGAGGTGACGGTCGCCCCGTCGGTGCGGGCGCCGGTTGTCGACCGGACTTCGGTGGACAACCGGTGGCGCGGGTCTCGCTGAGCTACCGTGTGGCGGTGATCGGTGAGGTCGCCTGTGACGAGTCCGGCTCCGAGGGCGAGAAGCTGGTCGGCGGGGTGACCGACGTGTTCGCCCACGCCGGTGTCGGCCTGTCCACTGTCGCCGCGCAGGAGTGTGTGGCGGAGATCCGCGACCGGATCCGGTCGCCGGCCCAGGAGTACAAGGCCAACCATCTGCTGCGGGACAAGCACCGGGCCGTGCTGGTGTGGCTGCTCAGCGACGAGGGCCCGATCCTGGGCCAGGCGCACGTGCTACTGGTGGACAAGACGCTGTTCCTGGTGTCCAGGATGGTCGACCTGCTCATCGGCGACGGTGACGTGGACCTGGCGAACACGCTCCATGTCGGTGGCCCGAAGGCCTTCGGGCCGGCGCGGTGGGCGGCGTTCCTGGAGTCGTTCAACAGCGTGGTGCGGGTGCGCAACCGGCGGGGTGACCGGGTGAGCGTGGACTCCTTCTTCCAGGACATCGACTACCTGTTGCGTTTCCGTACCGAGGAACAGGTTCAGGCGACCCTGGGCGCGATGGCCGGTGGCCGCCAACGGATCGAGGACTACCGGGCCAGCCTGGCGCGCGACCCGAACGTGATGTCCACAGTGGACCCCATGGTGCCGGCGATCGTGCGCACCGTCCGGCACTGGAGCACCGACGGCCCGATCGAGGTGGTGCACGACGAACAGCTTTCGCTGACCGAGTCGCGCATCGCCCAGCTCAAGCAGCTCTGCGACGGCCGCCTGGCCGGCCTGCGCCTGGTCGACTCCCGGCTGGACGCCAGGGTGCAGGTGGCCGACTTCCTCGCCGGCGTGGCCCGCCGAATAGCCTCCGACGAACTCAACGGCAACGGCGACGACGAACTGATCACCCTCCTCCGCCCCTACGTAACCCCCACCCCACCGCAGTCACACTGACCGCAGCGAAGGGCTCCTTCACTGCACTGGACGCAGCGAAGGGACCCTTCGCTGCGGTCGAGGGGCGGGCCTAGCCTGCTGGGAACTGGGCGGACAGGTGGTCGGTCAGGCGGTGGAGGGCGGTGTTGAGCCGGCGGAAGTATGTGGCCTTGCTCATGGACAGTGCGCGCGCCGCGGCGCCCGAGGTGGCGCCGGCCTCCACGTAGCGCAGCCACAGCACCGACCGCAGCTCCTCCTCCTTCTTGCTCGACCCGAACGCCGCCGCGATCCCCGCGCGCAACGTCTCCCGCACCGACTCCGCCCGCTGCGCCACCCCGATGCCCACCGCCAGCGGATGTTCGGCCAACGACACCGCCACCGAGAACGACTCCAACGCCGCGCGCACGTGCTCCACGCTCAACGCGGGCGGCAACCCCAGCTCCCGATACACGTGATCCCGTTGGTGGGCACGCAGTCCACCCGCGCCGTAGTCGATCCAGTACGCGCACAGCGGCCGCCCGTCGACGGTCCGGTCCAGCTCCGGCACCACCTTCCCACCAGCCGCCAGACAGAACTCGTGCAGCCGCTCGTTGTGCTGGAACAGCGGCACGATCGCGTGCCGGGGATTGGCCACGTCGGCCCGCAGCGCCACCGCGATGTTCAGCAACGCCAACGCCGCGCCAGCGTCGCCGGACAGGTCGATGCTGTCCCGCCAGATCACCACGTCCGTCGACGCGCAGACCCGGTCGGCGAACCGCAGGCAGTCCCGGCCGAACTCGTCGCCGGCGAGCACCTCGCGCGGTGCCGAGCCGGGGGTCAGCCACACCGCGTAGCCGACCGGCGTGCCGGTGTCGTTCCTGGCGACCACGACGTTGCGCGGCGCGAGCCGGTGGTACGGCTCGCTGGACGCCCACCACTTCGGATACCCGCGCGCGGTCAGCGCCGCGCCGAGCACTTCGGTGTCGCCCGGCCGGATCCGGTCGGCGTGGTAGCGCGAACTCCCGTCCCAGCAGTAGGTCCAGCGCAACACCGGGTTGCGCAGCAGGTGCGCGAGGTCGGTCAGCACCGAGCGATCGCCGAGGGTGCCCAGCCGGTACAGATGGTCGGCGATCCGCCTGCGTAACTCCCGCTCGCGCGCGGGCCGGCCGCCGAGCAGGTGTTCGCGCATCGGCTCGCGCACGGCGTCGTGCAGGGTGACCGCGTCGCCGACCTGGTCGACGAACGGCAGCCCGGCCAGCCACGCGTGCGCCGCCTCCGCGTCCGCCTTCGGATCCAGCGCGTCGGCCAGCAGCGCCAGCGTCGTGCGCCGGGCGATCGCGCAGGTGGCGAGCGCGTCGAAGTGCGTCGTTCCCCACCGGACGGCCGTGGTCAGCCGGACCAGGGTGGCCACCAGCTGCGGCTCGGGGGTGATCCGGCCGTGCCGGTGCCACGCGCCGGCGGCGAGCACCAGCGCGAG
>NZ_BAAGXS010000061.1:0-89090 GCF_054779715.1 Actinophytocola sediminis | reverse complement strand
TCCTGGCCGACGCCGGGGCCGGCGCTCGACGGGTTCGTCGCCGCGCACGCGGCCGCGCTCAACACCCACGACAGCCCGCGGTTCCGGCACGCGCTGAACCGGCGCACCGCCGCCGACCGGCACCCCCGGCTGCGCCGCTACTGGCAGCTGGCCGGCGAGATCACCGGCGAGCCGGCGCCGCTGGGCCGCACGCACACCTGGCTGCTGGACGCGCTCGACAGCTCAGTCGGCTGACACCCGTCGGCGGAGCCGACCGAGGTGGCCGACGGACGCGGCGGCGAGGAGGACCGGCCAGAGCGCGGCGCACAGGTAGGCGCCAAGGCACAGCCAGGCCCAGCCGTCGTAGGCCTGGCCGGCGAACGGGTCCACCTTGTCCCACGCGACGACCGACATGCCGACGATCATCGTGAGCAGCGCCGCGCCGACGAGCCCGAAGACACCGATCAGGGTCTCGGCCCGGCGGCGGGCCCACCCGGGTGCCCAGCGCGGCGTGAGCCGGCGGGCGTCGACGACGAACGCGAACGAACACGCGGCCGCGATGAGCTGGAAGACGGACAGGCCGAGCACGTACCAGGTGCCGGTGCCGGGGATGTCCTGGGCCGCACGCCACCGGTCGGGGGTCCCGAGCGACGGTCCGGCGGCGAGCACGATCCGCCACAGAGCCGTTGGCAGGGCAGCGAGAAACGCGCCGTAGGCACACCAGCTGATCCACCGCGGCGGCCGTCGGTAGGTGTTCATGGGCACCGAGAATTCCAGGTACGTGCCGTCCACCGCACCGGAACCGGGCGGACGTGACTGCCAACACCCCCGCTGACCAGCGATGTATGCGAACGGCGACCAGGGCAGTACGGACCTCAACGGCCGGGTGGCCCGGTGGCCGATGGACGGCGCGACCGGCCTGCCGCAGACCGACGCCGACGGGCGGTGGCGCGCGACCAGCGCCTAGCAGCGGATCATGTACGCGACGTCCCGTCCATGACCGGACCCGGCGCGTAGCGACTGACGCCGAGGCAGTCGATCAGCACCCGGACCGCGGCCCGGTCGCCGGTGAGCATGATGATCCGTTCGCGGACCGCCTGCAGCCAGCTGACATGCCCGAGCCACACGCCGGCGAGCGCGCCGAGCGTGCAGCTGACCCGCACCGCCGCGTCGGGCTGGACGTTCTGGTCGGCGAGCACCCCGGCGGCCGACAGGCTCAGCCACCACCGGCGCGGCTGCGGCGCGTCGGCGAAGTCGACCTCGACGGTGAGCGGGTCGACCGGCAGCCGGGCGCTGTCGATCTCCCGGCAGATGTCGAACACGAGCAACTCCGGGTCGAGGTCGCCGATCCTCGGCCGGTCCAGCCACCGCCGGCCCCACTGGCCGAGGTGCTCCACGATCGGCCGGAGCTCGTGGCCCGCGCTGGTCAGCCGGTAGCTCCGCTCGCCGCGCTCGCCCGCGTCGTGGGTGATCACCCCGTGGTGCTCCAGGACGCGCAGCCGCGAGCGCAGCAGCGACGCGGACATCTTCGGCAGTCCTCGCGCGAGGTCGGCGCGCCGCGTACTCCCCCGCAGCAGCTCCCGGACGACGAGCAGGGTCCACGGTTCGGTCAGCACCTCCGCCGCCCTGGCGATCGGACAGTGCTGTTCGTAGCGGTGCATCGAACGTGTCGCTCCCCTGGTCGATCGGCCTCCCGTCATCCTCTGCGGTTTCCCGGCCGATCCACCTGACAGGTAGCTGACAATCCGCCGCTAGCGGGGCCGGAGCCCGTGCAGCACGGTGTCCACGAGCTGGTCGACGTACTCGCCGGTCAGCGGCCCGGTGCGCTGGAGCCAGCGGTTGAGCACCGGGCCGAACAGCAGGTCGACGGCCACCTCGAGGTCGATGTCCTCGGCCAGTTGCCCGGCTCGGCGCGCGGCCAGCAGGCGTTGCTTCTTCAGCTCCCGCATCGGTCCGTCCAGCCGATCCAGGTAGTCGGCGGCCAGGGCGGGGTTGTGCACGATCTCGGTGTGCAGGGCGCGCATGGGCTGGTCGTAGCGCGGGTCGTTCAGCTCGTCGACGGTGGCCCGCAGGACCAGCTTCAGGTCGGCCGCGAGGTCGCCGGTGTCCGGTAGGGCGGCGGCCTCGCCGTCGCCGGCCAGGGTGAGGAAGGCGTCGAACAGCAGCGAGCCCTTCGACGGCCACCACCGGTAGATGGTCTGTTTGCCGACGCCGGCGGCGGTGGCGATGCCCTCGATGCTCAGCTTCGTGTACCCCACCTCGCCGACCAGGTCGAGCGCGGCGGTGAGGATGGCTCGGCGCGCGGTCTCGCTGCGGCGGCCGGGGTTCGGGGAGGCCTTCGTCGACACCCGGTCAACCTAGCAAACAACAAGACGAAACGGTCCGTCTTGACGGATCGGTCGATCCGGCTTACAGTCCCTAACGAGACGCAACGGTTCGTCTCGTAACGGAAGGACTCTCATGACCACCTCAGGACCGCGCGTCTGGTTCATCACCGGGGCCAGCCGAGGACTCGGCCGGGCGTTCACCTCGGCCGCGCTCGCCAGGGGCGACCGGGTCGTCGCCACCGCCCGCGACCTCTCACCCCTCGACGAACTCATCACCAGCCACCCCGACCACCTGCTGGCCCTGCGCCTGGACGTCACCGACCGCGCGGCGGTCTTCGCCGTCGTCGCCGAGGCACTCGAGCGCTTCGGCCGGCTCGACATCGTGGTGAACAACGCCGGGATCCTCGTCGGCGGCATGGTGGAGGAGTTCACCGAGGCCGAGGCCCGCGCGCAGCTGGAGGTCAACTTCTTCGGCGCACTGTGGGTCAGCCAGGCCGTGCTGCCCGCGCTGCGCGCCAGGGGCGGCGGGCACATCGTGCAGATCTCCAGCATCGGCGCGCTCGGCGGATTCCCCAGCACCGGGCTCTACAGCGCGAGCAAGTTCGCGCTGGAGGGCATGAGCGAGGCCCTGGCCGCCGAGGCGGCGCCCTTCGGCGTCAAGGTCACCATCGTCCAGCCAGGCGGCTACTGGACCGACCTCTACACCAGCGCCACCGCCACCACCCCGAACCCCGACTACGACCCGCTGCGCGCGGAGCTGGCGCGGCAGTGGGCCGAGGACTCGATCGACAGCGAGCCCCGGCTGGCCGCCGACGCGATGCTGACGCTGGTCGACAGCGACGACCCGCCGCTGCGGCTCCTACTGGGCAGCATGGTCTACGACCTGGCCTTCGACCTGTCCGAGCAGCGCATGCGCACCTGGTCAGGCTGGGAAAAGGTCAGCCGCGCCGCCGAGCACGCCGTACCCGCCCCCAACCAGTGACGGAGCCGATCATGAACATCACCGCCACCACCATCTCGCTCACCGTCGAGGACATCGCCGCGTCCAGCGACTTCCTCACCACCCACCTCGGCTACCGGCAGACACACGCCGCCGACGGTTTCGTCGCCATGAGCCGGGACGACGCCGCGGCCGACCTGGTCCTGCTCCAGCGCGGCACCGAGGTCCTGCCGGCCGAGCAACGCGACCAGCCGGCCGGTGGCCTGATCGTGGCCTTCACCGTGACCGGGATCGGCGCCGAACAGGAACGCCTGCGAGCCGAAGGCGCCAACATCACCATGCCGCTGCGGGAGGAGCCGTGGGGTGAACGGCTGCTCCAGGTCACCGACCCCAACGGGGTCGTGTTCCAGCTCGTCGAATGGGCGACCGGGGACTGACCGGCGCCGATTCGTCCAAGCCGGCCGGGCCGGTGGCTGCGATGGTGGACCGATGATCAGCAGAATCGTGCCCTACGCCGGCGGCGCCGACCTCAATGCCTCCCGGGACTTCTACGTCGAGGTGCTCGGGCTCGAGGTGGCGATGACCGACCCGGTCCTCGGCCTGCGCTCGCCGGACAACCCGGCGGCACAGGTGCTCATCCCGCCGGCGGGGATGGAGCACCCGCAGCCGCACTTCGGGATCGACCTCGGCGAGCCGGCACTGGTCGACGCGGCGCACGCCGAGGCCGGCCGGCGCGGGCTGCGGGTGGTCTACCCGCTCACCGACGAGCCGTGGGGCGTGCGGCGGTTCTTTGTGGAGGATCCGGGCGGCACCGTGGTCAACGTGCTCGCGCACCTGGCCTGACCAGCGGATCGGTGCGGCGGCGCGCCGCCGGGGATACCGTGGATGTCGATGGACGTCGAGCAGGAGTTCGTCAGCGTGCCCCTGGTGCGCGACGCGGTGGTGTCGGCGGTGGGTTACCGGACGCAGGGAGAACCGGTGCTGCACCGGGGGTTGCCTTCGCCCGCGCTGACCGTGGTGTTCAGTCTGGACGATCCGATCGTGACCGGGCTGTCGCCAGCACACGCGCGTAGCCAGGACGCCTACCGCAACCAGATCGTCCTCGGTGGACTGCACACCAGCCCGGCCTACATCGCGCAACCGGTGGTGCAGTCCGGCATCCAGCTGGCCGTCCGGCCGCTCGCCGCCCGCGCCCTGTTCGGCCTGCCGGCGGCCGAGCTGCGCCTGCTGACCACCGAGGGCGCCGACGTGCTCGGCGAGTCGGCGACCCGGTTGCGGGCCCAGCTCACCGAGCTGGCCACCTGGCCGGAGCGGTTCGCCGCCCTGGAGCGCTACCTGCGTGCCCGGCAGGCCGCGAGCCGGCCGAGGCCGGCCCGCGCCGAGGTGATGGCGGCCTGGAAGTGGATCGCCTGGCACCGGGGCACCGGGTCGATGACGGGCCTGGCCCAGCACGTGTTGTTGAGCCAACGCCAGTTGACCACGCTGTTCCGCGCCGAGCTCGGCGTCTCACCCAAGACGGCGTCCAGGCTGATGCGCTTCGAGAACGCGCGCCAGCACCTGGCGCGCGCGGTCAGGAGCGGCGTGGCGCCGGACATCGCGAGCGTCGCCGCCGCGTGCGGCTACTTCGACCATTCCCATCTGGTGCGCGACTTCCAGCAGTTCGTCGGCACCAGTCCGACCGGTTGGCTGGCCGAGGAACGCCAGAACATCCAAGCCGGCGCGGGCCAGGTCGGCCAAGAATGGGAATCATGAACACCACACCGAACAACACACCGCCACCGACCGTCTGGCCGACACTGCAGGCCAAGGACGCGCCCGCGCTGATCGACTTCCTGGTCGACACCGTCGGTTTCGTCCGCACCGCGGTCTACGCCGACGGCGACCTGGTGGCGCACGCCCAGCTCGACTGGCCGGAGGGCGGCGGGGTCATGCTCGGCTCCCACCGGCCGAACAACGCGTGGATGCGGGAGATCGGCTCGGCCGGCATGTACGTGGTCACCGACCAGGTCGACGCGCTGTACGAACGCGTGCGGGGCGCGGGCGCCACGATCGTCCGCGAGCTCGCCGACCAGGACTACGGAAACCGCGAGTTCACCATCGCCGACCCGGAGGGCAACCTCTGGTCCTTCGGGACCTACCGCGGCGAGCCGTCGGCCTGACGCCCGGCCATCACGACGCCGCGGCGCGCAGTGCCAGGAAGTTGCTCCGGTACTGGTCATGGATCGGGTCGGACCTGATCCTGATCATGGCTTCGTCGTTCTCGCGCAACGCGGCGTTGGTGTAGTTGTGGCTGCCGGTCACCACCCACCTGGTGTCCTGCTCGCCGGCGTAGGTGCCCTCGATGAGCAGGTACTTCGAGTGCACGATGTGGTCGCCGTCGAGCTGGTACAGCACGATCCGGTCGTGGCCGGTGAGGTGGCCGCGGCTGCCGGCGTCCAGCGTGGTGTAGACGACCTCGATCCAGCACTTCTGGTCGGCCAGCGCGCGCAGTCGCCGTGCGATGTCGTCCCGGCTGAAGTACCACATGGCGATCCGGATGATGGTGCGACCGGTCGCGGTGCCGGTGGAGGTGTTGCCCTCGCAGGTCACGTTCTCGGTCAGCATGTTGTAGACGGTGTCGGTCGACTCGTTCGTGCCCGCGCGCGGGAAGTAGTACGCCTTCACCGCGCCGGCGGACACCGTCCGGTAGTAGTCGCCGTTCTTGGCCTTGGCCGCCAGGTCGTCGAAGTAGGACAGATAGCCGTTGTACAGCGCGGTGTTGCCGACCAGCGTGACCGCGTTGTTCCAGTAGGTCTCGGCGTTGCCGCTGGTCAGGTTGGCCGACGACTGCACGACGACGTTCGTCGAGCCGGCGGTGTCGGAGAACAGGAAGAACTTGTTGTGCATGATCGGCGTGCCCTTGTTGCCGATGCACGCGGCGTTCTGCGTGCACACCACGGCTTTCCCGCCCAGTGCCTGGATCACCGACAGTGCCGGGCCGGTGGTCGAGGTGGAGTGGTCCAGCACCATCCGCACGTCCACCCCGCGGTCGGCCGCGGCCACCAGGTCGGCGGCGATCAGCGCGTCGTTGAAGTGGTAGATCGCGACGCGGATGCGCGAACCGCTTGCCGCGCCCTGGATCAGTGACCGCAGGTGGTCGCGGATGGCATATTGCCTGCCCGGCGTCGTCGGGTCGTTGAACACCGCGCCCTGGGTGACCGCGGCCGATGCCGGCGAACTGGGGACGATCAGCGTGACGAGCGCCAGGGCGCTCACCAACAGAACCCGAAGCCTCATGGTGAATTCCTCCCATGCCGGCAGCGAGCCTACCGCCGGCCGGCCGCGTAGGGCGAGACCTCGCGGGACTCAGCTGATGGCCGTCGAGCCGCCGAGAACACTCGGCAGGTCGGCGATCTCCCCCTCGGCCATCCGGACGCGGTAGGGACGGATGTCGACCAGCAGCGCACCCCCCTGCCGCTGCTGGTCGACATCGCGCACGTGGACCCGCGCGAGCTCGGCGCGCGCTCGAGCGAGCAGTTCCTCGACACTCACTTCCGCCTCACATCACTACAAACGCGCGCGGACCACAGGTGGGTTGCATCGCGGACCGAGGAGCGGTGAAATAGTCACGAATCTTGACTGTCACGAATCATTACCATATGATTTCCCCAACGAACCCGCTCGACGAAGGAGATCCACCATGACCGGCTTCGACTACACCCTCACCCGCGAACTGGACGCCCCCGTCGACACCGTCTGGCGCGCCTGGACCGACGCGGCCGACTACGGCACCTGGGCCAGCGCCGAGGAGGTCGCCCTCGACGTCCGCCCCGGCGGCGCCTGGAGTTCGGTGATGGTCATCCCCGGTGGCGCGCGCATCCCCCTGTCCGGCAGCTACACCGAGGTCGTCGAGCACCAGCGGCTGGTGATCGGCATGCACGCCCCCGGCCGCGACGACCTCTCCCTGATGAACGTCGAGCTGCGCCCCGACGGCGACCGCACCACGATCACCATCTCCCAGACCTTCGACAACGCGGCGGACCGCGACCAGTCCGAGCAGGGCAGCGGCATGCTCCTGGACGGCCTCGCCGCCTTTGTCACCGCGTGAGCAGCCTGCCGCTGACTGTCCACAACAGACGGTTCAGGTGGACAGTCAGCGGTCGCGCGTCATACCGGCGGGGCGACCGTCCTGGTCCAGTTCAGCATCGCCGAGTACAGCGCGGGCGCGTTGAGGTGCAGGTGTGCGTGCCCGGCACCGGATATCGTCGCCACGTCGAGGCGGGCGGCGTTGGTGAAGTACGGCGCCTCCATCGCCTCGACGGCGGCCTTGGTACAGGTGATCCCGTCCGGCCCGCCGCAGACGAGGTTGTCGAACTCCCCCATGAACACCGACACCGGCTCGTCGATCCGCTGGGTCGGCGACTGCGCGGGCGCCACGTTGAGCAGCGCCAGACCCGACACCACCTCGCCGTTGGTCAGCGTGTCCTTCAGCGACTCGTCCTGGGCGATGACCGCGGGATCGGCGACGGCCGCGCGGTAGAACAGGTCGTCGCGGGAACCGGGCACCGTCGTCAGATAACCGGCGTCGGCACCCGGCGGCACCAGGTTGTTGGTCATCAGGCCGAGAAAAGACGGTTTCATGAAGTGCGCGCTGCCGGTGAAGACATAGGCGTCGACGTCGTCGAACCGGCCGCCGTACTCGTAACCGTGCACCGCGCCGATGCTGTGCCCGACCCACACCACCCGCTGGAACGGGATACCGCCGACAATGCCCGCGCGCAGGTGGGTGACCACCCCGTGCAATGCGGTGTTGCCGCGCGGAATGGTGACCTCCGCGCTCGGCGGCCTCGTGCTCGTGCCGTGCCCGATCCGGTCGACGGCCAGCGTGGCGTAGCCGGCGCGCACCGCGGCGCGCATGTACGAGTAGGTGTCCGGTTGTTGGGGCCAGTCCCAGAAAGCCCTGGTGTAGGTACCGCCGTGCACGAGCAGTTGCACCGTGGTCGGCGTCTGCCAGGTCGGGCGGCACAGCGTCGCCGAGACCGCGACGTCCGCCGGCCCGTCCACCACGCTGGCCACCGGCAGGGTCACGTTCGTACAGCTGATTTCCTCGGTCGCCTCGGCGGCCGAGGTGCCGCCGAGGACCGCGAGAAGTGGGAGCACGCAAAGAGCACTGAGTAATCGCCCGCTGGCGATATTCTTGGCCATGGCCGGAAGTTAGCGCACGACCCTCGCGGCGTGGCCCGGAATTCGCTCAGTAAGCGGACTTGGCGGCCACGCCGGCGAAGGACAACTCGTTCATCTCCGGGTCGTCGGTGATGTCGCCGGCGCCACCGGGACGCCAGGTCCCGGTGGGCACCAGACCCGGCTCGACCAGTTCCAGGTCGCCGAACATCGTGCCGATCTCGGCCCTGGTCCGGGGAAAGACCTGGCCGTCGCCCCGGCTGCTGGCCACGATCCCCGCCACCGCACCGATCTTGTCCCGCTGCAGGTCGTCGGTCATGTGCGTGATCGCCAGGTAGCTGCCGGGCGCGAGCGCCTCGCGGTACCGCGCGACCAGCGCCGGCAGATCCGCCTCGTCGGGCACCCAGTGCAGCACCAACAGGAACAGCAGGCCGACCGGTTCGTCGAAGTTCAGCAACTGGCGCGTCCGCTCGGCGAGCACGCTCTCCGGCGCCCGCATGTCCGCCTGCACGATCGTCGCGCGCTCGTTGTCGACCAGCATCAACTCGCTGTGCGCCACCGCGATGGGATCGATGTCGACGTACACCACCCGGCACCGCGGATCCGCCTGCTGGGCGATCTCGTGCACGTTGCCAACGGTCGGGATGCCCGAGCCGATGTCCAGGAACTGGCGCACCCCACTGCCGACCATGAACCGGACAGCGCGGGCGAGAAAAGCCCTGTTCAACCTGGCCGCGTCCCGGATTCCGGGCACCGCGCGCTCCACCTTGTCGGCCATCTCGCGGTCGGCGGCGAAGTTGTGGCTGCCACCGAGCAGGAAGTCATAAGTACGCGCGCCGCTCGGCGCGGTGGTGTCGACCATGCGCGGAACCCAGTCCTGCGATGTCACTGCGAAACACCTGCTTTTCCGTTTTGTGATGGGGAGGGGGAACCACGGTGGAGCATGCCTTAATAACCCGAAAGTGTCATCATCTGCCACCCGATTGGCCGCTGTTGGTTACTACCAGCTGACCTCTACTGTTGTCTCCCCACGCTGGCCGAGGAGTACTGATGGTGGTTCCGACGGCACCGGGGCGGTGGCCCGTTCTCGGCCATACCCCGGCGATGCTGCGCCGCCGCTTCGAGTTCACCTCCGCGTTGCGCGCCAACGGCGAGCTGGTGCGGATCTACCTCGGCTCGCTGCCGGTCTACTTCGTCACCACCCCGGAGTTGACCCATCAGGTACTGGTAACAGATGGTGGCGCTTTCGAGAAGGGCGCCATGTTTGACAAATTCCGACCGTTCGTCGGAAACGGAATCGTGATCTCGAGCGGTGCCTTTCACCTGCGACAACGCCGGTTGATCCAACCCGCTTTTCACCACCAGCGGATAGCCCGCTATGCAGACACCATGCGGCACGCGGTCTCCCGACTCACCGACAGCTGGCGACCGGGCGAGATCCGGGAGATCAACGAGGACATGCAGGCCCTCGCGGTGACCATCGTCGGCGAGGCGCTGTTCGGCACCGAGTTCGGCCGCGCGGCGATCGAGCAGGCCCGCGTGTCCCTGCCGGTCGTCGTCCGGCACGGCATGGTCCGCGCGCTGTCGCCGGCGTTCGTGGAGAAGCTGCTGGTGTTGGGCAACCGGCGGTTCGACCGCGCGGTGTCCGGCATGCGGGCCGTCGTGCTCGGGCTCATCGCCGACTGGCGGGCCGCCGGCACCGACCGGGGCGACCTGCTGTCGATGCTGCTGCTGGCCCGCGACGACGGCGGCGACGGCATGACCGACGAGCAGGCCTACGACGAGGTCGTCACCCTGCTCAGTGCCGGCATCGAGACCAGCGCGCTGGCCATGGCCTGGCTGTTCCACGAGATCGCCCGGCACCCGGACGTGGAGACCAGGCTGCACACCGAGATCGACACGGTGCTCGCCGGCGGACCGGCGACCAGCGATCACGTCGCCGAGCTGACCTACACCCGCCAGGTGATCAACGAGACCCTGCGGATGTACCCCATCTGGATCCTGATGCGCCGCACCACCGACACCGTCGACCTCGCCGGCAGCGCGATCCCGCCGGGCACCGAGGTGACCATCAGCCCGCACGCGCTGCACTTCGACCCGCGGTCGTTCCCCGAGCCCAGCCGGTTCGACCCGGACCGCTGGTCCCCGGAGCGTGCGGACGACGTGCCGCGCGGCGCTTTCCTCCCGTTCGGCGCCGGCAACCGGCAGTGCGTCGGCAGCGCGTTCGCCATGACCGAGATGGTGATCACCGTCGCCACGGTCGCCGCCAACTGGCGGCTGGTCCCGGTTCCCAGCCGGCCGACCAAAGTGAAGTACACCTCAACCGCCTATCCCGCACGGCTGTCGCTGGCCGCCGTGCCGCGAACCTGAAGGGCCGGCTCATCTTGCTCCGGATCCACTGTGGACCAACACGTCTCGGCGTGCCGACGCTCGTCGCGCTGCTCGTCGGGCTGCTGCTCGTCCCGGCCACCGCGCAGGCCCAACAACAGACCTCCTGCCGGGAACTGCGCTTCCCCGTGTCGGTCGCCGGACTGGCGCAGACAGTGTCCGGCACGCTGTGCACCCCGGCGGGCGGCGCGCGCACCGTCCAGGTGCTGGTGCCCGGCGGGCTGTACAACCGCGACTACTGGGACATCGGCGTACACCAGCAGACCCGCTCGTTCCGGCAGGCGATGAACCGCGCCGGGTACGCCACGCTGGCCATCGACCGGCTGGGCACCGGGCAGAGCTCCACCCCGCCGAGCGTGCTGCTGACCGTGCTCACCCAGGCGGCGGCGGTACACCAGGTGGTCCAGGCACTGCGCGCCGGCGAGCGGAGTCCCCGGTTCGACCGGGTGCTCATCGGCGGCCACTCGCTCGGCTCGGCCATCGCGATCGTCGTGGCGGCCAACTACCGCGACGTCGACGGCGTGCTGGTCACCGCGATGGGACACCGGCTCAACGTGCTCGGCCTGGTGCCGATCTTCGCCACCTTCATCCCGGCCGCGCTCGACCCCGCCTTCGCCGGCCGCACCCCGGATCCCGGCTACCTGACCACCAGCCCCGGCACCCGGTTCTCCTCACTGCACCGACCTGGCCCCTACGACCCGGCGGTCGAGGCCGCCGACGAGTCCACAAAGGACGTCGTGGCGGCCGGCGAGCTGGTCGACGGCGCGCTGCTGGGCACGGTGCTGCCCTACACCCGGCTGGTCGACGTCCCGGTGCTCACCGTGATGGCCGCCGGCGACCCGACCTTCTGCGGCCCGCTGGCCACCGACTGCGCGTCGACGGCCCGGCTTCTCCGCTCGGAGCAACCGTTCTACGCGCCGGCGGCGCGACTGTCGGCCCATGTGGTCGACGGCTACGGCCATTCGCTCAACTACGCGCCGAACGCGCCCGGCTACCACGCCGCGGTCGTGCGCTGGGCGGACCGCGTGGTCGGTAGCCCGGCATGACCCCGCTGCCGGCGCCGCGACCAGACGATCCGTTCGCGGCGGACCGTCCTGGCCGGTCGCCGGCCGAGCGCGACCGCGCCCGGGTCAAGCTCACCCGCAAGTGGGCCTACCTGATCAGCATGACCGCCTACATCCCGCTGGTGCCAACCGATCTCGAACGGCCGTTGCGCGAGCTGGTCGACACCGTGTTCGCCGCGGTGGCCGGCGACACCGAGGACGCCGCCGAGACCGCGGCCGAGGTCGGCACCCGGCTGGTCAAGCTGAACTGCGTCGACCGCAAGAGCCTGCAGTGCACGGTCGACGTGCTCGCCCCCGCGCTGCTGGCCGACCAGGACCTGCGCCGCCTCGACCGGCTGGCCGAGCGGGTGGTCCGGGTGCTCGGCGCGGTCTCGGGTGGCTTCGCCGAGGCGATCCGGCGCCGGACCACCGAGCAGCAGGACAGCATGTGCCGCGCGCTGCTCGCGGTGGCCCGCAAGGCGACCGCCGACGCCGAGGCCCGCGCCAGCTCGCTGGACGAGGTGTCCACCGAACTGTCCCTGCTCCAACGCCAGCTCGGCCACCAACTGCTGCACGACCCGCTCACCGGCCTGCCCAACCGGCAGTTCTTCACCACCCGGCTGGAGGAGGTGCTCAACTCCGGTGACCCGATCACGCTGTACCGATTGGCGCTCAACGGTTTCCCGCTGATCACCGCCGGCGTCGGCCGGGAGCGCGGCGAGCTGCTGCTGCGCGCGGCCGCGGCCAGGATCCGCGTGGCGGCCGGGGAGGCGGCGATGGTCGCCCGGTTCGACGGCGCGCAGTTCGCCATCCTGCGCGAGGGCACGGCCGAGCCGGCGGCGGTGGTCGGCGAGATCGAGCGCGCGCTGGCCGAACCGACCTACGTCGAGGAGGAGACCGGGCTGGCGACCACCGCCAACATCGGGGTTGTCCAGCGCCCGCCGCACGGCGCGGAGCCGGCCGAGCTGCTGCACGCCGCGGAGCTCGCGCTGCGCAACGCGAAACGCAATGGCCCTGGTCAGTGGGTGCTGCACGCCCCGGACGAGCACGCGGCGGACCGCGGGCTGCTGCGCCTGGCCGCGACCATGCCAGGCGCCTGGGAGTCCGGGCAGGTCAAGGTCGGCTACCGGCTGCGGATCGGGTTATCCGACGGCAACCCGGTCGGGGTCGACGCGTTCGTCAGCTGGCGGGCCGCCGAGCGCGCCGGCCAACCACGCCACCAGTGCGTCGACCTCGCCGAACGGACCGGGCTGAGCCAGCAGCTCGGTCCGTGGCTGTTGCACAACGCGAGTGCGCAGCTGCGCTCGTGGAGCACGGCGTCCGGCTCCGACCTGCCGCTCGCGGTCAACCTCTCACCCAACCAGGCGAGCAGGCCCGACCTGGTCGACACCGTGCTCGGCGTGCTCGACGACACCGCGCTGCCCGGCGAGCGGCTGCTGGTCGCGATGCCGGCGGCCGAGGTGTTCACCGGGCGCGAGCGGGCGGCGGCGAACCTGACCTCGCTCGCGGCCGCCGGCGTGCGCACCGGCGTGCACGACTTCGGTGGCGGGGCTGGCGACGCGGTGCACCTGGAGGATCTCCCGCTGCACGCGGTCCGCCTGAGCCCACGGCTGGTGTCCAGGGCGGTCGGCAGCGCCACGGACTCGGTGGCGGCCAGGGCGTTGACCGGGCTGGTCGCGCTCACCCACCTGGCCGGGCTGCCGGTGTGGGTCGACGGCGTGCGCAGCCGGCGGGAGGTGGCCTGGTGGCAGGCGGCCAACGCGGACATCGCGACCGGCCCGGCGTTCTCCTCCCCGGGAACCGACGACGCCGCCGACATCGCCACGCTGTTCACGGACGCGGCCAAGCCCTGAGTGACCAAACGAGATGTTCGTCACATTTACATTTTGCCTGGTGGGGGTTCCGGAATGTGAGCGTGCGCTCGCCCACTTGTCACGGTCCGATATCGTTGGGGGGAGGTCGAGAGGCGCTGCAACGGACCACCAGGGTCCGCCACGCTCGATCCGTAGTCCAGCACGACTGTAAGGGCGCCTCCCATGATGAGACTCTTGGGAGGTAGCGCATGAACAGCGAACGTCACCAGGCCTTGCGGGACGTGCTCGACCAGCGGATCGCCGTCCTCGACGGCGCCTGGGGCACCATGCTCCAGGGCGCTGGCCTGACTCCCGAGGACTACCAGGGTGACCGGTTCACCAACCACACCCACGACGTCACCGGCGACCCCGACCTGCTGAACATCGTGCGTCCCGATGTCATCCGCGACGTGCACCGCCAGTACCTCGAGGCCGGCGCGGACATCACCACCACCAACACCTTCACCGCCACCTCCATCGGCCAGTCCGACTACGGCCTGGCCCACCTGGTGCGCGAGATGAACGTCGAGGGCGCCCGGCTGGCCCGCGAGGTCGCCGACGAGTTCGGCGGCCGGTTCGTCGCCGGCTCCATCGGCCCGCTCAACGTCACGCTGTCGCTCTCGCCCAAGGTCGAGGACCCCGCCTACCGCGCGGTCACCTTCGACCAGGTGCGCGAGGCCTACGCCGAGCAGATCGCCGCGCTCGCCGAGGGCGGCGTCGACCTGCTGCTGATCGAGACGATCTTCGACACGCTCAACGCCAAGGCCGCGATCGCCGCCGCCCGCGACGTCGCGCCCGACCTGCCGCTGTGGATCTCGGTCACCATCGTCGACCTGTCCGGCCGCACGCTGTCCGGGCAGACGGTGGAGGCGTTCTGGCGCTCGATCGCCCACGCCAACCCCCTGGTCGTCGGCGTGAACTGCTCGCTTGGCGCCGAGGAGATGCGCCCGCACGTCACCGAGCTCGCGCGGATGGCCAACACCTACACCGCCTGCCACCCCAACGCCGGCCTGCCCAACGCCTTCGGCGGCTACGACGAGACACCGGACGAGACCAGCGCGCTGCTGGCCAGTTTCGCGGACGCCAACCTGCTCAACGCCGTCGGCGGCTGCTGTGGCACCGGCCCGGCGCACATCGCCAAGATCGCCGACGTGGTCCGCGGCCGCGAGCCCCGGCAGGTGCCCGCGCCGGCGCCGACCACGCGCTTCTCCGGGCTGGAGCCCTTCGCGATCAGCCAGGACACCGGGTTCGTGATGATCGGCGAGCGGACCAACGTGACCGGCTCGGCCAAGTTCCGCAGGCTGATCGAGGGCGACGACCACCAGGCCGCGCTCGACGTCGCGCTGGAGCAGGTGCGCGGCGGGGCGAACCTGTTGGACGTCAACATGGACGCCGACCTGCTCGACAGCGAGCAGGCGATGACCACGTTCCTGAACCTGGTCGCCACCGAGCCGGAGGTCGCCCGGATCCCGATCATGGTGGACAGTTCCAAGTGGACTGTCCTGGAGGCGGGACTGAAGTGCGTGCAGGGCAAGGGCGTGGTCAACTCGATCAGCCTCAAGGAGGGCGAGGAGCAGTTCCTCGCCCAGGCCAGCAAGGTCCGCGACTACGGCGCGGGCGTGGTGGTGATGGCCTTCGACGAGCAGGGCCAGGCCGACTCGACCGAGCGCAAGGTGGCGATCTGCGGTCGCGCCTATGACCTGCTGACCGAGAAGATCGGCTTCCCGGCCGAGGACATCATCTTCGACCCCAACGTGTTGGCCGTGGCCACCGGCATCGCCGAGCACAACGGCTACGCCAAGGCGTTCATCGACGCGCTGCCGCTGATCAAGCAGCGCTGTCCGGGCGCGCACATCTCCGGTGGCATCTCGAACCTGTCGTTCTCCTTCCGCGGCAACAACGTCGTCCGTGAGGCCATGCACTCGGCCTTCCTGCTGTACGCGGTGCGCGCGGGCCTGGACATGGGCATCGTGAACGCCGGCCAGCTCGCGGTCTACGAGGACATCCCCAAGGACCTGCTCGAGCTGGTCGAGGACGTGCTGTTCGACCGGCGCGAGGACGCGACCGACCGGCTGGTCACCTTCGCCGAGAACGTGAAGGGCTCCGGCACCAAGCGCACGGTCGACCTGACCTGGCGGGAGGGCTCGGTCCAGGAGCGACTGTCCTACGCGCTGGTGCACGGCATCGTGGACTTCATCGAGGACGACACCGAGGAGGCCCGGCAGCTGTTCCCCCGGCCGCTGGAGGTCATCGAGGGTCCGCTGATGGACGGCATGAAGATCGTCGGTGACCTGTTCGGCGCCGGCAAGATGTTCCTGCCGCAGGTGGTGAAGAGCGCGCGGGTGATGAAGCGCTCGGTGGCCTACCTTGAGCCGTTCATGGAGGCGGAGAAGGAGGCCGCGCGGGCCGCCGGCAGGGCGGAGACCGTGCGCGGGCAGGGAAAGATCGTGCTCGCCACGGTCAAGGGCGACGTGCACGACATCGGCAAGAACATCGTCGGGGTGGTGCTCGGCTGCAACAACTACGAGGTGATCGACCTCGGCGTGATGGTGCCGGCGGCGGTCATCCTGGACACCGCGATCGCCGAGGGCGCGGACGCGGTCGGCCTGTCCGGGCTGATCACCCCGTCGCTGGACGAGATGGTCACCGTGGCGACCGAGATGCAGCGGCGCGGGCTGAAGCTGCCGCTGCTGATCGGTGGCGCCACGACCTCCCGCCAGCACACGGCGGTGCGCATCGCGCCCGCCTACGAGGAGACCTCGGTGCACGTGCTGGACGCCTCGCGGGTGGTCGGCGTGGTGTCCAAGCTGCTCGACCCCGACCGCGCCGAGGGGCTCGCGGTCGCAAACCGGGCCGAGCAGGCCGAACTGCGGGAAGCGCATGAGAAAAAGCAGCGCCGCCCGATGCTGACCATCGAGCAGGCCCGCGCGAACCGCGAGCAGGTGCCCTTTGTGGACCTGCCGGTGCCGGAGTTCGTCGGGCTGCGCACGGTGTCGCCGTCGCTGACCGAGCTGCGCGAGATGATCGACTGGCAGTTCCTGTTCCTGGCCTGGGAGATGCGCGGCAAGTACCCGGCGATCCTGGAGCAGCCGGTTGCCCGCGAGCTGTTCGACGACGCGAACACGCTGCTCGACGAGATCATCGCCAACAAGAGCTTCCAGGCCCACGGCGTGTACGGCTTCTGGCCGGCGCACTCGGAGGGCGATGACATCGTGCTCGCCGACGGCACCCGGTTCGCCATGCTGCGCCAGCAGACGGAGAAGCCGACCGGCAGGCCGAACCGGTGTCTCGCCGACTACATCGCCCCCGATGGCGACCACCTCGGCGGGTTCGCGGTGGCCATCCACGGCGCGGAGGACCTGGCCGGCACCTACGAGGCGGCCAACGACGACTACAAGTCGATCATGGTGAAGGCGTTGGCCGACCGGTTGGCGGAGGCGTTCGCCGAGTACATCCACCTGGCCGCCAGGCGGGCGTGGTTCGAGCCGGACGTCCAGCCGGACCTGGCCGACCTGCACGCGGAGCGCTTCCGCGGCATCCGCCCGGCGCTTGGCTACCCGGCGAGCCCGGACCACAGCGAGAAGGACATGCTGTTCGACCTGTTGCAGGCCAAGGAACTCGGCCTTGACCTGACCGAGTCGTACGCGATGACCCCGGCGGCGAGCGTCAGCGGCCTGATCTTCGCCAACCCGGCGGCCAAGTACTTCACCGTCGGCCGGATCAACCGCGACCAGATCGAGGACTACGTGCCGAGGCGCGGGCTCGACCAGTCCGAAGTGGAGCGTTGGCTGCGGCCGAACCTGGCCTACGACCCGGAGTAGTGCGCGGGCCTCGCCAGACGGCGCGGCAGGCGGGTGGCCGCGTCGCCGGTGGCGGCGTTGGCCTGGAACTGGGTGAGGAACAGCGTCGTCGACAGGTCGGCACCGGCGAGCCGCGCGCCACGCAGGTCGGCGCCGATCAGGTCGGCGAGCCGCAGGTCGGCGCCGGTGAGGTTGGCGCCGATCAGCTGCGCGCCGCGCAGGTTGGCCCGGCGGAGGTCCCGGGTGGCCAGGTTGGCGCCGACGAGGTCGGCGCCTCGGTGTTCCGGCCCTCGGCCGCGGATGGCGGCCGACGCGCGCAGCAGCAGCGCGCTCACCCGCTCCCAGTGCCCTCGGATGTCCGATGTGGACGTTAGCCGGCCGGCGAGGTCCTCGGTGTCCGCGAGGGCGGCGGCCAGCTCGGTGCGCTCGGCCGGTGCCCGCTCGACCGCCTCGGTGAGGTACCAGAGCAGTTCGTGCAGCTCCCGCATCCGGCCGAAGACGGCGAACATCTCCCTGGCGACATCCTTGTCCGACCGCCAGTCCCGACCGGCGAGGGTGTCGGTGGCGACTCGCTGGCCTGCGCCGAAGCAGTCGTACACCGTGCAGCCGGGGAAACCCCGCTGCCGCAACGAGTCGTGGATGCCGCAGCGGTGGTCGGCGAGCAGGTTGGGGCACGGGGTGCCGGCCGGCTTGGTGATGGCGAAGTCGGCCGACGCGGTGAACGCGGGCGCGACGCAGCACAGCCCGACGCACCTGGCGCAGTCCGCTCGCAGCTCGGTCATCCGGCCAGGCTACCCCTGGGTCAGGCGCACTCTCCGTTGGTCGGTCCACTCACGACGTTGGGCACGCCGAGGTCGGCCGGCGCCGGTTCGTTGCCGGTGCAGGTGACCGGTCCACGCACCTGGACCCCGGCGGCCACCGGCGCGTGGTTGCCGGTCAGCGTGAGCGGGCCGGCCACCGTGCCGCCGACGAGCGTCACGCGGGCCGTTCCGGTCACCGTCACCGGGCCGGAGGTACTGGTACCCAACAACTCCACCACGTGCGCGCCGGTCGCGGTCACCGGGCCGGCGATCGTCGAGCCGGTGGCCACCAGACCGGCGCCCGGCGCCACGGTCACCGGGCCGGACACGGTCGCGCCGGTCAGGCAGGTGACGCCGCCGGTGACGGTGAGCGGTCCCGGCACGCGGCCGGTGACCGTGCGGGTGCACGCCGGCGGCGCCGGCAGCAGGGTCAGGCGAACTCGTCGGCGTGCCCGAGGTTGCCGCTCGGGTCGATGGTCCGGTACTCGATGGTGTGCCGGCCGTAGTCGGGCGTCGGGTCGTCCCAAGGGGACAGTCTGGGCGTGCCGAGCTTGCCGTACACCAGGTCGTCGATGTTCACCCCGCTCGGCGTGAAGCGGAACGGCGCGTCCTGGTCGGTCGGCCAGCCGAAGTAGTTGTACCAGCCGTCGCCGTCGGTGCGGAACTCGTGCACCAGGTGGCCCTGGGTGTCGTCGACTCCGTCGAGGCGCATCTCGAACGGTCCGTTGTAGACATAGTGGTCGCCAGCGCGCAGCAACGGCTCGGACAGCTGGTAGGACGTGTCCGGCCCGGTGGCGTCCACGGTCCAGGTCAGCGTGGCCTCGCCGACGGCCGCGGTGAGCGTGTGCGTCCCGGTCAGCGCGAGCGGTTCGAGGTCCACCGCACGGTCGTTGCCGCCGGCCGCGAGCGGGGTATCGTCCAGCGTCCAGGTCACCGCGTGCCGGGTGCCGGCCGGCTGGGTGGTCTCGGCGAACACCACGTCGGTGCCGCCGACCGGGCGGGTGGTCGGCGTGGTCACGGTGAAGGCGGGCGGCGCCGGCTCGGCCGGGGTGCGCACCGCGGTGTCGACCGTCCACGTGCGACTCTGGGTGAGCGCCGCCGAGGCGCGGATGGCCGGGTCGCGCACGAAGTCCGTCGGGTCGGTGACGGTCACGGTCAGCGTGTGCCGGCCGGGCGACAGCTCCACAGTGGACAGGTCGACGGCACGGGCGCCCTCGGTCGGCAGCGGGGTGCCGTCCACGGCCCAGGTGACCTCGAGCTGGTGGCTGACCGGGTACATGGTCTCCACCCACACCACCCGGTCGGCGCCGATCGGCTCGGTCGCCGGGGTGGCGGCCTGCAGGATGGCGGTCTTGGCCGAGATCCGCTGGGTCAGCTGTTCCCGGCTCACCTGGTCGAAGTAGTAGCCGAGCGAGCGCATCATCGAGTGCGCGCTCGGTTTCCACACCCCGGCGTCGGCGTACAGCCCGCCCTCGTACCGGCCGATCACCCCGCCGGACTCCGACCGCTCGCCCAGCCAGCGCCACCACTTCCGTTGCTGGCTGAGCAGTTGCTCCTCGGTCAACAGCGTGTGGTGGGTGGAGCGCGGCTCGCCGCCGGTGTACGGCGCGCCCCGCACGCCGCGCTGGAGGTAGTCGTACTCGTCGTCCAGGCCGCCGAGCGAGTGGCCGAGCTCGTGCGGGGTGATCAGCGCGGACAACGCGTTCCCGCCGGAGGCGGTCGCGTTCGCCCCGCCCGCGCCACCGTAGGTGTCGCTGTTGCCGATGGCGAGCAGCTGCCGGTTGGCCCGCGAGGTGCCGGGCACCAGGTCTGCGTACCGGTTGGCCTCGACGCCGTCCACGGTCAGCAGCCGCTGCACGCTGTTCTCGTCGCAGCCACCCCAGAAGCCCATGTTCAGCGGGGTGTCCCGGCGCGGCGCGGTGAGCGACGGGTCACAGTCCACACCGGACTCGGCGGAGGTGAGCTCGACGGTGTACACGTTGACGTAGCTGCGGTAGGACTTGAACGGCTCGAGGGTCCACAGCACGTTCAGGTGTTTGTCCACGTGCGCGCGGAACTCGCCGAGCTCGTCCTCGGTGTAGCCGTCGCCGACGATCACCAGGTTGAACCGCTGCGCCGGGTCGCCGGTGACCTGGATCGGCACCACCGCCGGGTCCCCCGGCGCCGCCTGCGCGGTGGCCGGCAGGCCGGCCGCCGCGACCACGGCGAGTGCCATGGCCGCGACGAACCGGCTGCTCATCGTTCGACCACCGTGCAGGTGGCCGTCGAGGACTTGGTGGGGTCGCTCTCCGACGTCGCGGTCAACGTCACCGTCGCCGACCTCGCACCGGCGCCGGTGCGCTTGGCGTACACCGGGATGTCGACGTAGCGGCCGAACTCCGCGGTGGCCAACGCGTTGGGCACCTTGGCCGCCCAGCCCGCACCGTCCACAGTGGCGCTGAGCCGGAACACGTCGCGGTTGAGGTAGCGGCGGACGTCCTCCGGGTGCTCGCCGGCGGTCGCGGTGCCGGCGCCACTGTTGACCAGCGGGAACGCGCACTTCGCGAGGCCGGTGCGGTTGGGCACCGCGATCGTGGGCTGGACCCGCACGCCGCGCCGCTGCGGGCCGGCACCGTCCAGCGACCGGACCGCGACCGTGTAGGTCAGCTCACCGGCGGCGTTTCGCTTGAGCCCCAACACGTAGAAGTGCAGCCGGTTCGCCTCGTCGACGAACTCGTACTCACTGCCGGAGTCCGCGCCGGCGTGGAACAGCGCGTCGGCCAACTGCCGGTAGTCGCCGATGGTGATCGGCACCTCGGTGCCGTCGGGCAGCACGTAGTCGGTCATGCCGATGTCCTGCGGGTTGGCGTCGATCACCCACTCGAACGGCGGCCGGTCCAGGTCCTTGGTCTTGGCCAGCAACACCCCGGAGTCCGGGGTGAACGAGTCGGCGCCCATCCGGTCGACGACCTCGACGGTGTAGTTGTCGTAGCCGCCGCCGTCGCAGAACGGATCGGTGGCCGGCGCGCACGCCGGGCTGAGGTCACCGGCGTCGAGCACCACGTTGATCCCGGACAGCCCGTTCTGTCCAGGTTGGACGACCCGCGCGGTGACCGTGGCGACCACCAGCCCGGAGTCGGCCAAGGCAGCGCGCGACAGCCGCAGCACGTTGGCCTCGTCGACCATCTCGAGGGCGATCTTGTTGCGCAGCATGTGTTGCGCGCCCATGGACGAGCCGCCGGTCGCCGGGATCGCCCAGCGGCTGTGCGGCCCGCCAGGGCCGTTGAACGTGCCCCGGGAGAGCATCTCCCAGATGCCGGAGTAGGCCCGGCGCGGCGGGATGCCGTACGGGTTGTTGTAGTTGTCCGCGATGCCGAGGATGTGGCTCAGCTCGTGGGCGTAGGTGCTCATCCCGGAGCTCTCCGCCTGGGTCGAGGAGCCGGAACGGGCGTTGGGCCAGATGGTCGCGGCCGACGCCCAGGAGGTCCAGTCGACGTACCGGGTGTCCAGCGAGTTGGGCAGGGTGTCGTCCGGCGGGCCGAACTCGTCGGTCACGTCCTGTTCGGTCGGGAACTTCATCATCCCGAACTCCTGCCAGGTGGCGGACTCGTCCTGCCCGGCGGAGAGGAAGAACACGAAGTCGAAGCCGGCCGGGATCTCGGCGCCGACATCGGCGACCCACGCGGCCCGCGCGTCGGTACGCAGGTCGCGGGTGCAGGTGTCGCCCGCCGGGCAGCCGTTGCCGTGCTGGAAGTCCGGCTCCATCGCGTACTCGTGTGCCTTGCCGGGCAACTGGTACGCGCCGAACGCGGTCAGGTCGACGCCGTAGCGGCCACCGGAGTCCTCCATCCACCACTCGTGGATGGTGTGGCCGCGGTTGAGCGTGCCCGGCACGTTGAGGAAGTCGTGGTACCAGCGCGCGACGTCCGCGCGCGGGATGTCGTGCGCCTCGGCGCTCGGGTTGCCGAACACCGTCGACCCCTGCGGCTGGGTCACCGCGAACGGCTGGTTCGGGTAGTCCACCAGGACCAGCGCGCCCTTGAAGTCGCGCACCGAGCCGTCGGCGTCCGGGTCGGCCCAGTCGGTGTTCGGCGGCTTGCGGTAGTCCGCCCAGGTCATGTGGTCGGGGTTCTGCCAGTCCTGCTGGTCGATCGGCGCGGGGAACCCGGCCTCGACGGCGCGGCTGGCCGCCGACGGGGTGGCGCCCGGCCCGGACTGCTGCCATGGCTGCTGTTGTGGCCAGTGGTCGTACTGCCATGGATGCGCTGGCACGGTGGGTGGCGCGGCGACAGCGGGGCCGGCGGAAGTCCCGGCGACGAGTGCCGCGGCCGAGAACAACGCCGTCACCAGCGGGAAGTGGCGAGTCACGACACTGAACGCTAGCCGCGCGATCGCCCTTCGGACAAGAGCCGCTACTCAGCGTGCGGACCCTCGCATTGCGTAATGTTACGCATCACAACGGCGCGCCGGATCGCGACACTGTGTCCCATGACTGCTGACCGGATCGCCCAGTTGGCCGACGCGCTGGTCGACGTCGGTCACCGGATCGACGAGATCTCCGCCGAGCTGCGCGTCCTGCGGCCGGCGGTCACCCCACCACCGCCGGTGCCGATCGGCCGATCCGCACCGGTCGCCGGCGCGACGCACCAACCGACCATCGCCATGCCACCCGCGGCCGCCGCCGATCCGCCGCCCATGGTCTATCCCCCATACCGGCCGCCGGAACCGCCGAAACCCCCGCGCTGGCAACGAGAAGAGGGCTTCCGCGCGCGGGTGCTCGCGCTGGCCGGCGGCGCGGTCACCCTCGCCGGGGTGGTACTGCTGCTGGTGCTCGCCGTGCAGCGCGGCTACCTCGGCCCGCTGCCCCGGGTGCTCCTCGGCGCCGGTTTCGGCCTGGTACTGCTGGGCATCGGCCTGCGGCTGCGCCGCAACCCGGCCGGGCACACCGGTGCCATGGCCTGCGCGGCGACCGGGATCACCGTGCTGTACCTGGACATCGTGGCCGCGACCACGCTGTTCGAGTTCCTCCCGGCCGCCGCCGGGCTCGCGGTCGGGCTGGCGGTGGCCGCCCTGGGCGTACTGCTCGCCGACCGGTGGCACAGCGAGACGCTGGCGGTGTTCGTCGTGCTGTGCTGCGCGGTGTCCGCACCGGTGCTCACCGGCGGGTTCGTCCCGCTGCTGCTGGGGTTCCTGCTGATGCTCCAGTTGGGCGCGACGCCGGTCCATCTGGGACGGCAGTGGCGCTGGCTGTCCATGGCCACCGCGGTGCCGGCGATTCTCGGCTCGATGGTCGCGATCGTGCTCGGTGTCGTTGGCACGACCAACGCCGACTCGACGACCGTCGCCTATCTGGGGCTGGTGACCAGCGTGGCGCAGATCGGAGTGGCCACGGCGGGCGCGGCCAGGCGGCCGGAGGACGGCACCCTGATCGGGTTGGTACTGCTCGCACCGGTGCCGGCGATGCTGTCGGCGTTGCTGCTGCCCCAGCTCGCCGCGATCGTGCTGCCGGGGACGGTCGGCGCGCTGCTGATCCTGGTGTGGGCACTGGGTTTGCGCAGGCTGACGACCGGCTTCACGCTGGCCGCCGGCGGCGCGGGGTCGGTGGCGGTGCTGCAGGCGACGCTGACCGCACTCGACGGTTCGGTGGTGGCGATCGTGTTGCTGGCACAGGCATTGCTGCTGACGCTGGTCGCGCACAGCACGCGGTACCCGGCCGCGTTGGCGGGCGCCGGACTGTTCGCGGCCACCGGCCTCGGCGCGACGCTGGTGTTCGCGGCACCGCTCCAACTGCTGATGACCGCGCCCAGGCAGCCGGTGCCGGCGCACGTCGCGGCCACCGCCGGGCTCACCGGCCTGCTGCTCGCGGCGACCGCCGTGGCGATGTGCGTGGTGGCCCGGCGTGGCATGGCGGCCGCGGGCGTGATCGCGCTCTACGGCGCGGCGGCCACCGTGCTGTCCTCGGTGTTGCTGATCTCCCCTGACCGCACGGGTTTCCTGCTCGGGCACGTGCTGGTGACGGTGTCCTGGACGGTCGGCGCGCTGGTGCTGCTCGTGCGTGGCATCGACTCGGCGTTCGTCCGCACCGCCGGGATGTCCCTGGTGGGCGCCGCACTGGTGAAGCTCGTGGTGTTCGACATGTCCTCTTTGGACGGCATGGCGCGGGTGGCGGTGTTCCTGGTGGCCGGGCTGGTGCTGCTGGCCGCCGGCACCCGGTACGCCAAGCTGCTCGCCACCCGGCCGCCAAGGAACCCGTGATCAGGGCAACGCGTCGAGGAACGGCCGATGGCTGTTGGCGAACTCCCAGCCGTAGTAGCGGTCCCAGTTGATCGACCAGGTCATCAGCCCGCGGATCCCCGGGGACGCGCCACCGCGCAGGGTGTAGCCGCCGCAGTCCTGTTCGCGGGCAAGGCAGTTCAGCGCCTGGTGTACCTGGGCCGGTGCGGTGTGGCCGTTGCCCGCGCTGACCGCCGCCGGCAGGCCGAAGGCGATCTGGTCCTCGCGCAGGCCGGGGAAGGTGTGCCCGGTGCTGGCGACCGGGAAGCCCGCCTTGACCATGTCGGTCATCGCGATGTGGAACTCCGCGCCGCCCATGTTGTGGTACTGGTTGTCCAGGCCCATCACCGGACCGGAGTTGTAGTCCTGGACGTGCAGCACGGTCAGCGCGTCGCGCAGGGCGTGGATCACCGGCAGGTACGAACCGGTCCGGTTGTCACCGCCGCCCGCGCCGCCGTAGAACTGGTACCCCACCTGGACGAAGAACGTCTCCGGCGCCATCGTCAGCACGAAGTCGTCGCCGTAGCGGGATTTCAGCGTACGCAGCGCGGCGATCAGGTTGACGATCACCGGCGTGGTCGGGTTGGCGAAGTCGGTGTCGCCAGGGTCCAGGTACAGCGAGTGGCCCTCGAAGTCGATGTCCAGGCCGTCCAGGCCGTAGCGGTCGATGATCGCCGACACCGAGGAGACGAACTGGTCCCTGGCGGCCGTGGTGGTCAGCTGGACCTGGCCGTTGGCGCCGCCGATGGAGATCAGCACCTTCTTGCCCTGCTCCTGTTTGGCCCGCAGCGCCGCGATGAACTCCGTCTCGGACTCGACGTTCGGGCACTCGGCGACCGGACACAGCTGGAACCGGATGTCCCCGGAGGTCGGCGTGCTCGGCTCGCCGAAGGCCAGGTTGATCACGTCCCAGTCGGCCGGCACGTCGGCCAGCCGCACATAGCCCGAGCCGTTGGCGAAACTGGTGTGCAGGTAGCCGATCAGCGCGTGCCTCGGCAGGTCCGCGGCAGAACCGGTGTCAGCCGGGTTCGCCGCGGCGCCCGGGGCGAGTCCGATGAGGACGGTCAGCGCGGCCAGTGCCGCGAGCGCCCGCCTCATGGCAGCGTGTCCAGGTGCGGCGCGACCGTGCGGGCGAAGCTGTTGCCGTTGCTCACGTCCCAGTTGATCGACCAGGTCATCGCGCCGCGGATGTCCGGATAGGTTCTCGGTGGCACGAACGAGCCGCAGTTGGTGCCCTTGGCGAGGCAGTCCAGCGCGTTGGTCACCACCGACGGCGCGACCACGCCGCCGCCCGCGGCGCCCGGTCCGGCCGGCAGGCCGACCGCGACCTGGTCCGGGCGCAGGCCGTTCTCCAGCTGGATGCAGGTGAGCGCGGTGATGAAGTTGACCGTGCCCTGACCGTAGGCCTGCGACTGGTCACAGCCCAGCATGGAGCCCGAGTTGTAGAACTGGGTGTGCACGACGGTGAGGATGTCCCGGATCTCCAGCGCGAGCGCGAAGTAGGCGCCACTGGTCGACTGCATGTCGATCGTCTGCGGGGCCATCGTGATGATCAGGCCGGCGCCGACCTGGCCGCGCAGGTTGTGCAGTGCCTGGGCCATGTAGGTCGGGTTGAGACCGTTCTCCAGGTCGATGTCCACGCCGTCGAAGCCGTACTCGGCCATGATCGAGCGCACGCTGTTGGCGAAGTTCGTGGCCGAGGCCGAGTCGCTGACCGCCACCCGGCCGGTCTCGCCGCCGACCGAGAGGATGACCTTCTTGCCCTGGGACCTGAGCGCGGCCACGTCGGCCTTGAACTGGGCGTCGGTGTAGCCGCCGAGCGCGCTGGACAGTCCGGAGTCGACACCGAAGGTGACCTGTCCGGGGGTGCTGGTCGCCTCGGCGAAGGCGACGGCGATCAGGTCGTACTCACCGGGCACATCGGACAGTCGCAGCTCGGTGGCCGGGTTGACGAAGTTGTGCCAGTAGCCGGTGAGGAAGTGGCGCGGCAGGTCGGCCTGCGGGCAGCCGGCGGTGGTGGCGGTCACCGGGGCGCTGCGGGTGGACTCGCCGATCGCGTTGTAGGCGGCCACGGTGTAGGTGCGGCTGGTGCAGGCTGGCAGGCCGGTGATGGTCGCGGTGGTGCCGGTGACCGTGGTGCGCGCCGTGGTGCCCTCGTAGACGCGGTAGCCGGTGACCGTGCCGGGGGCGGCGGTCCAGCCGAGGGTGATGGCCGAGGCCGTGGTGGCGGTCACCCGCACGTTGCCCGGGGTGGCCGGCACGCCGGGTTCCGGGTCGGTGCCGCCGCCGCAGTCCAGGCCGTTGACCCGGCAGTTGACCGGGCTGCCCGGCCCGGTGCCGACGAAGCCGAAGCTCGTGCTTGCGCCGGGGGCGAGGGTGCCGTTGTACTCGCGGTTCACGAACGTGTGATGGGAACCGCTTGAGGTCAACAGGGCGTCCCAGAACGTGCCGAGCCCGGTGCCGGCCGGCAGGTCGAACTCGACCCGCCAGTTGGTGATCGTGCTGGTCCCGCCGTTGGTGACGGTGACCCGGCCCTCCCAGCCCGACCCCCAGTCGGCGACCTTGACGAAGGTCGCCCGCTCACCCGCCGCGGTGGCGACCGGCGCGACCGTGCCGAGACAGCCGAGAATGACGGCGATGAGGAGTACGAAGGAACGCTTCATGACGGCCTCCAGCGTGGACGCGCGGTGAGCAGGGGTGCACCAGACGTCACCTAGATGTCTAGACCAATCGCCAGGCATTGTCCAGTCCACTTCGTCGGGAATAGACGGCTGCGCGCGGCCGTTCAGGCAGGTAGTTGAGCTGGCAACTAGTTGAGGATGATGACAGTGATGCAGTTCGGGATCTTCACCGTCGGCGACGTGACCACGGATCCGACCACCGGGCAGACGGTCAGTGAGTACGAGCGGATCAGGTCGATGGTCACGATCGCGCTCAAGGCGGAGGAGGTCGGGCTGGACGTGTTCGCCACCGGTGAGCACCACAACCCGCCGTTCGTGCCGTCCTCGCCGACCACCTTGTTGGGCTACGTCGCCGCCAGGACCGAGCGGCTGATCCTGTCCACGTCGACGACGCTGATCACCACGAACGACCCGGTGAAGATCGCCGAGGACTACGCGATGTTGCAGCACCTCGCCGACGGCCGGGTCGACCTGATGATGGGCCGGGGCAACACCGGGCCGGTCTACCCGTGGTTCGGGCAGGACATCCGGCAGGGCATCCCGCTGGCGATCGAGAACTACGCGCTGCTGCACGAGTTGTGGCGGACCGACGTGGTGGACTGGCAGGGCAAGTTCCGCACACCACTGCAGGGGTTCACCTCCACCCCGCGCCCGCTGGACGGCGTGCCGCCGTTCGTGTGGCACGGGTCGATCCGCAGCCCGGAGATCGCCGAACAGGCCGCCTACTACGGCGACGGGTTCTTCGCGAACAACATCTTCTGGCCCAAGGAGCACTACATGCAGCTGATCCGGCTTTACCGGCAGCGGTGGGCGCACTACGGCCACGGCACGCCGGAGCAGGCGATCGTCGGGCTCGGTGGGCAGGTGTTCATGCGCAAGAACTCCCAGGACGCGGTGAACGAGTTCCGGCCCTACTTCGACAACGCGCCGGTGTACGGACACGGACCGTCCCTTGAGGACTTCACGGCGCAGACGCCGCTGACCGTCGGCAGCCCGCAGCAGGTGATCGACCGGACGCTGGCGTTCCGCGAGTACTTCGGCGACTACCAGCGTCAGCTGTTCCTCATGGACCATGCCGGGCTGCCGCTCAAGACGGTGTTGGAGCAGCTGGACCTGCTTGGCGAGGAGGTCGTTCCGGTGCTGCGCAAGGAGTTCGCCATCGGCCGGCCGGCCGAGGTGCCCGACGCGCCGACGCACGCGACGCTCAAGGCCAAGGCGGAGAAGGTGAGTGCGTGATGCGCAGGCTCGCGGTCGTGTCGGCCGGGGTGACCGTACCGTCCTCGACCAGATTGCTCGCCGACCGGCTCGCGTCGGCGGTCGGCGGGCAGACCGAGGTGTCGGTCGAGATGGTCGAGTTGCGGGAGCTGGCGGGCGACATCGCCAACAACGTGGTGACCGGCTTCCCGAGCCCGCGCCTCGCCGCCGCCATCGAGACGGTGACCGGCGCGGACGGCGTGATCGCCGCGACGCCGATCTTCACCGCGTCCTACTCCGGGCTGTTCAAGTCGTTCTTCGACGTGGTCGACCAGGAGGCGTTGGCCGGCAAGCCGGTGCTGATCGCGGCGACCGGCGGCACGGCGCGGCACTCGTTGGCGCTGGAGCACGCGTTGCGGCCGATGTTCACTTACCTGCGGGCGGTCGTCGTGCCGACCGCGGTGTACGCGGCGTCGGAGGACTGGGCGTCGGCCGGCGGCGACGATCTGGCACACCGCATCGCCAGGGCGGCCGGTGAGCTGGCCGAGCTGATGTCGGGCAGGCCGGCCGCCGTGGCGCCGCAGGAGGAACAGGTCATCCCGTTCGAACAGCAGCTCGCCGCTCTCCGCATGCCACCGAAGCAACCGTAGGAGAGCGGCGGGCCGCCCGCGGTCACAGGGTGGTTTCGCCTGGTAGGCCGAAGTAGTCGTGCCACTTGGCGCCGCCGGCGAAGGCGGTGCCGATGGACAGGGCGGTGTACACGTCGGCCAGGCTGTTGCGGGTGAAGGTGATGACGTCGTCCTTGCCGTCGCCGTTGAAGTCCCCGGTGTAGGGGAACTCGCCCGCGATGCCGAAGAAGTCGTTCCACTTCACCGTCGTGCCGGTGAAGGCGGAGCCGTTGGACAGGGCGACGTAGACGTCGGCGGCGGCGTTGGTGGTGAAGGTCGCGATGTCGGCCTTGCCGTCGCCGTCGAAGTCGCCGATCCGGGGCAGCTCACCGCCGACGGCGAAGAAGTCGTGCCACTTCACGCTGGCGCCGAACCCGGTGCCGGTGGACAGCGCGACGTACACGTCGGCCAGCTCGCCTCGGGTGAAGACCACGATGTCGTCGCGGCCGTCACCGTTGACATCGGCCACGCCCGGATACTCGCCGGCGATACCGAAGAAGTCGTGCCACTTCTGGCTCGGGGCGAAGGACGAGCCGTTGGACAGGGCCACGAACACGTCCGCGAGGTTGTTGCGGGTGAAGGTGATGATGTCGTCGAGGCCGTCGCCGTTCACGTCGCCGACCGAGGGTACTTCGCCGTTGAGGGAGAAGTAGTCGTTCCACTTGATCCCGGGGCCGAACGACGAGCCGTTCGACAACGCGACATAGACGTCGGCCAGCGAGCCGTGGGTGAACGTCACGATGTCGTCCATGCCGTCACCGTTGAAGTCACCCGTCAGCGGGGTCTCGCCGGACAACGCGAACCGGTCGTGCCACTTCACCGTCGTCCCGGTGAAACCGGAACCGTTCGACAGCGCGACGTACACGTCGTCGAGCGGACCATGGGTGACGGTGACGACGTCGTCCAGACCGTCGCCGTTGAAGTCGGTCGACGATCCGGTGTAGACACCGGCCGACGAGCTGCCGCCGTTGACCAGATCCAGGTAGTAGCCCCAGTTCCAGTGCGGGCCGGGGTCGGTGTGGTCGTTGCCCGGCACCTCGTTGTGGCCGACGATTCCCTGACGGGTCTTGGGGATGCCGTGCCGGTCGGCGAGCCAGCGGGTCAGCGCCGCCGAGGAGCGGTACATCGAGTCGGTGAACCACGACGGGTTGTCGACGAAGCCCTCGTGCTCGATGCCCAGCGTCCTCGGGTTCGCCGACCGCGCGTGGTAGGCGGTGTCGCCGTCCCGGACCATCTGGGTGACCTCGCCGTTGGCCGACTTCACCACATAATGGGCACTCACCCCGGACGCCGGATTCTGGAACCAGCTGATCGTGCCGGCGTAGGAACCCTGGGTCACGTGGATCACGATCTGGTTGATCGCCGCGGACCGGCCGGCGCCGTAGTTCGCGCCGTGCGCGGGGATCCACCGCGAGTCCGGGTAGTCCGGGCCCTGCGCGGACACGTCATCACCCGACGACCGAACCAGCAGGCCACGGTGCGCGGGCACCGCGATCGGCTCGCCCTCGGGGGTGCGTGTCTGCAGGCCGGTGCGCAGGAGGTCGTACACGTTGTCCGCGTACAGCGCGGCGACCTCGGCGGCGGCGCCGCTGTAGGACTCCACAATGGAGTACCAGGCGTCCAGCCGGTCGCGGTCCGTGGCGGACAGGCCGGCGTCGTCGGCCAGCGCGCGAAGCACGGCCGCGCCGCCGAGGACGTTGGTCGGTCCGTCGGATCTCAATGACTCGACCGGCGCGCCGGTGAGGTCGGCGGCCTGTTCCAGGGTCTGGCGCTTCGGATTGCTCACCAGGTGCATGACGCCGAAGCCGTTGTCCTGGCTCGGTTCTCCCCGATGACCGTCGAGGTGGGTCTCGCCGTAGCCGACCGCGACGAGCAGGTCTCTGGGTACGTCGTAGGCCGCGGCCGCCTCCGCGAACGCGGCGTCCAGTCCATTGTCGACAGCGGCGTTCGCCGGCCAGGCGGCCAGTCCGATGGCGGTCAGGGTGGCCGCGCCGAGTGCGAGCAGTCGTTTACTCATGTCCCTCTCCCCGTCAGAAGCTGGTCTCGCCGGCCAGGCCGAAGTAGTCGTGCCACTTCGCGCCGCCGGCGAAGCCGGTGCCGGTGGACAACGCGGTGTACACGTCGGCCAGGGTGTTGTGGGTGAAGGTGACGACGTCGTCCCTGCCGTCGCCGTTGAAGTCCCCGGTGTAGGGGAACTCGCCCGCGATGCCGAAGAAGTCGTTCCACTTCACCGTCGTGCCGGTGAACGCCGAGCCGTTCGACAGCGCCACATACACATCCGCTGCCGCGTTGGTGGTGAAGGTCGCGATGTCGGCCTTACCGTCGCCGTCGAAGTCCCCGATCCTCGGCAGTTCCCCGCCAACGGCGAAGAAGTCGTGCCACTTCACGCTCGCGCCGAACCCGGAGCCCGTGGACAGCGCGACATACACGTCGGCCAGCGACCCCCGAGTGAACACCACGATGTCGTCGCGGCCATCACCGTTCACGTCCGCCACGCCCGGATACTCGCCGGCGATACCGAAGAAGTCGTGCCACTTCTGGCTCGGGGCGAACGACGACCCATTGGACAGGGCCACGAACACGTCCGCGAGGTTGTTGCGGGTAAAGGTGACGATGTCGTCCAGACCGTCGCCGTTCACGTCGCCGACCGCCGGCACCTCGCCATTGAGGGAGAAGTAGTCGTTCCACTTGATCCCGGCACCGAACGACGACCCGTTCGACAACGCGACATACACATCGGCCAACGAACCGTGCGTGAACGTCACGATGTCATCCATGCCGTCACCGTTGAAATCACCCGTCAACGGCGTCTCACCGGACAACGCGAACCGGTCGTGCCACTTCACCGTCGTCCCCGCGAAGCCGGAACCGTTCGACAGCGCCACATACACGTCGTCCAGCGGACCATGGGTGAACGTCACGACGTCGTCCAGGCCATCACCGTTGAAGTCCGTCGACGACCCGGTGAACGCCCGTGGGCTGATCATCGCCGCCGCCTCGGCCATCATCGATCTGGCCCGGCCCTCCGCCTGGTCGTACCGCTCCGGACAACACGACCGCTGCACGCTCTGCGCGAGCAGCCCCGCGGTGTAGTTCGGGTACAGCGGCTCGTTGCGTTGTGCCTGCACGAAGAACTGGGTCGCCGCGTAGGCGACGTCCATGATCTGCTCCGGCGTGCCCCAGCCCTGGCTCGGCCGCTGCTGGAACACGCCGAGGGAGTCCTTGTCCCCGCACGGCAGGTTGTGCATGTGGGACTCCACCCACCCCGCCTCGAACGCGGCAAGCATGACCTTGGGCGAGACGTTCCGGTCCAGCCCGACCTGGTAGACGATCCGGATCACGTTCGGGTCGTGACTGGGCGGAATACTGGGACAGGCCAAGGGATCCACGGTCAACGGCACATGGTCGCCGACCGGTGGCTGCTCGGGTGGCTGCTCGGGTGGCACAGCCGTCGCGGGGGTGGTGAACGCGCCGAGCACCAGTGCCGCCGCTGCCACGGCGCTCACCAGCCCACGGATCGATGCGTGTCTGGACATCTGCAGGGAGTCCTTCCGGGAAAACGATTACAGAACGATCAACCGAGGCTGGGCCTCGGCAGCTCGGCACCGGCGGCGAGTTGGCCGTGCCAGATCGCCGAGGCACCGAACGCCGACGCGGTCGAGGTCGCCACCCACACGTCGGCGGCGGTCCCCCTGGTGAAGGCGAGGATGTCGGTCCGCCCGTCACCGTTGACGTCACCGAGCCCCGGCAACTCCGCGTTCTGCGCGAAGAAGTCGTGCCAGAGCCAGGCGTTCTGCACGAACCGGCCACCGTCGGAAAGGGACACGTAGACATCGGCCGTCGTCCCCCTGGTGAAGGTGACCACGTCGTCGCGGCCGTCACCGTTCACGTCACCGGTGCCGGCGAGCTCGGTGCCGATCGCGAAATTGTCGTGCCACAACCACGCCTCCTGCACGAACGCCACCCCGTTGGACAGCGACACGAACACGTCACCCTGGGCGCCGCCGGTGAACACCGCGACGTCGTCGCGGCCGTCGCCGTCGAAGTCGCCGACCGCCGGCCGCTCGTCCCGGTAGCCGAAGTTGTCCTGCCACTTCACCCCCGGCCCGAAACCGTCCCCTGTGGACAACGCGACGTACACGTCGCCGGCGTCGCCCCGGGTGAAGGTGATCAGGTCGGTCAGCCCGTCCCCGTTGACATCGCCCAACTCCGGGTACTCGGCGCCGACCGCGAAGCGGTCGTGCCACTTGGCTGACGGGCCGAAGCCGGTGCCGGTCGACAGCGCGACATACACGTCCGCGGCCGCGCCCCTGGTGAAGGTGACGATGTCCGCGCGGCCGTCGCCGTTCACGTCACCGGTCCTCGGCACCTCACCGTCGGGGGAGAAGAAGTCGTGCCCGAGCACCGGATCGCCGAACGCCGAGCCGGTGGACGTCGACACCCGCACGTCGGCCGCCGCACCCTGGGTGAACACCACCACGTCGTCCCGGTTGTCGCCGTTGACATCGGTCGGGTTCCGCGCCTCGGCGCGGGCGTCGACCACCGCCGACACCGGCCCGGCGTTGCCGGCGCGGTCCACCGCGACCACCCGGTAGAACCGCTGGGCCCCCGGGGGCAGCGGACCGTGCCGGAACGTGGTCGAGGTCGTGGTGGCCACCAGGGTGCCGGTCGACCCCGGATCGGTCGAGGCGTACACCCGGTACCCGGCGACGCCGACGTTGTCGGTGGCCGGGTTCCAGGACAACGGGATCGCGTGCGCCCGCCCCCGCCCGACCGCCAGGCCGCCGACCGCGCCCGGCGCGGCCGTGTCGGTGAACGGCGCCACCAGGCTCAACGCATCGTACCGCCCGGCGGTCCACTGTGGACCTGACGGGGTCAGCCGGACGGTGATCGTCGACTTGCCGGCGGTCAGCGCGGCCGGCAGGGTGAAGTCGTCGTCGAGCCAGCGCTGGAAGGTGTTGCCCAACGCCTGGGTCCAGGTGCCGGCCGACGCGCCGTCGACGCTGACCGCCGCCGACTGGTAGCCGGTGTTCTGGTCGCTGGTCCGGCGCAGCCGAACCCCCTGGTTGCCGGGGTCGACCGCGATCCGGAAGCTGACCGCGCCACCGGTGGCGCGCACCTGCGCGGTCACCGCGTCATGGTCGTCGTCGCCCTCGTGGACGGCCGTCAGCCCGTACTGGTCGGCTGCCCCGGACTCGGTGTAGCCGTGCGCGGTCCGGCTGCCGGCATCGCCGACGACGATCGTGTCGGTGGTCCTGCTGGCCACATTCGTCCTGGTGTACAGGAAAGCCGTGGTCGACTCGGTCACCGGGACGTCGTTCTGCGGCCCGTGCTCGATGCCGAAGCGCAGCCCGGCCGTGTAGGGCACGGCGTCGCCGAGCTGCAGCCGGTACATCGAGTCGCACTCGACCACGCACGAGCCGGCCCGCACCAGGTGGCCGGGGTTGCCGGTGAACACCCCGGAGTACTCGCCCCGGTTGAAGTACCAGCCGGACTCGTAGTAGTCCTCGGTGCCGGTGCCGTGGAACGCCGGACTGCGCGCGCCGTCCACGTGGATGCGCTCGTCGCCCTCGAGGTAGCCACGCTCGTTGCCGCCGGCCACCGCGTTGCGCACCACCTGGGTGAGGCCGACGAACCGGCCCCGGCCAGCCTGGTCGACGGCCACCCAGTCGCGGGTCTGGGTAGTGGTGCCGCCGCGGGACTGGGTGGTGAAGTGCCCGGAGCCGCCGGTCGGCCCGAGCTCGGTGGCCCACCGGTCGTCGGGCGCGTGGACGATCTCCGCGCCGATCCCGGAGATCGTCGCGCCGGTGGTGTTGACCAGCGACACCGAGGCGCCGGTCGCGAACGGCATCATCCACCACGCGCTGTACCAGCCGCCGGCCGCCGGGTCCATGCCGAACATCAGCGAGCGCACGTCCCGTTCGCCGAACCCGGAGCCGAAGAACTCACCGACCGGAGAGTCCACTGTGGACCTACCGTCGAAGGTGATGCGCAGCCGCAGCCCATTCAGGTTGGCCTCGGTGGCCGCCGCGTCCGGGATCCGCAGGCGCAGCCCGGTGATCGCGGCTGGACCGGTCAGGTTCGCCAGCGCGACACCGGCTCCCGGCCCCGGTGAGACGGTCGCGGTGGTCGTGGTGGCGCCCGGCTGGGCGGGTTTCGGGTCGAGCCGGCCCGCCTGGCGCAGCTTGTTGACCACGTCGGTCGCCGGGTCGGTTGGGTCGAAGCGGGTCACGCCGTCGGCGCTGGCGAACTCGCGGTAGCCGACGTGGTGGAACAGCGGGTTGTTCGTCGTGGTGACGAGCATCGAGTCCCGGTAGGGCATCGGGATCTTGATCGTGACGCCACCGGAGGTCTGGTCGGCGTTGGTCACCAGCGGCCAGGTGAACGGCGCGCCGAGGTCGCCGTCGACCACGTCCTGCAGGTTGGCGTTGAGCACGGTGACGCCGTCGAGCACCACGCGGATGGTGCCGGTGGCGGTGACCGTGCCGTTGTCCCTGGTGAACCAGATCGACTGCAGCTCACCGGGACCACGGTCCTCGGCGAGCACGCAGCCGGGTCCGTTGGTCCGCAGGCAGGAGTAGCGGCCGACGAAGCCGTCGTCGTTGCTGCCGTTGCGGGCGAAGCTGGAGAACTGTTTGGTCTGTGAGCCGGAAGCCAGGTCCGGCAGGAGATCCAGCCGGCGGTAGGTGTCCCAGCCGACCGGGCCGTTGCCGGCGGTGGCTGAGGGGTCGGGGGGCGGTTCGGCGACAGCGGGGGCGGCGGCCACGCCGGTCACCGCGATGACGGTGGCGCAGAGGAGAGTGAGCAGGGGGCTCCTCATCGAGACACCTTCCGGTGGGTAAACGATTACCCAGCCGAGTGTCCTTTTCGTTCCTTCCTGACGTCAATAGACCGGATGGTGGCATCGATTCACGACGAACCGTCGCGGCCGGCCGTGCTGAATCGGTCCGGCCAGGCACAACCGGCCGATTCAGACCGCCGATCTGGGAAGAGCCGCGCTCAGCTCCGGATCCGCCGGGACACCGCGTGCGCGAGATCGGAGACCAACCGGGTGAGCCGCTCGGACGGCGCACCGGGCGAGACCTGACCGCGCAGGCGCAGGGTCAGCCCCGCCACCGCTTTCCCGTCCTGGCCGACCACCGGCGCGGAGAACTCCGTCAGCCGCGGCGGCGAGACCACCCGCCGCCAGCTCGCGGTGAGGTGATAGATCCCGCTGCCCTCCTCCCGGCAGACGATCTCCAGATCCGCCAACGTGCCGAGAATCCGGTGCACGGACGACTTGGGCAACCCGGTGGCGTCGGCCAGCCGGGTGAGGCGCATCCCGTCCGGGCTGCCGGCCAACGACTCCAGCAGACGAAACGCGTTACGCACCGAAGGGCAGGACTCCTGCCCAGCAAGAGTGTTCACGCGCACCCCCGTGTTTGTTGGTCGCGACCGTGTCAGCCGCCAGCCCTCGTTCCGAATGTAGAACAAGAGTATTGCAGGATTGTCCTACGAATTCTAGCCTCAACAGGTGAACCACCCGGCCGAGATGGGATGTGATCCCCCATGACCTCCGCTCACCGCGCCGTGGAACCCCGCGCGCTGCGCCGCGCCTACGCCGCCAGCCTTTCCGGAACCGCACTCGAGTACTACGACTTCGCCGCCTATTCGGTCGCCGCCGCGACCCTGTTCGGCGACCTGTTCTTCCCGTCGGGCGACAGCCTGGTCGGCACCATGAGCGCGTTCTCCACCTACGCGGTCGGCTACCTCGCCCGCCCGCTTGGCGGCGTCGTCTTCGGCAGGCTCGGCGATCGGGTCGGCCGCAAGAAGGTCCTGGTGTACACGTTGCTGCTGGCCGGCATCGCGACCTTCCTCATCGGACTGTTGCCGACGCACGCGGCGATCGGCGGCATGGCCGCGGTCCTGTTGGTGTTGCTGCGTTTCTGCCAGGGCGTCGCGGTCGGCGGCGAGTGGGGCGGCGCGGTCCTGCTCTCCAGCGAGTACGGCGACCCTCGCCGGCGCGGGTTCTGGGCCTCGGCCGCGCAGATCGGCCCACCGGCCGGCACGTTGCTGGCCAACGGCGTGCTCGCGCTGCTGGCCGGCCTCATGAGCGAGGACAGCTTCACCTCGTGGGGTTGGCGGATCGCGTTCCTGCTGTCGGCCGTGCTTGTCCTGTTCGGACTGTGGATCCGCCTCCGCCTGGAGGAAACCCCGGTGTTCAAACAGATCGCCGAACGCGGCGAGCGCCCGAGCGCGCCAGTGTCCGAAGTGGTCGAGGTGGAACGCCGCGCGCTGCTCGCCGGCATCCTCGTCCGGGTCTGCCCGGACGTGCTGTACTCGCTGTTCACCGTGTTCACGCTGACCTACATCACCCAGGAGCTCGGCATGTCCCGCGGCCAGGGCTCGACCGCGGTGATGATCGGCTCGGCCTGCCAACTGTTGCTGATGCCGGCCTTCGGCGCGCTGTCGGACCGGATGAACCGCCGCCGGCTCTACCTGATCGGCACGGTGGCGGCGGCGATCTGGCCGTTCGTGTTCTTCCCGATGATCGGCGGCGGCTCGTTCCTGCTGCTGATCATCGGCACCACCATCGCGCTGATGATCCACGCCTCGCTGTACGGGCCGCAGGCGGCGCTGATCACCGAGCAGTTCTCGCCCCGGCTGCGCTACACCGGCTCGTCGCTGGCCTACACCCTCGCCGGGGTGATCGGTGGCGCGCCGGCCCCGCTGATCATGACCGCGCTGCTCGCCTGGCTCGACAACTGGTGGATCCTGGGGGTGTACCTGGTGCTCAGCGCGGTACTCACCGGCATCGGGCTGCTGCTGGCCCGCGACCCGGTCGTGGAGTCCGAAGTGGAGGAATCGGTTCCGGTGGTGACGGCATGATGTCGGAAGGAGAAGTCGTGAGTCGGGGTTGGCAGTTCTGGGTCGACCGGGGTGGCACGTTCACCGACATCGTCGCCCGCGGGCCGGACGGTGAGCTGGTCACCCACAAGGTGCTCTCGGAGAACCCGACGCGCTACGCCGACGCCGCGGTCGCCGGCATCCGGGCGCTGCTGCGTCTCGGCGCGGACGACCCGGTGCCGGCCGAGTCGATCGAGCAGGTGCGGATGGGCACCACGGTGGCCACCAACGCCCTGCTCGAACGCACCGGCGAGCCGACGGTGCTGGTCATCACCAAGGGCTTCGGCGACGCGCTGCGGATCGGCAACCAGAACCGGCCGCGGATCTTCGACCGCGACATCGTGCTGCCCGACCTGCTCTACGAGCGGGTGATCGAGGTCGACGAGCGCATCCAGGCCGACGGCACGGTCCTGCGCGCCCCCGAGCTGGACCGGCTGGCCGACGACCTCGCCCGCGCCCGGCGCGACGGGCTGCGCGCGGTCGCCGTGGTGTGCCTGCACAGCCACCTGCACCCCGCGCACGAGCAGGCGGTCGGCAAACTCGCCGAACAGCTCGGTTTCCCGCAGATCTCACTGTCCAGTGAGGTCAGCCCGCTGATGAAGCTGGTCCCCCGCGGCGACACCGCCGTGGTCGACGCCTACCTCTCGCCGGTGCTGCGCCGCTACGTCGACCAGGTCGCCGAACAGCTGCGGGGCGTGCGGCTGATGTTCATGCAGTCCAACGGCGGGCTCACCGAGGCCGGCCATTTCCGGGGCAAGGACGCGATCCTGTCCGGCCCGGCGGGCGGCATCGTCGGTATGGCACGGGTTTCCCAGCTCGCCGGCTTCGACAAGGTCATCGGGTTCGACATGGGCGGCACGTCCACCGACGTGTCGCACTTCGCCGGCGAGTACGAACGGGTGTTCCAGGCGCAGGTCGCCGGGGTCCGGCTGCGCGCGCCGATGATGGACATCCACACCGTGGCCGCCGGCGGCGGGTCGATCCTGCACTTCGACGGCAGCCGCTACCGGGTCGGCCCCGACTCGGCCGGGGCCAACCCCGGCCCGGCCGGCTACCGCAACGGCGGCCCGCTGACGGTGACCGACGCCAACGTCATGCTCGGCCGCATCCAGCCCGCGCACTTCCCGTCGGTGTTCGGGCCGGCCGGCGACCAGCCGCTGGACGACGCGGTCGTCCGGGCGCGGTTCGCCGAGCTGGCCACCGACATCGCCGCGCGCACCGGCGATGACCGCACGCCGGAACAGGTCGCCGAGGGCTACCTGCGGATCGCGGTGGCGAACATGGCCAACGCGGTCAAGAAGATCTCGGTGGAGAAGGGCCACGACGTCACCGAGTACGTGCTCACCACCTTCGGCGGCGCCGGCGGCCAGCACGCCTGCGCGGTCGCCGACTCGCTCGGCATCCGCACGGTGCTCGTGCCGCCGATGGCCGGCGTGCTGTCCGCGCTGGGCATCGGCCTGGCCGACATCACGGCCATGCGGGAGCAGTCGGTGGAGGCCAGGCTCGACCAGGCGCTCATGCCCAGGCTGCACGGGGTGGCCGACACGCTGGAGACGGCGACCAGGACCGAGCTGGCCGAGGAGGACGTGCCGGCGGGGCGGGTCCGGATCGCCCGGCGCGCCCACCTGCGCTACGACGGCACGGACACCACGGTCGTGGTGGCGCTGACCGAGCCGGCGGCGATGGTCGCCGCGTTCGAGGAGGGCTACCGCCGCACGTACTCGTTCCTGATGGACCGGCCGCTGATCGTCGAGGCGGTCTCGGTGGAGGCCACCGGGCTGACCGAGGAGCCGAGCCTGGCCAACCTCGGCGACCAGCAGGCGACCGAGGAGACCGGGGAGGTCGACACCGTGGCGCTGTACGCCGGCGGCGCGTGGCGGCAGGCGCCGCTGCACCAGCGGGAGCGGCTGGCGCCGGGACGCGCGGTGACCGGGCCGGCGATCATCGCCGAGGCCAACGCGACCACCGTGGTCGAGGACGGCTGGCAGGCGACCATGACCCCGACCGGGAACCTGGTCGTCGAGCGGGTGGTGGCGCGCGCGGAGGCCAGTGTCGGCACCGAGGCCGACCCGGTGATGCTGGAGATCTTCAACAACCTGTTCATGTCGATCGCCGAGCAGATGGGCGCCGCGCTGGAGTCGACCGCGCAGTCGGTGAACATCCGGGAGCGGCTGGACTTCTCCTGCGCGCTGTTCGACCCGGACGGTGACCTGATCGCGAACGCCCCGCACATCCCGGTGCACCTCGGGTCGATGGGCGCCACGGTCAAGGAGGTGTTGCGGCGGCGGGCGGGCGCGCTGAAACCGGGCGACGTCTACGCGGTCAACGACCCCTACCACGGCGGCACGCACCTGCCGGACGTCACCGTCGTCACGCCGGTGTTCGACGGCGACCGGATCCTGTTCTTCGTCGCGTCCAGGGGCCACCACGCGGAGATCGGCGGGATCACCCCCGGTTCCATGCCGGCCGGCAGCCGTGAGGTGCACGAGGAGGGGGTGCTGTTCGACAACTGGCTGCTGGTCGAGAACGGCCGGTTCCGCGAGGAGCAGACCCGCGAGCTGCTCACCGGCTCGCGGTACCCGTCACGCAACCCGGACACCAACCTCACCGACCTGCGCGCTCAGGTCGCGGCCAACAACAAGGGCGTGCACGAGGTCGCCAAGATGATCGACGGCTTCGGCCTGGACGCCGTGCAGGCCTACATGCGCCACGTGCAGGACAACGCCGAGGAGGCCGTCCGCCGGGTGATCGACGCCCTGGACGACGGCGAGTTCTCCTACGAGCTGGACTCCGGCGCGGTGATCGCCGTCCGGATCACCGTCGACCGCGACGCGCGCGCGGCGACGATCGACTTCACCGGCACGTCGCCACAGCTGGACACGAACTTCAACGCGCCGTCGTCGGTGGCCACCGCGGCCGTGCTGTACGTGTTCCGGACGCTGGTCGCCGACGAGATCCCGCTCAACGACGGCTGTCTGCGCCCGTTGCGGATGATCATTCCGCCGGGGTCGATGCTCGCGCCGAGCTATCCGGCGGCCGTGGTCGCCGGGAACGTGGAGACCTCCCAGGCGATCACCGGCGCGCTGTACGGGGCGTTGCACGTGCAGGCGGAGGGGTCCGGGACGATGAACAACGTCACCTTCGGCAACGAGCGGCACCAGTACTACGAGACGCTCGGCTCGGGTTCCGGGGCGGGCGACGGCTTCGCCGGGGCGTCGGTGGTGCAGACCCACATGACGAACTCGCGGCTGACCGACCCCGAGGTGCTCGAGTGGCGGTTCCCGGTGCTGCTCGAGGAGTTCGCGATCCGTCCTGGCAGCGGCGGCGACGGCCGGTGGCGCGGCGGCGACGGTGCGGTGCGCCGGCTGCGGTTCCTCGAGCCGATGACGGTGAGCACGCTGACCGGACACCGGCGAGTGCCGCCGTACGGGATGGCCGGGGGCTCCCCGGGCGCGCTGGGAGCCAACCGAGTACACCGCGCGGACGGCACCACGGTGGCCATGGCCAGCGCCGACTCACTCGACGTGCAGACCGACGACGTACTGGTGATCGAGACCCCGGGCGGCGGCGGCTACGGCCAACCGTCAGCGGCGATGCCCTGAATGAGGCATTGGCGACGCTCAACGTCCCGAATGAGGCATTCAGGGCAGTTGACCCGGCCGGACGCGGTCAGCGGGCGGGGGCGACCGCTTCGTAGGCCTCGACGAGTTGGTGTTCGGAGTCGTCGAGGTACTTGCGGAGTAGGCGCTCGGCGGCCGGGCCGTCGCCGGTCTGGATGACCGCGAGGATCTCGCGGTTGCGCTCCAGGTAGGGCGCGTGCAGGCGCCGCGGGTCGTTCATGGAGTGGAAGTGCAGGCGCAATTCGGCGAGCACGCCGCGCATCATCTCGTCCATCCGCTGGCTGCCGGCCAGCGCGGTGATGCCCTGGTGGAACAGCATGTTCGCGGTGCCCAGCGCACGCCAGTCGTGCTCGCGGACCGCCTGTTCGCCCTGCTCGACGGCGGCCGCCATGCCATCGGTCCGCTGCTGGCCGGACAGGCCGCGCACCGCGCCGCACTCCAGCAGCTTGCGCACCCGGTACAGGTCGACCAGGTCCTCGACGGTCAGCTTGCGGACGAACACCCCGCGGTTGAGCTCGTGCACCAGCAGGCGTTCATGGGACAGCAGCCGGAACGCCTCACGCACCGTGTTGCGCGAAACCCGCAGCGTTGAGCCGATGGCGTCCTCGGCCAGCCGCTCGCCGGGGGTGTAGTGGCCCTCGGTGATCCGTCGACGCAGCAGGTCGGCCAGTTGCTCGACCATGCTGGTCCGGCCGAGCAGGTCACGCTCAGCAGCCAGCTCCACGTCCGGGTTCACGACACTCCAACCGTCTCTGACCTGCGATATCGTCCGCGTTCGATTGTATCGCTAGCCGCCGCGCACCGACCGGGGTGCCGGGCCCGGGGCGCCCGACAAGGTCGACGCGACCGCTTTCTGTCCACTATCTGTCACATTCGGCAAACCGGTCGCCGGCCGCCCGGATTGGACAGTTGCGGGACCTAATTCCCTTACTTCCGAGTAAGGGCTAGACAGAATCCCGTGTGGTTGGCAAGGTGCGCCACACGAAACGCGACTGACATTCGTCATACGGACACCCCATCGAAGAAGCCACAGCCGAGCACGAATTTGTGACCATGATTGGGTGGATTGTCCGATGAGGACAGTTGCGTCCGGACCTGCCGCACCGGACGGAAACCGAGAAGTCTGGGGGGATTCTCGAACCCGTCCGGTGCGGCACTGCTCGATTTCCACCAGCTTGCCAAGGGCCAGAGGGACGACAAACATGCCGACGATCACCTACGACCCGATTCTGAAAACCGCCGTACCGCTCACCAACCCACCAACGGGCACCGCGCTCGTGCTCGAGACCACCCCCGGCGGCACCCTCGTCGTGCTGCCCGGCGAGCACCTCCCCGACCCCGACACCGCCGCCTACCGCCGCTCCCACCTGGTCGACCTGACCCTGCACCGACTGTCACTCGAGGCCGAACTCCCCAGCCAGGACAGGTCCTTCGTGTTCGCCGCCACGGTGACGTTCACCTGCCAGGTGACCAACCCGGCGATGGTGGCCGCCGCCGGCATCCGCGACCTCACCTCGGCGATCCAACCGCGGCTGGTCAAGATCCTGCGCGCGGTCGCCCAGCGCTACGACGTGCTGGACGTGGCGGTGGCCGAGGCCGCGCTGAACTCCGCACTGGACCGCTACTACGGCAACTCCGCGGTGCGGCTCGGCCAGTTCCTCGTCGAGTTGGAGACCGGTGACCTCAGCGCACTGCACGAGCTGCGCCGGCTCACCCGCTGGCTCGTGCCGGTCAGTGAACCAGCAGAGTGCCCACCAGTATTCCCACCACGGTGAGCCAACAGACGAACTTGACGATCGTGGAAAAGGAGACCAGAACCTGCATCGGATTTCCCTTCGGAGATTAATTCGCGCTCTGCGAACCAGCATCAAGCCGGCCGACACGGGACACAACCGGTTTCCCGTTTCCAGCCAGGTCCGGAAACGCGGACGTGGCCGCCGGCCAGGTCCAGCCACCGCCGGTGCCGTTCACTCGGGCGGCGGCTGGACAAACCACCCACGAGTTCACCAGGATCATCAGTTCGGGGCTCGCACTCTGTGGGGAGATGCGCGAAATGACCGTCAGCGTCACCGATCTGGTCGTTGAGCTGAAAACCCTGCGCAAGGGTCGGGGGATTCAGGCGCCGCATGTCGTCGACCGAATCGGGCCGGGCATCCGGGCGATCTGTGCGATAGCCGAAAACGACGACCCGGCCTCGGTGCGCCAGAAGGTGGCCGCCCGGCTGCGCGATCTGGCCGCCAGACTGTCGCCGGATCTGCAGATCGGCGTGACCGCCGCCTTCGGCCTCGACGAGGCACTGCACACCCCGTTCTACAAGGATCGGCTCCGCTGGGCGGAGGGCGAACTGGAACGCAACACCCGCACCGTTCGCCGGCGCATCGACGACGCCATCGTCCAGTTGGCGGAGCTCGCCGTGCACCGGCTGGCACCCAACGGGAAGGCGAACCACCCGCTGCCCAACAGCCGCTGGTACAACGCCGAGGTCCGCCAGGCGCTCGTACTCGACGCGGCGGCGCCCTACGCGCTCGAACAGCGCCGGATCGTGTCCGACGAGGACGGCCTGGTCGAGCTGGACCTCTCGCTGACCGTCCCCGCGCCCGACGCCACCCTCGATCCCGACCCGCCACTGGAACTGGCCATCGAGGTGGTCTACGGCGGCCGGCTGCTGGCGCAGCGGATGGAGTCGACCGACCGGATCGGCTACCGGCTGCTGCTGCCCCACCCGCTGAACCTTGGCGACGAGCACGAGTTCGCGCTGCGCATGCTGCCCGGCCGGGAGTTGGCACCGCACTTCGTGTGCCTCCCCCGCCACCGCTGCGACCGGTGCGAGGTGCGGGTGCGCTTCCCACCGGACCGCAGGCCGACCAGCGTCGAGCAGCTCGACGGAGTGTTCCAGCGGGACATCGTCGACCCGAGAGGCGCGGCCGAGCCGGCCGGCATCGACTCGTGCGGGGAGGTGGCGACGCGGTTCAGCAACCTCACCCCCGGACTTGCCTACGGCGTGCGCTGGACCTTCGGCGACTGACCCGATCCCTGTCAAACTGGACAGGGACACCGGGGAGGCGCGCGATGACCGCACCGCAGGACGGGCTGCACCGCACCGAACTCGCCGCGCCCGGCGGCCGGCGACTGGCCGCCACCGGCGTGTTTCACCTGCGTGCGGCGCTGTACACAGTGACCTTCGACAGCGAGCAGGCACTGGCCACGTTCCTTGACCTGTATCTGGCCAATGCCGACGACACCAAGGTCGCCCGGCTGCACCTGACCCCGCAGGGCACCGGGCTGCCGGCCGCGAACCTGCGCTTCCAGCTCAACCTGGCCAACCAGGTCGCCGCGGCCGTGCTGATCGCCATGGACGCCGACGGGCGCAGCCACTCGTGGATGACCAATGGCGGCAAGGCCCGCGCGGGGGTCCTGCTCGCCCACGACACCTGGCATCCGGACGAGACCGCGCTGCCGCCGGAGTCGTTCATCACCGTGGCGCAGTTACGAACCGTGCTCACCCAGTGGGCGTTCGGCGACACCCTGCCCCCACCTGAGGTCAGCTGGGTGTCCGTGCGGGACGTCGGCTGGTTCTGACGCTTTTCCGATAGCCACCCGGATCCCTGACGGGCCACATTGTTGCCGCTATTATCTCCGCCCATGGGCGCCAAAGTCGACGGGAAATTGGCGGTTCGACCGGTGGGCGCGGAGCCGTCCGCCGGCCATCTCGAGATACTGCGGGTGCTCGGCAGATCGGAGAGCGCGGACAGTGTGGTCGACCAGATCCTGGTGTCGGTCGGCACGGCTATTGTGGAGGCTCGGCTGCGGCCGGGTGACGATCTGAACTCCGTCGAGTTGGCACGGACGTTCCGGAGTAGCCGAACGCCTGTCCGGGAAGCACTGCTGACCCTGGAGCGGGAAGGTCTGGTGGAGATCGCCGCGCACCGGCGACCGCGGGTCCGGCGACTGCTGCTGGACGAGGTCCGGGAAATCTACGAGCTGCGGGCGACCCTGTACGCATTGGTGAGCAGGCGTATTGCCGAAAGCGCCACAGAATCCGATCTTGAGCTGCTCCGCCAGATTCACCGGAAGCAGGAACGGGCGGCGACCGAGGGCGACATCGACCGGTACTTCTGGCTCAATGTCGGATTCCGAAACAATGAGGCGACGATCGCCGGGAACACCACGGTGCGCCGCGTGCTGGACGGCCTCGGCGTGCGGACCCTGCAACTGCGCCACCTGAGCCTGTCGGTGCCCGACCGGCTGACCAGCTCGGTGCTCGACCACCGGCGGTTGCTGCGCGCCTACGAGGAACGCGACGCCAACCTCGCCGCGGCGCTGAGTCAGTCGATCCTGCGGCGCGGCATGGAGGCCATCGAGATCTCCGGCTGGACGGGCCGATCCTGAGCGTCGGGCGGGTCGCCGGGCAGCTCCTTGCCCGCCACCCGCTCCTCGAACTCCTGGATCTCCTGGCGCGCCTCGTGCGCGATCGGGTGGAAGATCTCGTCGATGATCGTCATGGACGAGCTGCCGACGCCGCTGACCCCGTTGCGCCTCGCCCGGACCGCCAGCCGGGACAGTCCGAACACCACCACACCGAACCCCGCAGCCAACAGCAGGAACGGAAGTAAGACGTCCACGAGTTCAGGTTACGCGCGCGATCTAGGATCGGCACGTGAATCTGGTGCTCTCGACGACGCTGCTCTACGTCGCGCTGGGGGCGGCGGTGTGGGCGGCGGTGCTGGTGATCGCCGGGCAGCCGGTGCGCACCGACCGGTGGTACGGCCTCGGCGCGCTCGGGGTGGTGGTGCTGTTGGAGCTGGGGCTGGTCGTGCAGGCCGTCGGTGGGATCGTGGCGCTGTTCGTCACCGAACGGGAGTTGGCCGGCCTCTCCTTCGTCGGGTACCTGATCGGGCCGGTGCTGGTCGTGCCGCTCGCGGTGTTCTGGGCGCTGGCCGAGCGATCCCGGTGGGGGCCCGCCGTGCTGGTGATCGGCTGCCTCGCGGTGCCGGTGATGCTGCTGCGGCTCCAGCAGGTGTGGGAAGCACATGCCTGACGCCCAGCCTGATCTGGCCACCAGGACCCGTTCCGGCCCCGGCCGGCTGCTGATCGCGGTCTACGCGGTGTTCGCGCTCGCGGCGACCGCCCGCTCCGCGGTGCAGTTGGGCACCCGGTTCGACCTGGCGCCGGTGGCCTACCTGCTGTCCGCGTTCGCGGCGGTGGTGTACGTGGTGGCCACCGTGTGCCTGGTGCGCGGCAGCGCCACCTCCCGGGCGGTGGCCATGGTGTCCATTGTGGTCGAGCTGGTCGGTGTGCTGGCCGTCGGCACGTTCAGTCTCGTTGACCCGCAAGCGTTTCCGGACGCGACGGTGTGGTCGGACTTCGGCCGGGGGTACCTGTTCATCCCGGTCGTACTGCCGATACTCGGTCTGTGGTGGCTGCGCGCCAGCGCCCGCGAATCCTGAGTGGCCGAACGGAAACTCGACCACGCGCCCCGGCCGAAACTCTGGAACGATCTGAGGGGTACCCGCCAGGAGAGAAGGTGCCCATGCCAGCGGACGCCCCCGCCGCCAGGGTTGAGCTCAACCAGGAGAAGTACCGCTACGAGCTGTTCGTCGGCGACCAGCTGGCCGGCTTCGCCCAGTACCACGACAGCGGCAACCGGATCGTGTTCACCCACAGCGAGATCGACAGCGCGTTCTCCGGTCAGGGCCTTGGCAAGGTGCTGGCCGGCGGGGCGCTGGACGACGCGGTGGCCCGCGAGAAGGTGATCGTGCCGTTGTGCCCGTTCATCGCCGGCTACCTGCGCAAGAACCTCGACCGCTACGAGGGTCACGTGCAGACGCCGCCCGAGGCCACCGAGTCGTGAGCGGCTCGGCCGGGCCCGCAGGGGAAAGCCGTGAGTAACCTGGACATCCACCCCGACCTGACCGTCAGCCACAGCGCGGCCGACGACCACGCGGTCACCGAGCTGTTCGCCCCCCGGGCGGTCCCGCTCGGGGGCGTCCGCGGCATGCGGGTCGACCGGGTGCTGCCCCAGCGCGGCCTGCCGACGGTCGGCGCGTGGTGCTTCATCGACTCCTTCGGCCCACACCCCGAACCCATGCGGGTGTTGCCCCATCCCCACATCGGGCTACAGACGGTGACCTGGCCGCTGGTCGGCGAGATCCACCACCGGGACAGCGTCGGCAGCGACGTCCTGGTCCGGCCGGGCCAGCTGAACCTGATGACCAGCGGCCGGGGCGTGGCGCACTCGGAGTTCACCCCCGCTGGCAACCCGACCCTGCACGGACTGCAGATGTGGATCGCGCTGCCCGCCGGGCAGGCGAGCGGCGAGCCCGCCTTCGAGCAGCACACCGACCTGCCGAGGTACTCCCACAACAGCATCTCCGCCACGGTGTTCGTCGGCGCGCTCGGGGAGGCCACCTCGCCGGCCACCGTGCACTCCCCCCTGGTCGGCGCCGACCTGAAGATCGCCGCCGGCACCGGCGCCCGGCTGCCGCTGCGCGCCGACTTCGAGCACGCGCTGCTGGCGGTCACCGGTTCACCGATGGTCGCCGGGGTCACCGTCCCGCAGGGCCAGCTGCTCTACCTCGGCACCGGCCGCGCCGAGCTGGCCATCGCCACCAGCCAGCCGGTGCGCGCGGTGCTGCTCGGCGGCGAGCCGTTCCCCGACGAGCTGGTCATGTGGTGGAACTTCGTCGGCCGCTCGCACGACGAGATCGCCGCCGCCAGGGCCGACTGGGAGGCCGACGACCGGACCCGCTTCGGCGTGGTGGCCGGGCACGACGGGCAGCGGGTGCCGGCCCCCGAGCTGCCCAACGTCCGACTCACCCCACGCAGGCGGGCTCAGCCGAGCACCCGGACCGGCGACCCGGACCGGTAGGCGGCGATGGCCTCGACGATGTCCCGGTAGAACACGTCGAAGGTGCGCTGGGAGACATACCCGAGGTGAGGCAGCAGTACCGCGTTCGGCAGGTCGCGCAGCGGGTGGTCCGGCGGCAGCGGCTCGGTGTCGTAGACATCAAGGCCGACGCCGCCCAGCCGGCCAGCGGACACCGCCGCGACCAGCGCCGCCTCGTCCACCAGCGGTCCGCGCGAGGTGTTCACCAGGTAGGCGGTCGGTTTCATCATGGCCAGCTCGGCCGCGCCGAGCAGCCCCCTGGTGCGCTCGCTCAGCCGCAGGTGCAGGGTCACCACGTCGGCCGACCGCAGCAGCTCCTCCTTGCTGACCGCCGGCACGCCATGCCGCGCCGCCGCCACCGAGGTCAGGTTCTGGCTCCAGGCCACCACCCGCATGCCGAACGCCGCCCCGATCGCGGCCACCTTCGCGCCGATCCGGCCGAGCCCGACCACCCCGAGGGTCGCGCCGGCCAGGTCGCCGCCGAGCGCTGCCTGGCCGCGCCCGGTGTGCCAGCCCTCTGCGCGGAAACCCTGTTCCCGCGCGGGCAGTCCGCGCACCGCGGCCAGGATCAGTGCCCAGGTCAGCTCGACGGTCGAGGTGGTGAGCACCCGGGTGCCACACACCGTGACGCCCAGGTCGGTGGCGGCGTCCAGGTCGATGACCGCGTTGGCCATGCCGGTGGTCACCAGCAGCCGCAGCCTCGGCAGCCGCTCGAGCACCGATCGCGGCAGCGGGGTGCGTTCGCGCATCGCGACCACGACCTCGAACGGCTCGAGCCGGGCGACCAGTTCGTCGGGATCGGTGACCAGGTCGTGGAACGGGACGACCGCCACCTCGGCCGGCAGCCCCGACCAGTACACATAGGACAGTGCGACGTGCTGGTAGTCATCGAGGATGGCGACGTTCACGCGGGGGACACTAACGCCATCCACGAGGCGGAGGTAGCCGGATGCGCGCATGGCGGGTGCACGAGCTGGGTGAGCCGGAGCACGTGCTTGAGTTGGCCGACGCGGTCCCCGAACCGGTGCCCGGACCGGACGAGGTGCTGGTCGACGTGGACGCGGCCGCGCTGAACTTCAGCGACACGCTGCTGTGCCAGGGCCGCTACCAGGAGCGACCGCCGTTGCCGTTCGTGCCCGGGTTCGAGGTGGCCGGGCGGGTCGTAGGCACCGGTCAGCGGGTCGCCGGGCTGTGCCGCCTACCGGCGGGCGGTCTGGCCACCCGCACCGTGCTGGCCGACCCGCTGCCGATCCCGGACTCGATGAGCGCCACGTCGGCGGCGGCGATGCTGGTCACCTATCTGACCGCGCACCTGTCCCTGCACCGCCGCGCCGCGCTGGCGGCCGGAGAGACCGTGCTGGTGCACGCCGGCGCGGGTGGGGTGGGCAGCGCGACCATCCAGCTGGCGAAGGCGGCCGGCGCGCGGGTGGTCGCCACCGCCGGCGGCGCGGACAAGGTCGCCCGCTGCCGGGAACTCGGCGCCGACCTGGCGATCGACTACCGGGAGACGGACTTCGTCGACCCGGTCAAGGACTTCACCGACGGTCGGGGCGCGGACGTGATCGTCGACCCGGTCGGCGGCGACACGTTCGACCGGTCCCGGCGGGCGGTCGCGTTCGAGGGCAGGATCGTGGTGGCCGGCTTCGGTGGCGGCCGGGCCGCCGACCTGCCGACCAACCACACGCTGGTCAAGACCTACGCCGTGCTCGGGCTCAACCTCGGGACCTACCGCACGCGCGCGCCGGCGGCGCTGGCGCTGGCCCACGCCGAGCTGATGGCCCTGTACGCCGGCGGGGCGGTGCGCCCGCTGGTGTCCGAGGTGCTGACCATGGCGCAGGTCCCCGACGGGCTGCGCCGCCTGCACGCCGGCGACACCGTGGGCAAACTCGTGGTGGCCGTCACCTGAGAGCTGAGAAGTCGCTGTGAAGTCGACGTCGGGGGCACAGCCGGGCATGGCAGGGCGTTGAGCCGAGTAGGACTCCCTTATCCAGGAGGTGATTCCGACATGACGACAGCCTTCACGCCGAAACAGTCGACGATGAACCTGCCGACCTTGCCGGATGGTTGGCCGATCGGTTCCTACGACACGTACCAGCAGGCCCAGCGAGCCGTCGACCACTTGGCCGACAACGAGTTTCCCGTCCAGGAAGTAACCATCGTCGGGATTGAGCCGATGGTCGTCGAGCGGGTGGCCGCCCGGCTGACCTGGGGCCGCGTGCTCGGCGCGGGTGCGGCGTCCGGCGCCTGGCTCGGGCTGTTCGTCGGCCTGCTGCTGAGCCTGTTCACCGCGGGCGCCGGCATCACGCCGATCCTGATCGGGCTGGTCTCCGGTGTGGTGTTCGGGCTCGCGTCCTCGGCCGTGCGCTACGGGGCGACCAGGGGACAGCGGGACTTCGTCTCGCACAGCCAGCTGGTGGCCCGCCGCTACGACGTGCTCACCAAGCCCAAGCACGCCGAGACGGGTCGTGACCTGCTGGCCAAGCTGTCGATGATGCCGCTGCCGACGCGCTGAGCAGTCGCCCGTCCACGTGATCCACGAGTTCTCCTGGTCATCTGACGTCCCAACTGGCCGGTGCGGTGGTAGATCTGAGGTGCCCGCCCTTCGGAGGACGCGATGCCCCAGTACCCGACGCACCGGTCCGTGGTCGCGTTCGACGTCGAGGGCTTCAGTGATCCCCACCGCGACGACGGCGCGCAGACCGCGGTCCGGGCCAGGGTCTACGAGCTGGTGCGCGAGGCGTTCGACTCCGCCGGGGTGCCGTGGACCGCGTGCACCCACGAGGACCGGGGCGACGGCGCGATCGTGCTGGTGCCGGCGGAGATCTCCAAGGTGCTGCTGCTCGACCCGTTGCTCGGCCATCTCTCGGCCGCGCTGACCGACCACAACCGGGACGCGCCGCTGGCCAGGCGCATTCGGCTGCGGCTCGCGGTGCACGCCGGCGAGATCAGCGTCGACCAGCACGGGCTGTCGGGCGCCGACCTGGTCGAGGCGTGCCGGATGCTCGACGCGGACGAGCTGCGCGGGGCGTTGCGGCACTCGCCGGTGCCGCTCGCGGTCATCGTCTCCGGCACGGTCTACGACGGCATCGTGCGCCACCGGCACCGCACCATCGACCCGGCGACCTATCACCCGGCCACGGTCGAGGTGAAACGCAGCAGGCTGCCGGCCTGGATCCATCTGCCGGGCACCCGCACGCCGCCGGTCATCATCCAGCGCGACACCCGGGACGCCCCCCGCCAGCTGCGGGCCGACGTGCCGACGTTCGTCAACCGCGTGCACGAACTGAGGGAACTCGACCACGCCTACCAGAGCGCCCGGCTGGTCGTGCTGGTCGGCCCGCCGGGGGTGGGCAAGACGGCGTTCGCGCTGCACTGGGCGCACCGGGTGCGCGACCAGTACGAGGACGGGCAGCTCTACGCCGACCTCGGCGGGCCGGGCAGGCCGGTCGAGCTGGCCGAGGTGCTCGGCCGGTTCCTGCGCGCGCTGGGCGTCGCACCCCAGCAGGTGCCGCTCGACCAGGCCGAACAGGCGACGATGTTCCGTTCGCTCACCGCCGGTAGGCGGTTTCTGCTGCTGCTGGACAACGCGGCCTCGGCCGAGCAGGTGCGCGCGCTGCTGCCATCGTCGGCCGCCAGTGTCACGGTGGCCACCAGCCGGTCCCACCTCGGTGCGCTGATCGCCGACGGCGCGCGGTTCGTCCAGGTCGACCGGCTCACGTCGGCGGCCGGAGTGGAGCTGCTGGCCAGGACGGTCGGCTCGACGCGGGTCGCGGCCGAGCCGGGTCCGGCGCGGGAGCTGGTCACGTTGTGCGGCGGGTTGCCGATCGCGTTGTGCGTCGCGGCCGCCCGGCTGGTGTCCCGTCCGAAGTGGACATTGGAGAAAGTCGTCGCCGACCTGGTCGACGAGCAGCGCAGGCTCGCTCGGCTCAGCTTCAGTGACGACCTGTCGGTCAAGGCGGTGTTCGACGTGTCCTACCAAGCGCTCTCCTCCCCCGCGGCCCGGCTCTACCGGTTGCTCGGCCTGCATCCCGGCCCCGACTTCGACACCGGGGTCGCGGCGGCCGCGCTGCACACCTCGCTCCCGGACGCGGAGCATCTCGTGGACGAACTGCTCACGGCCAGCCTGGTCGAGGAGACCGGGCAGGACTGCTACCGGTTCCACGACCTGATCCGGCTGCACGCGCTGTCCCTTGTCCAGCAACAGGAGTCCTCGGCCGACCGGGCGCTGGCGGTGCGCCGGATGCTGGACTGGTACCTCGCCGCGGCCACCGAGGCCGGCAAGGTGGTCACCCCGCACCGGCGGGTCCTGCGCCGCGACATCGCGCACGGCCCGGTCGACGAGGTCCGGTTCGCCGACCACACCGCGGCACTGGACTGGCTGGACCGCCAGCGGCGCAACCTGCTCGCGGCCGCGCGGACCGCGTTCGAGCACGGGCTGGCGGCCACCACCTGGCAGCTCGCGGACGCCATGTGGGGCCTGTTCCTGTTCCGCACGCACTACCACGACTGGATGCAGTTCGACCTGCTCGCGGTCGAGGCGACCAGGGACGGGCCGGACACCGCGGCCGAGGCCGAGGCCCAGGACCGGCTGGGCCTGCTGTTCCACGCCCTCGGCCGCAACGACGAGGCCCTCGAGCACATGCGCCGGGCAGCGCAGCTGTGGCAGGACCTCGGCGACCGCCACCGGGTCGCCGGCTCGACCGAGCGGTTCGGCTTCGCCTACCTCGACCAGGGCCGCGTCGAGCTGGCGATCGAGCACTTCCACCGCGCGCTCACCGGCTACCGCGCGGTCGGCGAACGGCGCAGCGTGGGCCTAGCGTTGATCAGCATCGCCCGCGCGCTGGTCGAGGCCGGCCGGCCGGCGGAGGCGGTCGGGCACGCGCTGCAGGCGCGCCAGGAGCTCGCGGGGCTCACCCCGCCGGATCCGTACAACCTGGCCAGGGCGGTGCTGGTGCTCGGCCGGGCGGAGACCGGCACCGGCGACTGGGACGTCGCCCGTGAGCACCTGACGGAGACGCTGGCCGCGATGCGGGCGGTGAAGTCCCCGCTCGGCGAGGCGGACGCGCACTGGGCGCTGGCCGAGCTGTACGAGCAGTCCGGCGAGCTCACCCTGGCCAGAGAGTTCTACCAACGCACCGAAGCCATGCTCACCGAACTCGGCAACCCCGGCGTAACCACAGTCCGCGCCCGCCTGGCTGATCCGCCTCCCCGGGATTAAATGTGTTGGTCGCGTTGGGGATGAAAGGTGCTGGTTGGGCACGTACTTGTGGTTGGGTTGCGTCACGTTCCCCTGAGGTGCGGTTGGGAAGCACTCGGCCTCGGCGACTTCGATCCTGGGGTTGACCGGAGGTGGCTCACACCAGCAGGACGCGGCGGTAGGTCGGGGGGATCGGGTCCTCGGTGTCGTCGGTGACCGGCTCACCGGCCACCTCGATCCACGCGTGGAAGGTCTGCGGGTCCACGGCCGTGCCGAAACACCAGTCGACCCGCAGTCCCCACAGCGCGGCCGTCAGCACGGCGGTCAGCGACACCTCCAGACAGGCCGCCCGGCCGGGGTAGAACCGGCTGACCCAGTACGCGGCCGACAGCGCCGCGTGCGCCTCGTCGGTGGTGGCGTTCCGGCTGGCGAACCGGCCGCGGAACCGGGCGACCGCGGCCGTGCTGGTCCGGAACGGCAGCCGCAGCAGGACCAGCGCCAGCAGGAACGCGGCCACCACCGCCACCCGGTGCGCGCCACCCGGCGCCCGGCTGGCGGTCGGCGAGGTCATCAGCACCGCGGCCGGGCTGCGCCGCCCACCGCCCTGCGCCGGCACCAGCAGTCCGCGTTCGACCAGGGTGGCCACCAGGTCCTCGAGGTCGGCGCGGATCCGGTCGGCCGGGACGTCGGGGTGCCGCTCGGTCAGCGCGGTCACCGCCTGCTCGAGATCCGCGCCGGCGCGCAGCACCTGGAAGAACGCGCTGCCGGTGCGGTTGAGCTTGTGCCAGCGGCCGGTGGCCCGGTTGAGCAGCACGAGGTCACCGTGGCCGTCGGCGGCGGCGTGCACGGTCGCTGGCACGGCGAACCCGGTCACCCGACCACCTTCGCGGACACGTCCCGCAGCCACAGCTCGACCGCGAACACCTGGTTCAGCGCCCGCCACGGCGTCGGCAGGCCCTGGATCGCCCGCTCGAGGACGGCGCGCACCGGGACGGGGTCGAGCAGGCCGTGGTCGGCGGCCGTCGAGTCGGCCAGCAGCGCGCGCAACGCGGGGGCCGCCCGCCGGACGCCGACGAAGGCGCTGCGCGCGTAGTTGCCCTTGGTCGGCCGGGTGAGCACGGTGTCGGGCACCAGGCCGGTCAGCGCGGCGCGCAGCAGCGGCTTGGCCACCGCGGGATCGGCCCGCCGCCAGGCCGGCAGCGCCAGGCAGGCCCGCACGACCTCGCTGTCCAGGTACGGCGCGTGCACCTCGACCCCGAACTCGCCGCCGACCGCGCGCACCGCCCGCTCGGTGAGGATCTGGGTGCGCAGTTGGCTCATGGTCACCGCGTCGGCCACGCCGACGTGGTCCGCCGGGTCGGCCGGCGAGTCGTCGGCCATCGTGCGCACGTGGTCGGCGAGGTCGGACCGGGCCCCTCTGGTCAGCCACCAGCCCCTCGGCGCGTCCCAGTAGGCGATCGCGCCGACATCCCAGGGCGGCCGGCCCTCGGCCGGGGCGGCCCGCAGGATCGCCGCCGCCAGCGCGCGCAACGCCTGCCGGCGGCTGGTGGCCACGGCCAGCGCCCGGCGCAGCAGCAACAGCGGCGAGCACTGCCGGATCCTGGCCCACCGCAGGCAGTGGCGCCACAACGCGGCCCACTCGTGCTGGCGGGCGAGGTCGGCGAGGTAGGCGGGCGGCGCGCCGAGCACGACGTCACCGCCCTCGCCGACGAGGTGCAGGGTCGAGCCGTGCTCGGCGGCCAGTCGCAGACGGGCACGCAGCGGACCGGCCGCCATGGCCGCCGGATGCGGTTGTTCTCCCGGCGCCGAAAGTTTCTGGTAAGGCAGCTCTTCGTCGGTGGACGGCACCAGCCGGTGCGCCAGGCCGGGTGCGTGGCCGGCGAAGTGTCGAGCCCAGACAAGGTCGTCCTCGTCCTCGGCTGCTGAATGCTGAAAAGTGAACCCGGAAACTTCGGCACCGGTCCGCAGCGCGAGAAACATCAGCGCCGAGGAATCGATCCCGCCACTGAAGTCCCCGGTTATCATCCGGCCGACCCCGGCGCGCGCCTCGACGGACCTGAGCAAGGATAATCGGAGCCGCTCGGCGGCGTCGGCGACGCTGGTCTCGGCGCCGACGATGAGCGCGCCGTAGGTGGTCGTCGAAATCCCGGTCGAATTTCCGGTGAGCAGCACTCCGGGCGCCAGACCGCGCACTCCGGAGAATTCTGTGCCGCCGTCCGCGAAACCGAGAACGTCGTCGCAGGCGATGGTCATGGCCAGCTGCCCTCGGTCGACGCCGGCGCGCGCCCGGCCGGCCAGCTCGATCGGCGACGAGCCGAACCAGCGCCCGCCCGGCGCGGCGGCGGCATACCACGGGAACTGCCCGACCGGGTCGGTCAGCAGCAGCAACTCGTGCGGCAACAGCACCGCCAGCGAATAGCATCCCGGCCAACCGGCGGCCGCCGGGTCGAGCCGGCGCGTCGCCGACATCGTGCGCACGCTGTCGGTCAGTTCGGCGTCGGAGGCGAGACAGTGCCCGAGAACAACCATGGTGACATCGCCGGAACGGACCACGCGGGACGGCTGCCCGGCGGTCACTGTGACGTTCTCCAGCGTCGCGCGTCGCTCATTCCACCAGCCGGCAAAATTCATCCAAACCTCGGATGAACACGGGCCTGGCTCACATTAACTGTATCCCTGTCCATTGTCGTCGCTATTCTGACTGCCGCTTCCTCGAGTGACGTCGAAAACGGGGCCGAAATCGAATACCACCGGCCGCTCATATTCCAACTTTTCGGACACCAACTCACGACCGGTATCGATGTCATCGTCGGCCATCGGCCACCTCCCATAACTGCGATTACAAGCAGTCGCAAGCACTTAACGGTGTGTCAATCCTACCGGCGACCTTCTGGCCCCCGCTAGGGGTGGAAAGCATGGTGGTTACCAAAATCATGGTCGGCCAGGTTCTTAAATTCGACGTCATCGGAGTATCCTGCCGAAGGTGCGTCACCCAGTAGGCTGACGTACATCTCGGTTCAGCTTGAAGGCATACGCCGTCCGGTTAAGATCAATTCGCCCTGTGGCCAGGCGACCGACACAGCCATGGACCGCCGCCCACCATCGAGTCCGACCGGTGTGAAGCATCGGTTGCCGGTAAGCTGACGCGTACTCTTGTTCAGCTTGAAGGAGGAGCAGCTCCGTGACGTCCAGCAGCACGACCCTTGATGCCCGGACGCTGCTGTGGACGCCATCGGACTCGATCCGGGACGCCAACCGCCGCAAGATCATCCGCGCGGTGATGGTCGACCCGATGACCCAGGTCAACGTCGCGCGGTTCACCGGCCTGTCCCAGGCAACCGTCTCCGGCCTGGTGAACGAGCTCGTCCAGGAGAACATCCTGCGGGTGGACACCGGCAACGACAACGAGCGCGGCAAGAACCTCCGAATCGCCAAGGTCCGCGGCGTCGCGATCGGCATCGAGGTCAACCACAACGAGCTCACCGTCGCCGCCCGCCGGGTGGACAACTCGTCGGTGGAGTACGAGACCGCCGCCTTCGGCACCGACCAGGGCGGCAACGCCTGGGTGCGGGAGAGCGCCCGGCTGATCAGGGACCTGGCCACCAAGACCGGCCTGGACACCGACCACGTGGTGTCCATCGGGCTGGGCATCCCGGCCGCCATCGACCCCAGGACCGGCGGCGTCACCCAGGTCGCCGCCTCCCTCGACTGGGATCTCGCCGGCGACCCGAAGCAGCGCTTCCGCGACCACTTCCCGCACGTCCCGGTGACCGTCGACAACGAGGCCAACCTGGCCGCCTACGGCGAGTACGTCTACGGCGTCGGCCGGACGGTGGAGACGATGTTCTTCGTCAAGGCCTCGACCAGCCTCGGCGCCGGGCTGGTCACCAACGGCACCATCTACCGCGGCCGGCACGGACTGTCCGGCGAGATCGGCCATCTGACGATGGACGTCCAGGGCACCGTCTGCCGGTGCGGCAACCGTGGCTGCCTGGACACCATCGTCGGTGGCAACCGCCTGGTGGAACAGGTCCGGCAGGCCTACTCCGGCTACCGGATGGACCTGCCGACCAGTCTCGAGGGCATGATCGAGCGGGCGAAGGCAGGCGACCAGGTCTGCACCCGCATCCTCCAGGACGCCAGCCGGGACATCGGCCTCGCGCTGGCCAGGGTCGCCAACCTGCTGAACCCGGACATCATGGTGCTCGGCGGCGAGCTCGGCCGGGCGTCGGATCTGCTGATCGGACCGGCCTCCTACGAGATGGGCCTGTACTCGCTGCGCGGCATGCACAGTCACGCGGCGCCCATCAAACTCGTCGGCTCCGAACTCGGACTGCTCGCCGGCGCGCGGGGCGCGCTCGCGTTCGCGCTGAGGGTGGATTCCACCGTTACGGTTTGACCCGACGGCAGATACGAACAAGAAGAGTCTTGACTTCGATTCGAAGAGTCGTACCCTTTCGCTATACCTCATTGTGGGTTGGGGCAATGTCGAGGGGGCACGATGGCACTGTCGAAGACACTGCGAGTCCGGCGAATCGGGTCGGTGCCGGACAACGCCACGGCACCGGACAACCAGTCGCGGCACCAAGGAAAGCGCACGCGGCCATGGACATGACACCGCCACGCGCACGCGCGACCGAACACGTGCCGGACGTCCTGCCCAATCGCCAGCGCAGGACGACCATCAACCAGAAAGTCCGGGAGTCGGCCGCGCGGTTGACGATGATCAGCGATACGGCCAACCAGTTCCTGCGGCGCTCCGCGCTTTTGCACACTGCCAGAGTTCAGTCCGAAGCCAGGCCGTGGCGAACGGTCAACACCGACCGGGTCGTACTGGTCGCGGTGCACACGATGGCCAGCCTGATGCGGCTGGAGGACATCATTCCGCTGGTCCAGGTCGACCGGCGGGTGCAACTGGTCTACACCCAGGTCCCGGACGAGCTCGGCGACGGCGTGGCCCAGTGGCTGCGCCACCTCGAGGTGCGGGTGATCCCCTGGGAGGAGGCCACCACCAAGTGGTCCTTCGACCTGGTGATCGCGGCGAGCCTGCACCAGATCGAGCGGATCCAGGCCGGCTACCGGCTGGCCGTGCCCCACGGCGCTGGCTACAACAAACTGTGGCCGCTGCTCGACTGGCTCGGCGACAAGGAGGACCGCCCGGTCTACGGCCTCGACCGGCGATCGCTGCTGCACAACGGCGAACCGGTCTTCGACGCGCTCGTCCTGCCCCATCCCGACCACCTGCTGACGCTGGCGCGCCAGTGCCCGGAGTCGCTGCCGGCCGCGGTCCTGGCCGGGGACCCGTGCCTGGACCGGCTGCGCGCCTCGCTGCCCGACCGCGAGCGGTACCGGGAGCGGCTCGGTACCCGGCCGGGACAGATCCTGGTCGCGGTGGCGTCCACCTGGGGCCCGCAGTCGCTGCTCGCGACCCATCGCGAGCTGCTGCTCCGACTGCCGGCGGAGCTGCCGGCCAACCACCGGGTGATCGCCACGGTGCACCCGGCGGTCTGGGCCGAGCACGGCGCGCGCAGCGTCCGCGCCTGGCTGCGGGACGTCCGCGACGCCGGTGTCGACCTGGTCGACGTCGGCGAGGACTGGCGGGGCCTGGTGAGCGCGGCCGACCTGCTGATCGCCGACCACAGCTCGGTCGCGGTCTACTCCGCGGCGGTCGGCGTGCCGCTGCTGTTGAGCCACTTCGCCGACGACGAGGTCGACCCGAACTCGGTCATGAACGAGCTCGCGCAGGTGAGCCCGATCCTCGACCACACCAAGCCGCTCTACCAACAGCTGACCGACGCGCGGCTGGCCCGGCCGGTGCAGTGGGTCATGGCCGCCGAGCGGGTCTCCGCCGTGCCGGGGTCATCGGCCATGATCCTGCGGGAAACCCTCTACCGACTGCTCGATCTCGACGAGCCGGACATCACCGCCGCGTGGCCGCAGGTGCCGGCGCCCAGGGTGGTCCAGGACCTCCGGCTGCTCTGACCCCGCCTGGAACCGGTTACGAAAATTTTCACCGGACTCTTGTCCGCCTGGTCTAGACCATGGCATTCTTTGTTGTCACGAACAACAAACTCTAGTTCGTCGGTGGTGACAAAGATGTCCGCACGCCCCTGCGCACGACGACTCTCAACCCGCTTGTCCGTCCTACTGACCGCCCTGGCCTCGGCCGCGCTGGCCACCACGGTGGCCGCCGGCACCCCGGCCGAGGGCGCCCCGGCGGCTCCCGACCCGGGAATCGCCGCCGTGACGTTCGCCGATGAGTTCAACGCGGCGGCCGGTGCCCCCGTCGACGGCTCCAAATGGCAGTTGGAGACCGGCGACAACGTCAACAACCACGAGCGGCAGTACTACACCAACTCCACGAGCAACGCCGCCCACGACGGCCAGGGAAACCTGGTCATCACCGCGCGGCGGGAGAACCCGAACAACTACCAGTGCTGGTACGGCAGGTGTGAGTACACCTCGGCCCGGCTGAACACCGCCGGCCGCTTCACCCAGACGTACGGCTCGTTCGAGGCCCGCATCAAGATGTCCCGGGGCCAGGGCATGTGGCCAGCGTTCTGGATGCTCGGCAACGACATCGGCAACGTCGGCTGGCCGCAGAGCGGCGAGATCGACATCATGGAGAACGTCGGCTTCGAACCGAACACCGTGCACGGCACGCTGCACGGCCCCGGATACTCCGGTGCCGACGGCATCGGCGCCGGATACTCGATCGGTAACCCGTTCGCCGACGGCTTCCACACCTTCAAGGTCGACTGGTCGCCGAACCGGATCGTCTGGTCGGTGGACGGAAACGTCTACCAGACAAGGACTCCGGCCGATCTCGGAGGCCGGCAGTGGGTCTTCGACAAGCCGTTCTTCATGATCCTCAACCTCGCGGTCGGCGGCTACTGGCCTGGCGACCCGGACGGCAACACGCCGTTCCCGAACACGCTGACCATCGACTACGTCCGGGTCACCAACGACACCAGCGGTGGCGGCGGCACCGGCGGGCCGATCCGTGGCNAGCTCTACGACTGCAACGGCACCTCGGCCCAGCAGTGGACGATCGCCGCCGACGGCTCCATCCGCGCGCTCGGCAAGTGCCTTGACGTCACGGCCGCCTCGACGGCCAACGGCGCGCAGGTCCAGCTCTGGGACTGCAACGGCTCCGGCGCGCAACGCTGGGCGGTGTCCGGCGCGCGGGACATCGTCAACATCGCGGCGAACAAGTGCCTCGACGTGACCGGCAACAACTCCGCCAACGGCACCCGGCTCCAGATCTGGGAATGCGGTGGCACCGCGAACCAGAAGTGGACGGTCGGCTAGTGCGCCGCCTGGTGGCGGTGTTGGGTGTGTTGGCCGCCGGGCTCACTGTCCCGGCGGCCCCCGCCGCGGCCGACGGCGAGCCGGTGAGCATCTGGCTCACCACCACCAATGACGCCGACGGCCTGAACGTCACCCGTGGCCTGGAACCGCAGACCCCGGTGAACTTCCAGCCGGGCAACGGATCCGGCCAGGTGACGATCGACGTCGACGAGAACGTCCAGTACCAGCCGTTCGAGGGCGGCGGCGCGTCGTTCACCGACTCCGCCGCCTGGCTGCTGAACTCCTCGGGCATCGTCTCCGCCGCCACCCGCGAGGACGCGCTGCGCAAGCTGTTCGACCCCACCGACGGGATCGGCATCTCGTTCATCCGCAACCCGATGGGCGGCTCGGACCTGGCCAGGTCCAGCTACACCTACAACGACCTGCCGGCCGGGCAGACCGACCCGAACCTGACCCGGTTCTCGATCGCGCACGACCTGGCCGACGTGGTGCCGCTGACCAGGCGGGCGCTGGAGCTCAACCCGGCGATCACGGTCATGGGCTCGCCGTGGTCACCGCCGCCGTGGATGAAGGACAACGACGACTACCGGCTCGGCTGGGTCGAGGCCCAGTACTACCCGGCACTGGCCCAGTACTTCGTCCGGTATGTCCAGGCCTATGCCGCACAGGGCATCCCGGTCAGCCTGGTGTCGGTGAACAACGAGCCGACCTGCTGCGCGTCCTACCCGTCGGCGATGTGGAACGGCTCCGGTCTGCAGTACTTCACCAGGACCAACCTGTTGCCGGCGTTGCAGCAGGCGGGACTGTCCACAAAGGTGCTCGCGCTGGACTGGAACTGGGACCAGTACGGGTCGTTCGGGGCGCCGACCGTCGACGACCCGGCCATCCGCGACCACCCGAACTTCGGCGGGATCGCCTGGCACGGCTACGGCGGCAACGTCGAGACGCAGAGCCAGGTGCAGCAGCAGTACCCGGGGATTCCCCAGTACGGCACGGAGATGTCCGGCGGCACGTGGGTTGGCAACCAGCACGCCGACGACCTGAACAACATCATCGACTACACCAGGAACTGGGGCCGCACGTTCACCAAGTGGAGCCTGGCGATGGACCAGAACCACAACCCGCACAACGGTGGGTGCGACGTGTGTACCGGGCTGCTGACCGTCCACAACGGAGACGACCGGCACGGTCAGGTCGACCGCACGATCGAGTACTACACCATGGGTCACCTGACCAAGTTCGTGCGGCCGGGCGCGCGGCGGATCTCCTCCACCGCCAACGGCTCGGTGAAGAACGTCGCCTGGCGCAACCCCGACGGGTCCAAGGCGCTCATCGCCTACAACACCACGGGCACCACCCAGGACGTGCGGGTGAACTGGGGCGACCAGTCGTTCGGCTACCCGCTGCCGGCCAGGACCTCGGCGACGTTCACCTGGAGCGGCGCCCCTGGCAGCGGCGGCCCCGGCGGGGTGACCGGACCGATCACCGGACTGGCCGGCAAGTGTGTCGACGTGGCCTCGGCGAGCAGCGCCAACGGCACCCCGGTGCAGCTCTACGACTGCAACGGCACCTCGGCCCAGCAGTGGACCGTCGGCCAGGACGGCTCGATCCGCGCGCTCGGCAAGTGCCTTGACGTCACCGCCGCCTCGACGGCCAACGGCGCCAAGCTCCAACTCTGGGACTGCACCGGCTCCGGCGCACAGCGGTGGACGGTGACCGCTGGGCGGGACGTGGTGAACGTCGCGGCGAACAAGTGCCTCGACGTGAGCGACAACAACTCCGCCAACGGCGCCCGGCTACAGATCTGGGAGTGCACCGGCGCGGCGAACCAGAAGTGGACCGTGCCGGCGGCGTGAGACCGGCCGGATCGCCACCGCACCGGCGATCCGGCTTCGAGGGCGGCCAGGGAGCCCGTACCCGGGCCGCCCTCGAACCCATCAGCCTTGCGGTTGGGCGATGTTGACCATCCAGGGGACGCCGAACCGGTCGACCAGTTGGCCGAACTCGTCGCCCCACATCTGCTTCTCCAGTGCGATGTGGACGGTGGCGCCGTCGGAGAGCTGGTCCCAGTAGGCGTGCAGGACGTCGGTGTCGTCGCCGCTGAGGCTGACGGTGATCGCGTTGCCCGGCTCGTGGGTCGCGCCAGGCGGAGTGTCCGACGCCATCAGGGTGAACCCGTTGTCGGTCTCCAGCATGGCGTGCATGACCTGGTCGGCGTTGGGGGAACCCGCGTCCCCGAACTCGCCGAACGTGTTCACCGTCAGGTTGCCGCCGAACACGGTGCGGTAGAACTCCATCGCCTGCTTCGCGTCACCAGCGAACGTGAGATAGGGGTTGAGGCGAGATGCCATGATGCGCTCCTCTCGAGCTGGCCCTGCGCAACACAACACTACGCCAGTTCCAACAGGACACTGAAGTGACTCTTGCGGAGGAACAGCTCGTACCGGGGCAGCGCCCCCGGTCCGCAGGACGCGCTGCCGATGCCATGGTGGCCGACGTCCATGGCCAGCTCGATCGCCTGCCCCGGCGCCAACTCATTGCGGTGCTTGGCCTGTGCCATGGCGGTCGACGACCAGCGGCGCAACGTGAGCCCGAACGTCGAGGTCCCGGTGAGCCGCAGGCCCCTGCCGGCCGCGTCGGTCACCGTGGCCCAGCGGACATCGCCCCGGCGGCCGTTCTCCTGCGGGCGGACATACGGTGTCTGCAGGTCGTCCACTGTGGACTCGAAGGTGCCGACCCGGTTGGCGATGCCGGTGTCCGGATAGGACTCACCGGGTCCACGACCGAACCAGCGCACCCGGTCAAACGACGGCGGGAGCGTCAGGCACACCGCGATCCTGGCGATCGGCTCCGGCCACGCCCCCTCCGGCTCGACCCGCACCGCGAGTAACAGGCCGTCGCGCAGCGGTGTCCAGTCATAGTCGACCCGTACGCCCCGATCGGTGCCCGCCGCGGCGACCCTGGTGCTGGTCACCAGGCCTTCGCCGACGTCCACGGCGTCCACCCGATGGGTCAACCGGTCGAGGCCGATGGCCGTCCAGGTCTCGTCCAGCCGGGCGCCGCGGTCGTTGTCCGTCGGCGCCCGCCACAGGTCGAGCCGGGGACTGCCGAGCGGAATCCCGGCGAAAGCGGTCAGCTGTCCATTGTGGTCGAACTCCGCCTGGCCGAGCATGTGGCCGGCGGCGGTCGGGCGCGGCGGCAGGCCGGGCGGGTGCGCGTGCACCACGGGCGGCTCGGACAGCCGGTGCTGTGCCCAGGCCACCTCGTGCCCGGCCGGCGCCCACGGGGTGTCCACCGACAACAGCGCGCGCACGGTCAGCCAGGCCTCGTCGTGGAACACCGGCGGCTTGGGCAACGCCACCGTCCCGCCGCCGACCGGCAGGCGCAGCACGCCGGAGGTGCCGTCCGGCAGCGTCCACTCGAACCGGAGACGGGACAGGTCGCCGCGCTTCGGGCTGACGGTCACCTCGCCCGCGGCGAAGTCGAACCGCACCGGCTCGTAGGCCTTGTGCACGTCCAGCAACCCGGGCGACGGCGTGCGGTCGGGGAACAGCAGGCCGTCGATCACGAAGTTCCCGTCGTGTACCGGCTCGCCGAAGTCACCGCCGTAGGCGTACTCGTACTCCGGGTGTCGCAGGCCGTGGTCGATCCACTCCCACACGAAACCGCCGGCGCAGCGCGGGTGTTCGTCGAACAGCGCGACGTACTCGGCCAGCCCACCCGGCCCGTTGCCCATGGCGTGCGCGTACTCGCACTGGACGAACGGCAGCGGACCACCGGCCAGGCCGATCCGCTCGGTCTCCTCGTGCGAGGCGTACATCCGGCTGTAGACGTCCACATAGGCACAGTCGGCGTCGCCCTCGTAGTGCACCGGCCGGGACGGGTCCCGCTCGCGCGTCCAGCGCGCCATCGCCGCCAGGTTCTGCCCGGTGTGGCTCTCGTTGCCGAGCGACCACAGCACGATGCTCGGATGGTTCTTGTCCCGCTCGACCGTGCGCCGCATCCGGTCCAGATAGGACGCCAGCCAGGCATCGTCACCCGACGGGTTGCGCCGCCATTCGGTGAGGTGGAAGCCGTGGGTCTCCAGGTCGCACTCGTCGATCACCCACAGGCCGTACTCGTCGCACAGGTCGAGGAAGCGGGGGTCCGGTGGGTAGTGGCTGGTGCGGACCGCGTTGATGTTGTGTCGCTTCATCAGCAGCACGTCGGCCAGCATGGTCTCGACCGGCACCGCGCGGCCGTGGTCGGGGTGGAACTCGTGCCGGTTCACCCCGCGCAGGTCCAGCGGCGCGCCGTTCACCAGTAATACACCGTCCACAATGGACACTGTGCGGAAGCCGAGCCGCAGCCGCACGGTCTCCCCCGCCGAGGTCACCGTGGCGTCGTAGAGCGTCGGCGACTCCGCCGACCACGGGTGCACCGGCACGCTCACCTCGACCCCGGTCGGCACCGCGGCCAGACCGAGTCCCGGCACGGCCACCGTCGCGGGCACCGGGGTGTCCACCCGCAGCGTGCCCATGCCGGTGGTGTGGTCGAAGTCGGCGTGCACGAACACGTCGTCGATGCCGGCCGCCGGCCGCCGCAGCAACGTGACCGGCCGGAAGATGCCGGGCAGCCACCACATGTCCTGGTCCTCGAGGTAGCTCGCCGCCGACCACTGGTGCACCCGGACCGCGAGCAGGTTGCGCCCCGACCGCAACACCCCGCCGACGTCGAACTCGGCGGCCAGCCTGCTCCCGGTGAAGAAGCCGAGCTCCGCGCCGTTGAGCCACACCCGCGCGCACGAGTCGACCCCGTCGAAGCGCAGCGACACCTCCGCCCCCGCCCAGTCCGCCGGCAGGTCGAACGCGTACCGGTAGTCGCCGGTCGGGTTCTCCGCCGGCGGATGCGGTGGGTCGACGGGGAAGGGGTAGACGACGTTGGTGTACGCGGGTGCGCCGAAACCGTGCAGCGGCCAGTGCGCCGGCACCGGTAACGTCGCCCAGTCCGAGTCGTCGAACGCCGGCGCGGCGAAGTCCTCGGCCAGCTCCGCGGTCGGCCAGAGCCGGAACCGCCAGTCACCGCTCAGGTCAAGACGTGGCGCGTCGGAGTCGAGCGCGGCCCTCGGCGCGCACAGTCCGGACGACGGCGCGTGGTCGGCGAAGTAGGTCACGTGACCCCCGGGAAGTCGTGTTCGGCGGCGAACCCCAACAGGGTGCGCGCCATGGTCAGCGCTATCGGCACGGTGCGGCCGGGCAGTGGTCCGCGCCGAGGCACGGTCGGCAGCAACCGGTCGAGCAGGTCCTCGGTCCGGTGGCGGGTCAGTGTTTCCGGTGCGGCGAGGTACATCGGCCGGCAGCCGGCCAGCGGCACGGTGGCCGCGAGCCAGCACGCCTCGGCCGCGTCCCGACTGTCCAGATAGGCCCACAGGGACGACAGCCCCGCCGCCGGGTCCACGGTGAACAGCTCGGCCAGCTCCGCCGGCTCGGTGCTGTCGGGGAAGACGAGATAGGGAAACCGCAGCGGGGTGACGGTCATCCCGTCGCGCAGGGCGATCATCGCCGCGGTCGCCTCATCGGCCTGTTTGGACAGTGCGTAGGGATCCGCCACCTGCAACGGGGTCGACTCGTCGATCGGCAGGTAGGGCGGCACCAGCGTGCGCGGGCCGAACGGCAGGCCGGTGATCGACAGGCTGCTGGCGATCACCGCGCGGCGCACGCCCGCCCTGGCGGCCTCGGCCAGCACCACGAACGTCGCCGCGGTGTTGCCGGTGAACACCTCGGCGCCGGGGTGGTTGGTCGGGGTCGGGATGGCGGCCAGGTGGTACACGGTGTCCACGCCGGCCAGCGCCGCGCGCACCAGCTCGACGTCCGAAGCGTTGCCAACGAGGAATTTCTCGGTGGCGCCGGGGCCGGCGGGCACGCGGTCGATGCCGACCACCGGCACGCCGCGCGCGGCGAGATCGGCGAGCACCACCCGGCCGAACCGGCCGGCCGCCCCGGTGACCAGGACTCGGCTCGGCTGATGGCTGTTCATCAGTCGACAGCATAGTTCGGAATCGAGCCGAGGAGTCTGGCCAACACCGGTGATCGGTTCGCCGGCGACCACGCGATGGCCATCTCCCACGGCGGCAGGATGTCGGTCAGCGGCCGGAAGACCACCGCCTGCTCGTCGCTGTGCGGCGTCGGCGCGATCAGCAGCGACACCCCGAGCCCGGCGGCGACCAGTGCGACGATCGTCTGCACGTCCCACGCGTCCTGCACGATCGTCGGCGTGAAGCCCGCGGTCAGGCAGTATCCGACGATCCGGTCGTAGACCGCGGGTCCGGAGTCGCGGGTGTAGCACACGAACTCCTCGCCGGCGAGGTCGGCGAGCGCGATCCGGTCCCGGCAGGCGAGCCGGTGCCCCGCCGGCAACGCGGCGACCAACGGATCGCGGGAGACCGTGCGGGTGGCGATGCCCGGCTCGTCGAAGGTCGGGCGGAGCAGGCCGGCGTCGAGCGTGCCGTCCCGCAGCGCCGCCTTCTGCCGCAAGGTGGTCATCGCGCTCACCACGACCTCGACGTCCTGGCACACCAGGCGGAACCCGGCGAGCAGTCGCGGTAGTGCCTGGAAGGTCGCGGACTGCACGAAACCGACGCGCAGCACGCCGAGTTCGCCGCGCTGGGCCCGGCGCGGGCCGTCGACCAGGGTGTCGGCCCGGCGGAGCAGCTCGCGCGCACCGTCGAGAAACTCCACGCCAGCCGGGGTGAGCTCGAGCCTGCGGCGCGCGCGGTCGAACAGCGGCACGCCGATGGCGCGTTCGAGCGCGGCGAGTTGGCGGCTGAGCGTCGGCTGGTTGACCGCGAGCCGCTCGGCGGCCCGGCCGACGTGCATCTCGTCGGCGACCGCGAGGAACGCGCGGACGTGTCGTAACTCCACTACCAGAGATGATGCGTCATCGGTATGGATGATGTCGATACCGCGCATTGGACGTATCTGTCGGTCGCTGCCTACGGTCGGCACCGTGCAGTCAATCGAACTCGGGCGCACCGGCGAGCGGGTCAGCCAGCTCGCCCTCGGCGCCATGCTGATGGGTACCGCGACCGACGAACCGACCTCGGCCCGCATCCTCGACCGGTACCTCGAGCTCGGCGGGTCCTTTGTGGACACCGCGAACGGCTACGCCTGGTGGCACGCACCCGGCTACCCCGGCGGCGAGAGCGAGCAGTTGCTCGGCCGCTGGCTGTCCTCCCGGCGGCGGGATGACGTTTTCCTGGCGACGAAGGGCGCGGCCTGGGTGGCCGACCCCGAGCGCTGGCGCGACCAGCCGAACAACGCGCCGTACTCCGGCGCGGGCGGGCAGACGCTGCGCCGCGAGTTGGAGGACAGCCTGCGCCGGCTGGGCACCGACCACGTTGACCTCTACTACGTGCACGTCGACGACCTGGACACCCCGCTGGAGGAGACCCTGTCCGCGCTCGCCGAGCTGGTGGCGGCGGGGAAGACGCGCTACCTCGGGTGGTCGAACGTGCGCACCTGGCGGCTGGAGCGGATCCGGGCGCTGTGCGAGCGACACGGCTGGCCGGCGCCGGTCGCGGTGCAACAGCAGCACTCGTACCTTCGCCCGACCGCCGGCACGGGGTCCAGGGGGATCGCCGTCGAGTCCGAGCAGCTGGATCACCTGCGGCACAACCGGGAGCTGACGTTGGTGGCGTACTCGCCGCTGCTCAAGGGCGCGTACGGCAACCCGGCCAGGCGCGGGCACCACGTGATGTCGGCCTACCGAGGCCCGGCCGCCGACGCGCGGTTCGCCACCGTCGCGACGTTGGCCGGGGAGCTGGGGGTTACGCCGAACCAGGTGGTGCTCGCCTGGCTGCTGCACCAGACCGAGCCGGCACCGGTCACGTTGATCGGGCCGAGGACCTTCGCGCAGGCGGCGGAGTCGTTCGCCGCACTCGACCTCACGCTCTCCGCCGAGCAACTGGCGACCCTCGACGCGGCCTAGTAGCCGAGTTCGCGGAGGAACGCGGGGAGGCCGCTCGGCTCGATCGCGGCCGCCCGCAGGTCGGCGACGGCCGCCCGGTAGTGCGCGACGTCGACCGGGTCCTCGTAGTAGTAGCCGCAGACCAGGGTCTCGGTGTAGACCGCGCTCGGTTCGTCGCCACCGAGGTCGGGCAGGGACAGGATGGTGAACGCGCCGCCGTCCTCGGGGCGGCGGTGGGCGTCGACGGGCAGTATCCGGACCTCGATCCGGGGCCGCCGCGACAGCTCCAGCAGGTGATCGACCTGGGCCTGGACGACCGATGGCGAACCGACCGGCCAGCGCAGCGCGGTCTCGCCGAGCAGGAACACGATGGTCGGCGCCCGCTCGTCGAGCACCGCGCGCTGGCGGGCGGCGAGCAGGTCGACGCGCCGGTCGACCTCCGCCGGCGGGCAGGCGGGTGTGGTGGCCGTGAGCAGCGCGCGGGTGTAGTCGGGCGTCTGGGCGAGGTCGGGCACCTGGAGCGGGTCCCAGGACTCGATGCGCTCGGCCACCGACTCGCCGCCGAGGAACAGGGCCTGGTGCGCGGACAACGAGCCGGGCAGCGCTGCCCACCAGTCGCGGCCGGCGCGGGCGCGGTCGCGCAGCTCGAGGTAGGTGGGGATCCGCTCGGGAAATCCGTAGTGCGCCAACAACTTCTCGAGCTGGAGCCCGCTTGGCAGCGAGCGCCCGGTCTCGATGTGCCCGATGGTCGGCACGCTCGCGCGAATGACCGCGGCGGCCGCCTCCCGGCTGACCCCGGCCTCTTCCCGCAACGCTCGCAGTCCGGCAGCCACCTGGTGCTTCAACGCGGTCCTCGCCATCATCGTCCCCTTTCACCATCCGGCAGCGCCTGGTCCGTCGATGGCCAGCCTTCCGTAGTGCGCTACTTCTGTACATCACTCATTCGAAGGACTTCCGACTCAAGCATCATCAAATGTAGCATCCTACAAATGAGCGCACTACCATTGACTCGTCAACCAGGAAGGCAGCTGATGGCCGAGGGATACCAGGTGATCGAACCAGGCCCGGTCGACCACTCGGTACAGCTGTCGTCCTGGGTCGGCATCCCGATCGACGCCACGATGGAATGCCGGATCAACCCCCACCACGACTTCGAGTTCAGCATCGGCACGTGGCAGGTCGGGGTGGAGCTGGTGTTCGAACGGCATGCGCTGCAACGGTTCGTCGAGCTGGCCAACCGGGCGCTGACCCAGCCGGAACACGCCGATCCGAAGGCCGAACGGGTGTTCTCCAGCCCGTTGCCCTGAGTATCCCGGCCGCTCCCCCGACCAACCGACCGGCACGCCGGCCATCCCACCGGGACCCGGCGTGCCGGCCAACCACCGCGACCCCGCGGCACGCGGCCACCTCGTGCGAGTCCGCGCGCGGCCACCATCGGCAGACCCCACCGGCGACGTGTCGTCCCGGCCGGTGAGTCGGGCGGCAATCCCGACAGACAGACTCAGCGTAGAGCCACACCCGAAAGGGCTAGGCCACGTTCGTGATCGACTGGCCCGACCGCTCGGCGGCGGACCACCCGAGTGCCGGCAAACATTCCCCAAGTGGAGCAACGCCTTGCGCTCCGCGACGCCGCCGCCGACGCCTGCTCACTGTGACGAGTGATGATTTCCGGACTTTCCGCCCCAACTCCACTCCTGGGTGCATTCACTCTGTTGGGCGACTTTTCCATCCATGATCAACGGTGTTAGTTTTGCCGTGCTCGAATTTTCCCCACATTTCTTAATTCCCCGTCTTGAAATCCCCGAACGCCATTTCGGCGACAACGATTGGTGGTGTGCGTTGTGACGGTGACCGAACCTCAGGCGCCCGACGTCGAGCAGAACGGCCACAGCCAGCAGAGCCTGGCGACCACGGCCGCGCGCAACCTGGCGACGACGAAGAAGTCCGTGCCGCAGATGCAGGGCATCTCGTCCCGCTGGCTGCTTCGCATGCTGCCGTGGACCGAGGTTTCCGGCGGCACCTACCGGGTCAACCGCCGGCTCACCTACGCCGTCGGCGACGGCCGGGTGACCTTCACCAACACCGGCGCCGACATCTCGGTGATTCCGGCAGAACTCGGCGAACTGTCCATCCTCCGCAACTATGACGACGACGACGTCCTGACCGCGCTGGCCGACCGGTTCGAGCAACAGGAATACGCCGCCGGAGATGTCATCGTCGAGTTCGGCCGGGAGTCGAACCAGATATTTCTGATCGCCCACGGAAAAGTGGACAAGATCGGTCCTGGACATTACGGGAACGACACCGTCCTGGACACGCTCGCCAACGGTGACCATTTCGGCGCCGAGTCAATTGCCGACCCGGAGAGCGCGTGGGAGTACACGGTCAAGGCGACCACTCCCTGCACGGTCCTGGTGCTCCCGCAGCGCGCCTTCGACGAACTCCTCGACCAGTCCGAGTCACTCCGCGCACAGCTCGAGCGGTTCCACAGTGGACAGCTCGCCGCGCGCAACCCCCACGGCGAGGCCGCGATCGAGCTGGCCTCCGGCCACAGTGGCGAGCCGGACCTGCCGGCGACGTTCGTCGACTACGAGCTCGCCCCCCGCGAGTACGAGCTGTCCGTCGCCCAGACCGTGCTCCGGGTCCACAGCCGGGTCGCCGACCTCTACAACGAGCCGATGGACCAGGTCGAGCAACAGCTCCGGCTGACCATCGAGGCGCTGCGCGAACGCCAGGAACACGAGATGGTCAACAACCCGCAGTTCGGCCTGCTGGCCAACGCCGACCTCGGCCAGCGCATCCACACCAGGTCCGGCCCGCCAACCCCGGACGACCTCGACGCGCTGCTTTCCGTGGTGTGGAAGGGCCCGACCTTCTTCCTCGCCAACCCGCGCGCGATCGCCGCGTTCGGCAGGGAATGCAGCAAACGCGGCATCTACCCCGAGTCCGTGGACGTCGGCGGCCACCGGGTGCCCGGATGGCGCGGCATTCCGGTCTTCCCGTGCAACAAGATCGGGATCTCGCCGACCAGGACCAGCTCGATCATGCTGATGCGGGTCGGTGAGCAGACCCAGGGTGTCATCGGCCTGCACCAGACCGGCCTGCCAGACGAGTACCAGCCAGGCCTGTCCGTGCGGTTCATGGGCATCAACCCGAAGGCGATCGTGTCCTATCTGGTCAGCGCGTACTACTCGGCCGCGATCCTGGTGCCCGACGCGCTCGGCGTGCTGGAGAACGTCGAACTCGGCCGGGAGGACTGAACCCCGTGACCACGACGGAATCCGACGCGCGGACCGAGGACACGATCCGCGCCAGCCTCGCCACCGAGGCCGCCCGCAACCTCGCCACGACCACCAAGTCCGTCCCCCAGATGCGCGGCATCACCCCGCGCTGGCTGCTGCGCATGCTGCCCTGGATCGAGGCCAAGGGCGCCACCTACCGGGTCAACCGCCGGCTCACCCTGACGATCGGCGACGGCCGGCTGTCGTTCGCCAACGTCGGCGGCAGGGTGACGGTGATCCCCGCGGAACTGCGCGAGCTTCCCCTGCTGCGCGACTTCGCCGACGACGACACGCTGACCACCCTGGCCCAGCAGTTCCAACAGCGGGAGTACCTCCCCGGTGACCTGATAGTCCACAAGGGCCAGAACCGCTCGCAGCTCATCCTGTTGGCGCACGGAAAAGTGCAGAAGCTCGGCACCAGCGAGTTCGGCGAACCGGTCGTGCTCGACGTGCTCGCCGACGGCGCCTACTTCGGCCACGAGGTGCTCGCCGGCGAGACCAGCGAATGGGACTTCTCCGTCAAGGCGCTCACCCCGTGCACCGTGCTCGTGCTGCCGGCCCAGTCCTTCCAGCAGTTGGACGGCCAGTCCGACAGCCTGCGCGCGCACATCCGGGCCGAGCTCGCCAAACCACGGCTCCCGCAGACCAGGCACGGCGAGGCCGAGATCGACCTCTCCTCCGGGCATGCCGGCGAGGTCGACCTGCCAGGCACCTTCGTCGACTACGAGCTCAAGCCGAGGGAGTACGAGCTCTCGCTCGTGCAGACCCTGCTCAAGGTGCACACCAGGGTCGCCGACCTCTACAACGACCCGATGAACCAGACCGAGCAACAGATCCGGCTGACCGTCGAGGCCCTGCGCGAACGCCAGGAACACGAGATGATCAACAACCGGGAGTTCGGTCTGCTGCACAACGCCGACCTCAAACAACGGGTGTTCACCCGCACCGGCCCGCCGACCCCGGACGACCTCGACGAGTTGCTCTCCAGGCGCCGCAAGTCCGACCTGTTCCTCGCCCACCCTCGGGCCATCGCCGCGTTCCGCCGCGAGTGCACGGCCCGCTCGATCTACCCGGCCAACATCGACGTCGCCGGCACCACCGTGCAGTCGTGGCGCGGCGTGCCGCTGCTGCCGTGCGACAAGATCCCGGTCACCGACGACCACCTCAGCTCGATCATCGCGATGCGCCTCGGCGAACAGGAGCAGGGCGTGATCGGTCTGCACGAGATCGGGATCGACGACGAGGTCTCGCCGAGCATGAACGTGCGCTTCATGGGCATCGACGACAAGGCCATCATGTCCTATCTGGTCAGTGCGTACTTCTCCTGTGCGGTACTGGTCCCCGACGCGCTCGGCGTGCTCGAGTCGGTAGAGGTCGGTCGCTGAGATGGTCGCGCAGGAGATCAAGCCGGACACCGCCTCCGCGCAGGAAACCCTTGCCTGGAGCCGGGCGCTGATCGAGCCGGCGCTACGCGCGGCAGTGGACTCACTGCCCGAGTCGATGCGCCGGATCGCCGGCTACCACCTCGGCTGGTCCGACGAGCACGGGGCGGCGGTGTCCGCCCCACCGGGCAAGGCCGTGCGCCCGACCCTGGTCCTGCTCAGCGCGGCGGTCACCGGTGGCTCACCGCGCGAGGCGGTGCCGGCGGCGGTGGCGGTGGAGTTGGTGCACAACTTCTCGCTGTTGCACGACGACGTGCTCGACGGCGACGCCACCCGCCGGCACCGGCCGACCGCCTGGCGCCTGTTCGGCACCGGCGCCGCGATCCTGGCCGGGGACGCGCTGCTCACGCTGGCGCTGGACGTGATCGCCGCCAGCGAGCACAAGGCGGCGAACCGGGGCATGCGGATGTTGTCCTCGGCCGTGCAGGATCTGGTCGACGGGCAGAGCGCGGACATGGCATTCGAACAGCGGGCGACCGTCGCGCCCGCCGAGTGCCAGTCCATGGCCGCGCACAAGACCGCCGCCCTGATCGGGTGCTCGTGCGCGCTCGGCGCGTTGTTCGGCGGCGCGAACGAGGCCCGGGTGCGACGGCTGCGCTCCTTCGGCATGCACCTTGGTCTCGCCTTCCAACACGTCGACGACCTGCTCGGCATCTGGGGCGATCCCTCGGCGACCGGCAAACCCGTGTACTCGGACCTGCGCAACCGCAAGAAGTCGCTGCCGGTCGTGTTCGCCATGGCGTCGGACACGCCGGAGGGCGCGGAGCTCACCGAACTCTACGGCCGCACCGAACCACTGACCGACACCGAACTCGAGCGCGCCGCGTCCCTTGTGGACACGACCGGCGGGCGGGCATGGAGCCAGGCGGAAGCCGACACCCTGCTCACCCGCGCTCTCGACCAGCTCGAGCTCACCGATCACGGCATCGCGGCCACCGAACTGGCCGCGCTCGCCCGCCTGGTGACCCGCCGCGACCACTGACGCGACCACCGACCAGCGACCGTCCAGGGAGAAACACCATGCCACCCCCGGTTCCCCACCAGGTTCTGCTCGCCTCCCCGCGCTCGTTCTGCGCGGGGGTCGAGCGGGCCATCGAGATCGTCGAGCACGCGCTCGTCAAGCGCGGCGCGCCGGTCTACGTGCGCAGGCAGATCGTGCACAACACCCATGTGGTGGCCGACCTCGAGCGGCGCGGGGCGGTGTTCGTCGAGGAGTTGGCCGAGGTGCCGACCGGTGCGACGGTGGTGTTCTCCGCACACGGGGTCTCGCCAGCGGTTCGCGCCGAGGGCGAGCGCCGAGGCCTCGACGTGATCGACGCGACCTGTCCGCTGGTCACCAAGGTGCACACGGAGGCCCGCCGGTTCGCCGCGCGGGGCGACACGGTGCTGCTGATCGGGCACGCGGGCCACGAGGAGGTCGACGGCACGCTCGGGGAGGCACCGGAGCACATGATCCTGGTGCAGGACGTGGCCGCCGCGAACACCGTGGTGGTACCCGACCCGGAACGACTGTCCTATCTGACCCAGACCACTCTTGCGGTGGATGAGACTTCGGCGATCATCGCGGTGTTGCGCCAGCGTTTTCCCACGCTACGCGGCCCGGCGTCGGACGATATCTGCTACGCCACGACCAATCGCCAGGATGCGCTGGCCTCGGTCGCACGGGATGCTGACCTCGTGCTCGTCGTCGGCTCGGCCAACTCATCGAACTCAGTGCGGTTGGTGGAACTCGCGCGCCGTGGCGGCACCCCGGCCTATCTGGTGGACGACGCGTCGGCCATCCGTCCTGAATGGATGGCCGGAGTGCGGGTGGTCGGCCTTACCGCGGGCGCGTCAGCGCCTCCCCGACTGGTGGACGAGGTGATCGCCGCGCTCGGCGCGGTCGAGGTGGTCGAGCACGTCGCGGCCACCGAGACCGTGCACTTCACGCTGCCGCTGGCGGTCCGGCCATGACCGAGCTCGCCACCCATGACGTGCCGGTCACCGTCGTAGATCCACAATGGACAGCTCCGTTGAATCCGTGCCTGCTCAAGCTGTCTGCCGCGCACCACCCGGTGCTGGCGGTGGAGGACACGACGGTGACCGGCGCGCTCGACCGCCGCCGGCGAGCGGACCGCATCACGACCACCGTCCGCACAGGACTGAACCACCACCCGGAGGCAACGCGATGACCCTGGTCGACCTCGGTATACCGGCACCACGAACGGATCCGCGAAGACGCGTGAGCAGGCGGCTGATGGTCGGCTCGGTACCGGTCGGCGGGGACGCCCCGGTGTCGGTGCAGTCGATGACCACGACGGTGACCGCCGACGTGGACGCGACCCTGCGCCAGATCGCCGAACTGACCGCGGCCGGCTGCCAGATCGTGCGGGTGGCGGTGCCATCGGCCGACGACGCCGACGCGCTGGCGGCGATCGTGACCAGGTCGACCATCCCGGTGATCGCCGACATCCACTTCCAGCCGCGCTACGTGTTCGCCGCCATCGACGCCGGCTGCGCCGCCGTACGCGTGAACCCGGGGAACATCAGGAAGTTCGACGACAAGGTCGCGCGGATCGCGCGGGCCGCGCACGCGGCCGGCGTGCCGATCCGGATCGGCGTCAACGCCGGCTCGCTGGACTCGCGGCTGCTCGCGAAGTACGGCAGGGCGACGCCGGAGGCGCTCGTGGAGTCGGCGCTGTGGGAGTGTTCGCTGTTCGCCGAGCACGGGTTCGACAACCTGAAACTGTCGGTGAAACACCACGACCCGATGGTGACCGTCGCCGCCTACCGGCTGCTCGCGCAGCGCTGCGACTACCCGCTGCACCTCGGTGTCACCGAGGCGGGGCCGCTGTTCCAGGGCACCATCAAGTCCTCGGTCGCGTTCGGCGTGCTGCTCGCCGAGGGGATCGGCGACACGATCCGAGTCTCGCTGTCGGCGCCGCCGGTCGAGGAGGTCAAGGTCGGCACGGCGATCCTGGAGTCGCTCGGGCTGCGACCGCGCCGGCTGGAGATCGTGTCGTGCCCGTCGTGCGGGCGCGCGCAGGTCGACGTGTACCGGCTCACCGACCAGGTGACCGCCGCGTTCGAGGGTTTCGAGACACCGCTGCGGATCGCGGTGATGGGTTGTGTGGTGAACGGACCAGGTGAGGCGCGCGAGGCGGATCTGGGGGTCTCCTCGGGCAACGGCAAAGGACAGATTTTCGTGCGTGGCAAGGTGGTTCGGACAGTACCGGAAAGCCAGATCGTGGAAGCGCTGCTCGACGAGGCGTTGCGGCGGGACTGGACCGACGCGACCGTCCAGGATGGACAATCATGAACATCTACGTCATGGGCCTGATGTGGGTCGCCGGCGCGGCGCTGTTGGCCGCGGCGAGCACGTACCTCATCCGCAGGGCGGGCACGGTCGAGGGGACGGTGGAGAACAACGAGGCCGCCGGCCAGGTGTTCACGCTCGTCGGCGGCCTGCAGGCGGTGCTGATCGCGTTCGTGCTGATCTCCCTGTTCGACGGCGCGGCCGCGGCGGAGGACGGTTCCTACCGCGAGGCGGACGCCGTCGTGGCGGCCGTGTGGGCGGCGGAGGTGTTCCCCGGGGACACCCATACCGAGATCGCCGACCAGGCGCGCGCCTACGCGGACACGGTGATCAACTCGGAGTGGCCGAGAATGCAGCAGGGCAGCGAGGTGGGCGACGAGGGTTGGCAGGAGCTCTCCCAGCTGCGGACCCTGGTCGCGGCGGCGCCGACGGCGGACGAGTGGAGCATCGACCAGAAGAACGAGGCCTCCGAACAACTCTGGAACGCCTACCAGGCGCGGCAGGACCGGTTGAACACCGCGGCCGACGGTGGGGTGAACGCGGTGGTGTGGTTCGCGTTGGTGGCGGGCACGATCATGTCCCTCGCGCTGCCGCTGCTGTTCGGCGGTCCCCGGCCGGCGACGCACATCGTCATCGTCGCCACGTTGGCCGCGACGATGACCTTGCTGCTGTTCGCGACCTATCAGTTGCAGAACCCGTACGGCGGCAGCGCCGACGTCGACCCGACGGCGTTCGTCGCCGCGCTGGACCGGTTGCGGTGAGTATCGATGTCCCGGTCACCCTCGCCGCCGTGACCCTGGCCGCGTCCGGGTTGCTCGCACTGCCGCCGGCGGCGGCCGCGGAGCCGATGGCACTGCCGGACCGGCCAGGCGCCGACTGCGTGGTCGGGGCGGGCGGAGTGGCCTGTGTGGTCGGCGGGGTCGTGACGGTCGGGGTGGAGTTGCGGCCGCCGCCGACCCGGCCATGGCCGTGGCCGGAGCCGACGAGCCCGCCACCACAACCACCGACCGTGCCGCCGCCGGCACCCACCCCGGCGCCGCCGCTACCGCCGCCAGAACCGGAACCACCAGCGCCACCGGAGCCGGAGCCGGCACCCGTCGCGCCGGCCCCACGCCGACCGACCGAACAGCAGCAACAACCCGTCCAGACACCACAACCGCCACCCGTGGCGCCGACACCGGCACCGACCCCAACGCCGATCCCGCCGCCGACGACCGAACCGCTGTACCGGTCCGAAGAGGACGATCAGGCGGCCCCGGTCGCCCTCGGCGTCCGGCCGGAGACCGAGCGGAAACGCCGGTGGGCGCTGACCGTGGCGATCGTGGTCCTGGCCGCCGGCGCGGCCGCGGCCCGCAGTGCGCGGCGCCACTGACGGCGTTAGCTCAGGCCGAGTGCAACCAGTCGAGGACCACCGTCGCGGTCCACGACTGTTGTTTGCTGCCAAGGGGTTCACCGGTCAGCGGGTGGTAGTACTCGCCGAACGTACCGTCCCCGACCAGCTTCAGGCACTCCGCGCGTAACCGGCCGGCCTCGCCGGTCCAGCCGTGGTGCTCGAAGGCCCAGCCGAACAGCCAGGCGATCACCGGCCACATCGGACCGCGCCAGTACTCCCTCGGCCGGAACGCCGGGTCGTTCGGCGACACCGATGGCGGGATCGCGGCGAACAGGTCCGGGTGCCCTGCCCAGTCCCTGCCGAGGATCGTCGCGAGCATCCGCCGCTCGTCCACCTCGGCCAGCCCGCCGCACAGCAACGGGGCGAACCCGGCGAGGGTGGCCGTGGACAGCCACCGGTCGGCGCGCAGGTCGTAGTCGCGGGCCAGCCCGGTCGCCGGGTCGTAGGCCGAGGCGACCGCCACGCGCGAACGCCTTGCCCAGCCGCGCAGTTGCCTGACCTGCCAGGCCGGTTGGCCGCTCTCCTCCCCCAGGGTCGCGAGCACCTCACTGGCCAGTGCGAACAACGCGGTCACGAACACGTCGCCGACCAGGAAGCTCGACGTGCGCACCACCTGCGCGGCGTCGTAGCGGACCTTGCGCATCTCCTCGACCAGCCACAGGTACCGGTCGTACTCCAGGTCGCTCGGGCGCTCAGCGGAGTCGGCGACCTGCCGGTCCAACCGCACGTACGGCGGCAGGTCCGGCCCGGGAACCACGGCCGCGTAAGGGATGTCCCAGCGCGGCGAGTTGTCCATACCGGACTCCCAGCCGTGCACGATGGCCAGCATGCCGGTGCCGTGCGGGTCGCGGTGGCGCACCAGCCACTCGTGCCACCGGTAGAGCTTCGGCCAGCCGTCGGCCAGCAGCCGCGCCACTGCGGGCGACCCGGCGCCGATGTCCACGATGCGGCGCAACGCGATCGCGTGCACCGGCGGCTGGCAGATGCCCGACGTGCGGGGCGAGTCCGGGGCGTCCTGGTTCAGCTCGGCCGCGCCCCAGCGTTGCGGGCCGGGGAAGTAGCCGCCGCCCTCGGAGAACACGATGTGCGGCAGCATCCCGTTGCGCCACTGGGCGGCGAACAACGTCTCCAGCTCGCGCACCGCGCGGTCGACGTTGAGGTGGGCCAGGCCGATCGAGATGAACGCGGTGTCCCAGCTCCACATGTGCGGGTAGAGCCGGGGCGCGGCGGTGATCATGGTGCCGATGTCGTTGCCGCCCAGCGTCCAGGCAGCGCGGGCGGCGAGCTGCACCGAGCCGAGTCTTCGGCGTGGTCCGTGGTTGGCGGCAGCGGGTCGCACGTGACCTCCAACGTTGCCCCGGGTCGTACTTATGTCTAATAATTGGACAGAAGTACCGGATACCAATTTAGGTGGCTCCTGTGGACGACGTCAACCGACGATCCGGCGCCGGCGGCGCGGCCTCCCCGGGAGATGTTGTCGCCGTGTTACGCAGCGTCGGCCCGGTGACCCGCCAACAACTGCAACAACACCTCGGGTTGTCCAGGGCCACGCTGGTGGAACGGTTGGACGTGCTGCACCGGCACCGGCTGATCACCACGGTCGGTCACCGCGCCTCCAGCGGTGGCCGCCCGGCCCAGTTGCTGGCGGTCGACCAGACGAGCCGGGTCGCGGTGGTCGGCGCCATCGGCGCGAGCCTGGTGACCGTCGGGGTCGCCGACCTGCACGGCACCGTGCTCGCCGCGCAGACCGACCGGCTGCCGATCGGCCACTCCCCGGCGCACGTGCTGCCGTGGATGCTCGACACCGCCCGCCGCCAGCTGCGCACCCTCGGCCGGCACGCCGACCTGGCCGCCGCCGGCATCGCGGTGCCCGGGCAGCTCGACCAGCGGACCGGCGTGTCGAACATGCCGCCGACCATGACCGCGTGGCGTGACCAGCCGTTGCGCGACGTGCTCGCCGACGGCCTCTCGGTCGAGGTTCTGCTGGAGAACGACGCCAACGCCCTGGCCTACGGCGAGTATCTGGCGGCCGACGCCCCGGACTCGACCCTGCTCGGGGTGGCCGTCGGCTCGGGCATCGGCGCCGGGGTGGTGATCGGCGGCCGCCCGCACCGCGGCGCCACCGGCTGCGCAGGCGAGATCGGCCACATCCGCATCGAGGACCGGGACGAGCGCTGCGGCTGCGGCCGACGGGGTTGCGTGGCCGCGCTCGCCAGCGGCACGGCCCTGGTGCGCCAGCTGCGCGCCGACGGTGCCCGCGCGCTCCCGGACGTGCTCCGCCGGGTCGCCGTTGACGACCCGCGCGCGGTGGCCATGGTGGCCGACGCCGGGCGGCTGGTCGGCACCGTGCTGGCCACCGTGGTGACGATCCTGAACCCGCACCTGGTCCGGGTCGGCGGCGAGATCGGCGCGCTGCCGCCGTTCCTGGACGGGCTCAGCGAGACCCTGCGCGAGCAGGCCCACGAGGTGGCGGCCAGGGGCCTGGACGTCGGCCCGGCGGTCCTCGGCGACCGGGCGCAGTTGGTCGGGATGGCCGGCCTGGCCGCGGCGGCGGTGCTCGCGCCATCGGCCGTCGACCGGCTGACGGCGTCCTGACCCCTGGTCGGCGGCGGGTGCCCTAACGTCTCGCGGGTCGGTGACGTTGCTTCTGGTATGGCTGCAATGGTGGTGGCGTCGTTCAATGTGGAGAACCTCTTCGCCAGGCCGAAGGCGTTCGACACCGTCGACCGGGAATCGGGGATGCCGGTTCTCGGCGCGTACCAGGAGTTCAACGACCTCATCCGCAAGGCGAGGTACTCGGCCGCCGACCTCGCGCGGATGCGGGAGTTACTCGTGACCCTCGGGATCTACCACGTCAACGAACACGGCGCGGTCCGGCGGTTACCCACGCTGGCCCCGAAATGGGCGTGGTTACGCAAGAACCGGGGAAGCTTCGACAGCGAGCCGAAGGACCCCACCCGCGACGTCCAGATCGTCGCGAGTGGACGGGACAGTTGGATCGGCTGGGTGGAGCTGGCCAAGGAGGCCGTCGACGAGATCGGCACCCGCACCACCGCGCGGGTGATCAGGGACGTGGACGCCGACGTGCTGGGGATCGTCGAGGCCGAGGACCGGCCGTCGCTGATCCGGCTCAACACCCAGCTGCTCGACAACGCCTACGAGCACGTGATGTTGGTCGACGGCAACGACGAGCGCGGTATCGACGTCGGCCTGATGACCAAGCGGGGCTTCGCGATCGAGTCCATCAGGTCCAATGTGGACGTCAAGGACGGTGGTGGTCCGGTGTTCAGCCGGGACTGCCCGCAGTACGAGGTGGCCACCCCGTCCGGGGAGCGGGTACACGTGCTGGTCAACCACTTCAAGTCCCAGTCCGGCGGTGGTGGGCCGAAGCGACTGCGGCAGGCAGGCGAGGTCCGCCGGATCGTCGACGGGCTGGTCGCACGCGGTCAGCACGTGATCGTCCTGGGTGACCTCAACGAGGGTCCCCGGCAGGAGAACGCACCCGCACCGAACCTGAGCCCACTGTTCGACCGGAACGGTCCGCTGGTCTCCTGCTACGACCTGGAGAAGTTCGACACCGCCGGGCGGCCGGGTAGCTACGACTCCTGTGGCCTGGCCAACCGGCTCGACTACATCCTGCTCTCCCGTGGGCTCGCGGACCGGTTCCTCGGTGGCCGGCTGTTCCGCAAGGGACTGTGGGGGTCGCGGAAGTCCCCACCGGACAGGTGGGAGGTCTACCCGGAGCTGACCCAGCACACCCACCAGGCCTCTGACCACGCCGCGGTACTGGTGGAACTGGAGGTCTAGTACGTGACATGTTTGCCGCCGTCGAGGATCACGGTCTCGCCGGTGACCAGGTCCATGCCGAGCAGGCCGAGCACCGCCTGCGCGACGTGCTCCGGGCCGGCGGTCTGGCGCAGTGGCACCGTTTCCCGCTCCATCCTGGCGCGTTCGGCGAACCCGGTGACGCCGTGCAGGTCGGTCTGCCAGCGGGTGGCGACCGTCCCGGGCGCGACCGCGTTCACCCGCACCCGAGGGGCGAGGGCGACGGCCAGGTTGCGGGTCAGCTGCAGTAGCGCGGCCTTGCTCACCCCGTAGGCGATCGACGAGCCGCCCGCGCGGTAGCCGGAGATCGAGGCGATGTTCACCACCGCGCCGCCGGCGGCCCGCAGGTCGGGCGCGAAGGCCCGGACCATCCGGAACGCGCCAAGTACGTTGACGTCCAGCACGTTGGCGAAGTCCGCGTCGGTGAGCCCGTCGAGGTCGTGGTGGTCGACCCGGTAGGTGGTGGCGGCGTTGTTGACCAGCACGTCGACCCGGCCGAACCGCGCGCGCACCCGCTGCGCGAGGTCCCGCACCCTGTCGTCGTCGGCGATGTCGGCGCGTTCGGCGATCGCCTCGGTGCCGCGGGCGGTCAGCTCGGCGGCGACCTCCTCGGCGTCGGCGGCCGAGCGGGAGTAGGTGACCACCACCCCGCGCGCGCCCGCCTCGGCGATGGCGAACGCGGTCGCCCGGCCGATCCCGGTGCCGCCGCCGGTCACCACGGCGACGGTGTCTCGCAGGTTCATCTAGCTCCCTTCGTCGACCAGCCGCCGTAGGGTAACCCGGACCCCGTCCCGGTCCAGTCGTCTGCCCGCGTCCGCGAGCAGTTCGGCGAACACCGGGTCGGCGGCGAGCTCCGGCGGCGAGAAGTCCACCGTAGACAGTCCGCGACAGCGGTGAAAACCCGCCAGCGCCAGGCAGATCAGTCGCGGTGGCCGGCCGGCGGCGAGCAGTTCGGCGGCCGGCTCGAGCAGCCGCTGCGGCAGCTTGCGCTCCCCGTCGGCGGCGATCTGGGTGAGCAGGTGGGTGATCTCGGGGTTGGCCAGCCGGTCGAGCAGAGTGTCCAGTTCGGACTCGGTGACCGTGATGCCGAAGCGGGCGAGCGACGGTCCGGTCTCCTCCCGGACGAGCCGGGCCGCGTAGCCGGCGAACTCTTCCTGGGCAATGGTTTGCGCCATACTGGTGCACCCGGCGAGCAGGCCGAGGTAGGCCAGCGCGGAGTGGGTTCCGTTGAGCAGCCGCAGTTTCGCCGCCTGCTGGGGCGCGATGTCTGCCACCAGCTCGGCCCCGGCACGCTCCCAGGCCGGCCGGGGGCCGGCGAAGTCGTCCTCGATCACCCATCGCCGGTAGGGCTCGCCGACGACCGCGGCGCGGTCGTCGAAGCCGAGCTCGGTCGCGACCACGGCCCGGTCCCACGCGGTGGTCGCCGGGACGATCTGGTCGACCACGGTCGACGGGAACCGCACGGTCGCCGCGATCCGGTCGGCGAGGTCGAACTCGCCGCGCAGCTGGCAGAACTCCCGCACCAGGCCGGCGACCAGCCGACCGTTGAACGGCAGGTTGTCACACGAGAGCACGGTCGGCCCCGGCGCGGTCCTGGCGCGCAGCCCGGCCACCAGCTGGCCGATCACTGTCCTGGGCGGGCGACCGGCCAGGTCGGCAGCGAGCTCCCGGTCGCCGGTAAGCAGCCGGCCGGTGGCCGGGTCGTGCCGGTAGCCGGCCTCGGTGACCGTGATCGTCACGATGTCCACTTCGGACAGCAGAGCGGTGAGCCGGTCCGGTAGTGCTGGCGCGTGCAGCGCCTCCCGGATGCTGTCGACGATCTCGATCCGCTGGTGGCCGGCGGCGCGCTCGGTCACCGTGAACAGCCCGTCCTGCGCGGTGAGCGCCTCGGTGACGGCCGGGTTTCGTTGGCTCACCGCGCAGATCGCCCAGTCGCCTGGTTCGGCGGCCACCGCGCGCCCGGTCAACACGGCCTGGTGGGCCCGGTGGAACGCACCGAGTCCCAAATGGACGATACCGAGGCCTGGCCGGTCGGCGCCGCGGCCGGCGCTCGCCAGCGACAGCCTGGTCACCTGGCCGTCGGCGACGGTTCGTCGCGGGTGACGTCCACGGCGGTGATGTCGACGTCCTTGCTCTCCACCGACAGCCAGAACGCCACGAACGAGACGGCCGCGGTGCCGATGATCCAGACCGCGACCAGCCAGCCATCGCCGTCCGCCCTGGCCACCAGCGCGGCGGCGATGAGCGGGGAGAACCCGCCGAGCGCGGCACCGATCTCCCGCGAGGCGGCGAACCCGGTGTAGCGCACCCGCGCGCCGAACAGTTCCGCGTAGAAGGCTGGCTGGACCGCGATCATCGGCGCGAACCCGATGGTGGTGGCGATGATCAGCGCGAGCCAGATGAGGACCGGTTCCCTGGTGTCCATCAGCAGGAAGAACGGGAAGGCCCAAGCCGCGGTGAACACCACGCTGAACAGGTTGAGCGGACGGCGGCCGACGCGGTCGGAAAGCCTGCCGTAGACCGGTTGCAGCGCGATCACCAGCACGCTGAACATGATCACGCCGGCGAGCCCGACCCACCTCGGCTGTTCCAGGTTCTTGGTGATGTAGGTGAGGCTGTAGGTGGCGTAGAGGTAGATCACGGCGGTGTCGCAGATGTGCGCGCCGATGCCGATCAGGAAGTTGCGCGGGTAGCGGCGCAGCGCGTCGAACACCGGTAGCGCGACGGTGGTGCGCTTCGCCGCCATCCGAACGAAAACCGGCGACTCGGCCACCCGAAGCCGCACGTAGAGCGCGACCGCGATCAGCAGGAAGCTGAACCAGAACGGGATCCGCCACGCCCACGCGAGCACGGTCTGCTCGCCGAGCGACTCGACGAGCAGGAACACCACGGTGCCGGTGAGCAGCCCGATCTGCACGCCGGTCTGGGCGAAGGAGGTGAAGAACCCGCGCCGCCGCTGGGGAGCGTGCTCGGCGAGCAGGGTCGACGCGCCGCCGAACTCCGCACCCGCGCCGAGTCCCTGGCACATGCGCAGCAGGGTCAGGATGATCGGCGCGGCCACGCCGATCATGTCGTAGGTTGGCAGCAGTCCGATGAGTCCGGTCGAGACACCCATCACCAGTGTGGTGATCACCAGCGTGGCGCGGCGCCCGATCCGGTCGCCGAGGTGTCCGAAGAGGAATCCACCGAACGGCCGCACCGCGAACCCGACGCCGAACGTGGCGAAGCCGACGATGGTGCCGACTGCCGGGTCGTCGGTGACGAAGAACAACTGGTTGAACACCAGCGTGACGGCGAAGCCGTAGATGAAGAAGTCGTACCATTCCAGCGCGGTGCCGACCACGGAGGCACTGACCACTCTGCGGAGCTCGGCGGGGGTCGTTTCCTTGACGGTATCGGTCATCGTCGCTCCTCCTCTGTCCGCAGTAGAGCGTGGAGTTCGCGCAGCACGCCGTCGGTGATGGGGATGCCGTCGCGCATCCGCTCGGCGCGGACGCGTTCCTCGATCTGGCCGGGCACCAGCACCTCGTCGAAACCCTCGGCGCGCGGCGTGCCGGCCAGCCGCAGGCAGAACTCCGCCACGCCGTCCTGAAACTGTTCCACTGCAACGAAGTTGGAAATGTCGAAGGCCAGCAGAACAGTGCCGAACCCGCCTCGATAGTCGGGCATACTGCCGATCCCGGTGCCCGTCAGCAGCCCACCGAGGATCTCGATGAGCATCGACAGCCCGTATCCCTTGTGCCCACCGAACGGCAACAACACCCCACCGGCATAGAAGTCACCGGGATCGGTGGTCGCCCGCCCCAGGGAGTCGAGCACCAGACCCTCCGGAATCCGCTCCCCCCGATCCCTGGCCACCGCGAGCTTCCCCTCGGCGACCCCGGACGTGGCCCAGTCCATGACCAACGGGGTGCCGCCGGCCCGGGGCACCGCGATGGCCAACGGGTTGGTGCCGAGCAGCCGCTCCCGCCCACCATGCGCCGCGACCGTGGGATCGGCGTTACCGAGGACGATGCCGACCAGGCCGTGCTCGGCCAGCCCGCCGGCATACTCACCGAGCCGGCCGACATGGTTGCAGTCCCGGATGGTGGCCACCCCGGATCCGTTGGCACGCGCCGACTCGACCAGCCGCTCCACCGCGTGCCCGGCGGCGAGCTGCCCGAACGAGCCGCGCCCGTGCACGACGACGCTGCCCGGCCGGACCACCTCGGAACTCGGCATGGCCCGAGGGTCGATCTGTCCACTGTGGATGCTCTGCAGATAGGACCCGAGCCGGCGCACGCCGTGCGAGTCGTGACCGAGCAGATTGGACTCGACCAACGAGCCGGCGACACGCTCCGCGGCACCGGCGGGCGCCCCGGCGGCGACCAGGATCCGGACGGCCAACGCCCGCACCTCGTCAGCTGGCAGTCGTGGCATGGATTCCACCTGACGGAATAGCGTTCCATTGCTACCGTCGCATAGTGCCACAGATCCGGTTTTCTGTGAAGCACGTCACTGTCGGTGCCTCCCGATAAGCTGGTTACCGGAGGCCAAGCGACCCAGCGAAAACACGTCGGACCGCACCGACTAACCGGCGCCCAGCGCACGGGACACCGCCCCCGCCGCCGCTGTCACCAGCCCCGGCAGCCCGTCGTCGGCCTTGCTCACGTCCACCAACGCCGCCGCCGACACCCCACCGATCACCTCACCGGTGTGGTCGAACACCGCCGCGCCGACCGCGTGCACCCCGGCCTCGTTCTCCTCGTGGTCCTCCGCGTACCCCCGCCCGCGTACCTTTCGCAGATCGGTGAGCAGCGCGTCCTCGTCGACGAGGGTGTGCGCGGTCCGAGCCGCCAGCCCGGCACGCCCGATCAGCGCCCGCACCTCGTCATCGGACATCGCCGCCAGGACGGCCTTGCCGATCGACGTGCAGTGCAGCTTGAGACTCATCCCGACCCGGGAGGCCAGATGGTAGGGCGCCACCCCCTCCACCTTCGCGACGTACACCGCCTCGTCCCCGGACAACAGCGCCAGGTGCACCGTCCATCCGGTCCGTTCCTGCAGCTCACGCAGGATCGGCCGGACCAGCTCGGCGATGTCCAGCCGCTGCAGGAAACGTCCGGCCAGACTCAGGATCCTCGGCCCACCGACATAGCTGCCCCGCCCGTCGCTGCGCGCGAAACCGTGCCGTACCAACGTCTGCAGGATCCGGTGCACGGTCGGCTTCGGCAGCCCGGAGGCCGCGGCGAGGTCGGCGATCCGGGAATGGTCCGCAAGTGCCTCGAGCACGCTCAGCGTCTTGTCCGCGGCCGACATGGTCTCGCCCATGCGACCTAATGTAGTGAGCAGCGATCACCGGTGCTGGAGGTAACGATGACCTACGACGTGGCCGCGGTGCGGTCCGAGTTTCCCGCGATGACCGAAGGCGCCGCCCACTTCGACGGCCCCGGCGGGACCCAGTCCCCGGCCGTGGTCGCCGACGCGGTCGCCGGCGTGCTCCGCGCCCCGGTGGCCAACCAGGGCACCGTGACCAGGGCCGAGCGCCGCGCCGCGAACATCGTGGCCGCCGCCAGGCAGGCGGCCGCCGACCTGGTCGGCGGCGACCCGGCGGGCGTGGTCTTCGGCCGCAGCATGACCCAGCTGACCTACGACCTCGCCCGCACGCTCGCCAAGAACTGGCGCGCCGGCGACGAGGTGGTGGTCACCCGCCTTGACCACGACGCCAACATCCGGCCGTGGGTCCAGGTCGCCGCGGCGGCCGGCGCGGCCACCCACTGGGCGAGCTTCGACCGCGCCACCGGGGTCATGTCCGTCGACCACCTCGCCGCGGCGATCACGCCGCGCACCCGGCTGGTGGCGGTGACCGCGGCGTCCAACCTGCTCGGCACCCGCCCCGCCATCGCCGAGATCGCCGCCGTCGCCAGGTCGGTCGGCGCGCTGACCTATGTGGACGGCGTGCATCTGACCCCGCACGACCTGGTCTCGGTGACCGACCTCGCGGCCGACTTCTACGTGTGCTCGCCCTACAAGTTCCTCGGTCCACACCTCGGTTTCCTGCACGCCGCGCCCGATCTGCTCGACCAGTTGCACCCGGACAAGCTGCTACCGGCGACCGACGCCGTGCCGGAGCGCTTCGAGTTCGGCACGCTGCCCTACGAGTCGCTCGCCGGCACCACCGCGGCCATCGACTTCCTCGCCAACCTGGTCCCCGGCACCGGCTCCCGCCGCGAACGCCTGACCGCCTCGCTGAGCGCGCTGGCCAAGCACGAGGCCGCGCTACTGTCCCAACTCGACGCCGGCCTGGCCGCCATCCCCGGGGTCACCCTCGTCGGCGACCCGAACCGGGAGCGGACCCCGACCACCCTGTTCACCGTCAAGGGCGTCACCCCCGCCCAGGTCCACCGCCGGCTGGCCGAACAGCACGTGAACGCCCCGGCGGGCACCTTCTACGCGCTGGAGTGCGCCCGCTGGCTGGGTCTTGGCGCCGAGGGCGCGGTCCGCGCCGGCATCGCCCCCTACACCGACGAGTCCGACATCGACCGCCTGGTCACGGGTGTCGCCAACATCGCCACGGGGCGTTAGGAAATGCCCGATCCGGGGAACCCAGGCACGGAGATGATCGTGACGGCGCCAGCATGGTTGGGGGTGGTCGACCTTGACCGAAGACCCCGAGCGCGACCGCCGGCACGTGCTGGCGCTTGGCGACCTGGCCGTCCGGATCGCCGGGATCACCGACGCTGACCAGGTCGGCGCCGCGGCGGTCGGTGCGCTCACCGCCGCCGGCCTGCCCTTCGCCATGGTCTACCGCTGCGATGGACCCCGCCTGCGGCTCACCGACGCCCAGCCGGCCGGCGCGCCCGGCGCCACCCCGGCCGCGCTGGCCGAGGCGATCGCCACCGGCGTGCCGGCCACGCTCCCGGCCACCCTGTTCACCGCCGCCACG
>NZ_BAAGXS010000060.1:0-82485 GCF_054779715.1 Actinophytocola sediminis | reverse complement strand
CGGCCGATCGCGCCGAGCGCGCTGGCCAGGCTCAGCGAGTCCGCGCCGGAGCCGCGCGCGCCCTGGCCGGCCGACGTCCGCCAGGAGCTGGTGTCACTGCTCGGCGCCGGCGACGGGCTGATCGACGTGGTCGAGGCGCTCGACCGGACCGGGCTGTGGGCGCGGCTGTTCCCCGAGTGGGGCGCGGTGCGCGACCTGCCGCCGCGCGACGCCGCGCACGTGTGGACCGTCGACCGGCACCTGGTCGCCGCGACCGCGCACGCCGCCAGGATGGTGACCGGCGTGTCCCGGCCGGACCTGCTGCTGATCGGCACCGTGCTGCACGACCTCGGCAAGGGCCGCGACGCCGACCACTCGATCGTCGGGGCCGCGCTCGCCACCCAGGTCGGCGAGCGTCTCGGGCTGGCCGGCCAGGACGTGGCCACACTCTCGGCGATGGTCCGCCACCACCTGCTGCTCCCGCACACCGCGACCCGCCGCAACATCGAGGACGAGTCCACCGTGCTGCGCGTCGTGGAGACCCTCGACGGCGACCCGGTGCTGCTGGAACTGCTGCACGGCCTCGCCGAGGCCGACTCGCTGGCCACCGGCCCCGGCGTGTGGTCGGACTGGAAGGCCACGCTGGTCGCCGACCTGGTCAGCCGCTGCCGGGCCACCATGGCCGGCGAACGCCCCGAGGGCCCGAAACCACTGGAGCTGGCCGCCCGCGTACTGGCCGAGTCCGTCGCCGCGTCAGGCCGGCCGGACGTGCTGATCGACACCGGCAAGCCGGTCACGACCATCACCATGGTGGCCCCCGACCATCCCGGCCTGCTGTCCATGGCCGCCGGCGTGCTGGCCCTGCACTCACTCCGGGTGCACGCCGCCGAACTGCGCGCACACGCCGGCGTCGCGGTCGACACGTTCACCGTCTCGCCCAGGTTCGGCTCCCTGCCCGACCCCGCCCTGCTGCGCGAGCAGTTCGCCAGGGCGGTCTCCGGCTCCCTCCAGCTGGCCGAGAAGGTCGCCGCCAAGGAACGCGACTACGCCGACCGCCTGGACGACCCACCCGAACCCCGGATCCGCTGGTTCGACGACGAGGCCGACGGCGGCGCCGACTCACCCCACCTGGTCCTGGAACTCCGCGCCGCCGACCGCCTCGGCCTGCTCCACGACATCGCCGGCGCCCTGGAACGCTGCGGCGCCGACATCATCTGGGCCCGCGCCATGCAGGTGGGCGGCACCGCCATCGCCTCCTTCTGCCTCACCCTCACCACCCCCGCCCCCACCCACCGAACCCCCCTGGAACAGGCCGTCCTCACCGCCTGCCGCGCACAACCTGAGTAGTTCCCCCCACCTCACCCCGCGTGCCATCACGCTCCCGCCCCACCCCCGCCTCCACGAAGCTGAACCCGCACACCGGGGAGGGTGTGCGGACGTCGGGGCGGGGCTCGTCGAGGGGTCGAGGCCCGCCCCGACCCCTCTCCACCCCGCGAGTCCAACCCTCGTGACACGCGAGTCCAACGCTCCGGTTCGGCGAGTCCACCGTGCCCGCCTCGCGAGTCCGACGCTCCTGCCCGGTGAGTCCACCGTTCCCGCCCCGGCAGGTCCAACTTTCCCGCCGCGCGAATCCACCGTTCGCGAGCGACTAGGCTCGACGTCGTGTTCGACACTCTCTCCGACCGGCTCACCTCGGTCCTGCAGAACCTGCGCGGCCGTGGCCGGCTGTCCGAGGCCGACATCGACGCCACCGCGCGCGAGATCCGCATCGCGCTGCTGGAGGCCGACGTCGCGCTGCCCGTGGTGCGGACGTTCATCGCCAACGTCAAGGAACGCGCGAAGGGGGCGGAGGTCTCCGGCGCGCTGAACCCGGCGCAGCAGGTCGTCAAGATCGTCAACGAGGAGCTCGTCGCCATCCTCGGCGGCGAGACCCGGCGGCTGAACCTGGCCAAGACCCCGCCGACGGTGATCATGCTCGCCGGCCTCCAGGGTTCAGGTAAGACCACCCTCGCCGGCAAGCTCGCTCGCCACCTCGTCGTCCAGGGCCACACGCCCCTGCTCGTCGCCTGTGACCTGCAGCGACCCAACGCGGTGACCCAGCTCCAGGTCGTCGGTGAGCGCGCCGGGGTGCCCACCTTCGCGCCCGAGCCGGGCAACGGCGTCGGCGACCCGGTCGACGTCGCCCGCCGGTCGATCGAGGAGGCCAAGCACACCCAGCACGACGTGGTCATCGTCGACACCGCCGGCCGGCTGGGCGTCGACGAGGAACTGATGCGTCAGGCCGCCGACATCCGTGAGGCCGTGCAGCCCGACGAGGTGCTGTTCGTGGTCGACGCGATGATCGGCCAGGACGCGGTCACCACCGCCGAGGCGTTCCGCGACGGCGTCGGGTTCACCGGCGTGGTGCTGACCAAGCTCGACGGCGACGCCCGAGGCGGCGCCGCGCTGTCGGTCCGCGAGGTCACCGGTCAGCCGATCCTCTACGCGTCCAACGGCGAGAAGCTCGAGGACTTCGACGCGTTCCACCCCGACCGGATGGCCAGCCGCATCCTCGGCATGGGTGACGTGCTCACCCTGATCGAGCAGGCGGAGCAGGCCTTCGACCAGGACCAGGCAGAGGCCGCGGCCGCCAAGATCGGCACCGGCGAGCTGACCCTGGAGGACTTCCTGGAGCAGATGCTCGCCGTGCGCAAGATGGGCCCGATCGCCAACCTGCTCGGCATGCTCCCCGGCGCGGGCCAGATGAAGGACCAGCTCTCCCAGGTCGACGACAAGCACCTCGACCGGCTGCAGGCGATCATCCGCGGCATGACCCCGGCCGAGCGCAACGACCCCAAGATCATCAATGCCTCCCGCCGGCTGCGTATCGCCCACGGCTCCGGCGTGGCCGTCCGCGAGGTCAACGACCTGGTCAACCGCTTCTACGAGGCGCGGAAGATGATGCAGCAGATGGCCGGCCGGTTCGGCCTGCCAGGCGCGAACCGGGTCAGCAAGACCCGCAAGGGCAAGAAGGGGAAGAAGGGCAAGGGCCGCGGCCCGACGCCGCCCAAGGTGCGCGGCGGGCTGCCCGGAATGATGCCCGGCGGTATGCCGGGTGGCATGCCCGACCTGTCCCGGATGCCCCCCGGCCTCAACGAGCTGCCGCCCGGCCTCGCCGGGCTCGACCAGCTGCCGCCGGGGTTCGACCCGAAGAAGTTCAAGATGCCCAAGAACAAGGACGACAAGGACAAGTAGCGTCGAATGACGGCCCTGCATCTGCGTGGCGTCGTGCTCCCGGAGGGGGAGGAGCGCGACCTGTGGATCGTCAACGGACGCATCCGCACCAAACCGGTGCCCGGTGCGCGCACCGTCGTGGACGGCGGCTTCCTGCTGCCGGGCCTGGTGGACGCGCACTGCCACGTCGGCATGGCCGAGACCATCGACCAGGCGGCCGAGCAGGCGATGGCCGATCGCGACGCGGGCACCCTGCTGATCCGCGACTGCGGCGCGCCGATGGACACCAGCCCGCTGCAGGAGCGCCTCGACCTGCCCCGGCTCATCCGTGCCGGCCGGCACATCGCCCGGCCGAAGCGCTACATCCGCGGTCTGGCCGAGGAGATCGACGACCCGGCGCTGCTGCCCGAGATCGTGGTCGAGCAGGCCGCGTACGGCGATGGCTGGGTGAAGCTCATCGGCGACTACATCGACCGCGAGACCGGTGACCTCGACCCGCTGTGGCCCGACGACGTGCTCACCGCGGCGATCAGCGCCGCGCACGACGCCGGCGCGCGGGTCACCGCGCACGTCTTCGGCGCCGACGCCCTGCCCGGCCTGATCGAGGCCGGCATCGACTGCATCGAGCACGGCACCGGGCTGACCGACGAGACGATCGCGGCCATGGTCGAGCACGGCACGGCCCTGGTGCCCACGCTGATCAACATCGAGACGTTCCCCGGCATCGCGGCCGGCGCGACCAAGTACCCGCGCTACGCCAGCCACATGCTCGACCTGCACCGCCGGGTGCGCACCACGGTGTCCTCGGCGATCGAGGCGGGGGTGACGGTGTACGCGGGCACCGACGCCGGTGGCGGTATCGCCCACGGCCGGCTGGTCGACGAGATCATCGCCCTGCACGAGGCCGGCCTGTCCCGCGAGCAGGCCCTGGCCGCCGCGTCCTGGCGGGCCCGTTCGTGGCTGGGTTGGTCGGGCCTTGAGGAGTCCTGCGCCGCCGACGTCCTCGCCTACGAGACCGACCCGCGCGCGGATCTGACCGTCCTGCGCACGCCGACGCGCATGATCCTCCGCGGCCGCGTCATCGCCTGAGCTTCCTTTTCGCGCAGCATTGGTGCTGCTCGTCCGGTTCTATCGGGTAGTTGACGGACTACTGTCGAATAAATGACAACGGAACGGGAAGTGACGGAGGCCAGAACCAGCCTCACCGAACCCCCGGTACGCACCCACAAGTGGGGTTTCGGGGCCTTCCTGATCGTCTACGCCGTGTTCGTGCTCTCCGCCGTGGTGATCGCGGCGCTCGTCGGCACCATCGCCCCGCGGTCGGTCGACTCGGCCACCGTCATCCTGCTCGGCACCATGATTCCGACGCTGCTCGCGACCGGCACCGCGTTACTGGTCACCAAGCTGCGGGGCAACGGCCCGAAACGCGATCTGCGCTGGTCCTTCGACCGCGCCGACCTGCGTGCCGGGTTCAAGTTCGGCATCCTCGGGCTGGTCTGCACCACGGCCGCCGCGGTGCTGTGGACCAACTTCGTCGGCGACGAGAACGCGTCCTCCGCGGTCGGCAGGCTGGTCGAGAACGACCGGATGCCGCTGGCCGCCGCGATCACCATGTTCCTGTTCATCTGGCTGGTCGGCCCGGTCTGCGAGGAGATCATCTACCGCGGTCTGCTGTGGGGCGCGCTGGAGCGGCTGAAGTGGGGCCGGTGGGCGGTGTTCACGTTGACCACGGTCATCTTCGCGATCAGCCACCTCGAGCCGCTGCGGACGTCGCTGCTGTTGGTGATCGGCATTCCGATCGGCCTGGCCAGGCTGTTCACCGGCCGGCTCGGGGCCAGCGTGGTCGCCCACCAGATCAACAACTTCCTGCCGGCGCTGGCCGTCCTGCTGGTCGCGATCGGGGCGATGCCCGCCTGAGTGGAGCTGTCTGGCAGAATGTGCGGCTGTCCGCCGTGGCCGGACCCTCTCACCGTGCCATGGCGTCACCGAACTTCGGGCAACGGTGTTTCCGCAACCCCACGCGGATACGCGGGCGCCCAGAACCACATCGACAGGGAGCACCACAACAAGTGGCAGTCAAGATCAAGCTGCAGCGTCTCGGCAAGATCCGGGCGCCGTACTACCGAGTCATCGTCGCCGACGCCCGCACCCGTCGTAGTGGCCGGGCGATCGAGACCATCGGTCGGTACCACCCGAAGGAGGAGCCGAGCCTGATCGAGGTCGACTCCGAGCGCACCCAGTACTGGCTGGGGGTCGGCGCCCAGCCGACCGAGTCGGTCCAGCGGATCCTCGAGATCACCGGCGACTGGCAGAAGTTCAAGGGTCTGCCGGGCACCGAGGGCACCCTGAAGGTCCGTGAGGCCAAGCCGAGCAAGCAGGAGCTGTTCGACGCCGCCCTCAAGGCGGCGGGCGAGGAGCCGACGACCGAGGCCACCACCCCGAGGAAGAAGGGCGGCGCCAAGAAGTCCGAGGCCAAGAAGGCCGACGAGAAGCCCGCGGATGAGGGTGCCAAGGAAGGGTCGTGAGTTTCTTGGCTGATGCTCTCGAGCATCTGGTGCGCGGCATCGTCGACAACCCGGACGATGTGCGCGTCGAGCTGGTGACTACTCGTCGTGGTCGCACGCTCGAGCTGCACGTCAATCCGGATGACCTCGGCAAGGTGATCGGCCGGGGCGGACGTACCGCCACGGCGCTACGCACCGTCATGGCCGGCATCGGTGGCCGCGGCATCCGAGTGGACGTCGTCGACACCGACCAGTAGATGGCGGAACTCCTACTGGTCGGCCGGGTGGCCAAGGCGCACGGCATCGCCGGCGAGCTGGCCATCGACATCCACACCGACTCACCGGACGAGCGCTTCGCTCCCGGGGCCGTGTTCGCCGCGCGGCTCCGGGATCGTTCGATCCGCAACGTCACGGTCGCGACGGTGCGCGCCCACTCCGGCCGGCTTCTCGTGCGGTTCGACGAGGTGCCCGACCGTACGGCCGCCGAGGGGCTGCGCGGCGCCCAACTGCTGGTCGACGCGGCCGACCTGCCGCCATCCGACGACCCGGACGCCTACTACGACCACGAGCTCGAGGGCCTGGCCGCGGTACTGGTCGACGGCACCGAGATCGGCCGGGTCAGGGAGATCGCCCGCAGTCCGGGCGGCGAGCTGCTCGTGGTCGAGCGCGCGGACGGCACCGAGGCGCTCATCCCGTTCGTCCGCGAGATCGTCCCGCAGGTCGATGTCGCCGGCGGTCGCCTGGTCGTCGACCCGCCGGAAGGCCTGCTGAGCTAAGTGCGCATCGACGTCGTCTCGATCTTCCCCGAGTACCTCGACCCGATCCGCCAGGCGCTGCTCGGCCGCGCGATCGACCGTGGCCTGCTCTCCCTGGACGTCCACGACCTGCGGAACTGGACCCACGACGTGCACAAGGCCGTCGACGACAGCCCGTACGGCGGCGGCCCCGGCATGGTGATGAAGCCGCAGATCTGGGGCGCGGCCCTGGACGAGGTGTGCGCGTCCGGCACCCCCCGGCTCGTGGTGCCGACACCGGCCGGCCGGCCGTTCACCCAGGCCCTGGCCAGGGAGTACGCGGCGCAGCCGTGGCTGGTGTTCGCCTGCGGCCGGTACGAGGGCATCGACCAGCGGGTACTGGACGACGCCGCCCGCCGGATGCCCGTCGACGAGGTGTCGATCGGTGACTACGTGCTGGTCGGCGGCGAGGTCGCGGTGCTGGTGATGGTCGAGGCCGTTGCCCGGCTGCTGCCCGGCGTGCTCGGCAACCCGGCCTCGGCCGAACAGGACTCCTTCTCCGACGGCCTGCTCGAGGGCCCGAGCTACACCCGCCCCGAGGTGTGGCGTGACCTCCCGGTGCCCGACGTGCTCCGCTCGGGCAACCACGCCGCGATCGACCGCTGGCGCCGGGACCAGGCGCTGGCCAGGACGTTCCACCGGCGACCCGACCTGCTGGCCGCCCTGCCGGACGGCGCGCTCGACAAGCACGACCGCGCCCAGCTGGAGCGCCTTGACGGGGGCGAGTGATCCCCCGGTGTAGTGCGGGGGTCAACTCATGACATACTTGGCCAGTTGCTGCGACCGGGTGGCGCCTGGGCGCACTCGACGTTGACTTCCCCCGAGGTTGGCTTGAGACAAGTCACCGCGCTCTGGGACGCACGAACGACGATGAGGACGGATACACCGATGAACACCCTGGATGCCCTGGACGCCAAGTCGCTGCGCGCTGACATCCCGGACTTCCGCCCGGGAGACACGCTGAAGGTCCACGTCCGCGTCATCGAGGGCTCGCGCGAGCGGGTCCAGGTCTTCAAGGGCGTGGTCATCCGCCGCCAGGGTGGTGGCATCCGGGAGACCTTCACGGTCCGCAAGATCTCCTTCGGCGTCGGTGTCGAGCGCACCTTCCCGGTGCACTCGCCCAACATCGCCAAGGTCGAGGTCGACCGCCGCGGCGACGTCCGGCGCGCGAAGCTGTACTACCTGCGTGAGCTCCGCGGCAAGGCCGCCAAGATCAAGGAGAAGCGCGAAACCGCGCCGACGTCCTGACCCGCGGCGACACGACGAGCCTCCGCGATCTACCGTAGCCTGGTTTCGTGGTCACCCCTGTGCAAGCGCCATCGCCTGAGGATGATCCGGACCGCACCGAGCGGATCGCGAGGGCGGACCTCGAACCCGAACCACCGCTGGAGCAGTCTGCGGTGCCGGATGACGGCGTCGATGGTGATGGTGGCGATGGCGACGAGGACGGCGAGGGTGACTCGCCGGGTCGGCGGCGTCGAGGCCGGCATCGTCGGCCCCCGAAGAAGCAGCCGCTGTGGCGTGAGCTGCTGACGCTGGTCGCGGTGGCGTTGCTGCTCACCTTCCTGATCCAGCAGTTCCTCGGCCGCGTCTACTCCATCCCGTCCGGTTCGATGGAGCAGACGCTGCACGGCTGTCCCGGGTGCACCGGTGACCGCGTGTTGGTCGACAAGCTCGTGTACACTTTCCGCGACCCCTCACCGGGTGACGTCGTGGTCTTCCAGGGCCCGCAGTCCTGGACCGAGAACGACGTCGAGGCGCCACGCTCCAGCAACGTCATCGTCCGCGCGCTACAACAGGTCGGCGCGCTGATCGGCATGGCCCCGCCGGACGAGCGCGACTTCGTCAAACGAGTGGTCGCCGTCGGCGGCCAGACCGTCCAGTGCTGCGACGACGACTGGCGGGTGCTGGTGGACGGTCGTCCGCTGGACGAGCCGTACGTGTACTGGCAGAACGGCAAGCCGGACGGCCGGCAGCGCTTCGACCCGGTTCTGGTTCCCGAGGGCACCCTGTGGGTGATGGGGGACAACCGCAGCGACTCCTGCGACTCCCGTTGCCAGGGCGGTGGCGGCGTTCGCGGCGTGGTGCCGATCGACAACGTGATCGGCAAGGCGAGGTTCATCGTGCTGCCGCCGTCGCGCTGGCAGGGCGTCGGCGACCACAACCCGCAGGCCGGCATCCCACTCGCGCTCGGCGCGCCGGCCTGGCAGCAGGGTCTGCCGGCCGCACTGGGTCTGCTGGCCGCCTGGCCGGTCCTGGCGGTCAGCCGCAAGCTTCGCCGGCGGCGTCCCCGGCCTCCTGGCGGCTGAGCGGGTCGAGGCCCGAAAAGATACCTCCGCCACGCGGGCTGCGCGGCGGTGAGGAGCAGACGGGGCACCGGTAGTCTGCACAGGTGGCCGACGTCGCACATTCCGGGAACAGCAGGGACAACGAGGACGAGGGGGACGACCGGTCAGAGCCGGATCGTGAGCCCGTCGCCGGGCGTGGCCGCAGGCGCAAGAAGCAGCGCTCCTTCTGGAAGGAGCTACCGATCCTGATCGGGGTCGCGCTCCTGCTCGCGCTGGTCATCCAGACCTTCATCGCGCGCGTGTTCGTCATCCCGTCGGAGTCGATGGAGCAGACGCTGCACGGCTGCCCCGGCTGCTACGGCGACCGCGTGCTGGTCGACAAGCTCGTCTACAACTTCACCGAGCCCGAGGCGGGTGAGGTCGTGGTGTTCGAGCGGCCGGACACCTGGAACCGGTCGGAGTTCCAGTCCGACCGGTCGAGCAACGCCTTCGTCTCCTGGTTGCAGGACGTCGGCGCCGCGTTCGGCCTCGCCGCCCCGGACGAGGACGACGTGGTCAAGCGGATCGTCGCGGTGGCCGGCCAGCGGGTCGAGTGCTGCGACGACCAGAACCGCGTGCTCGTCGACGGCAAACCGCTGGACGAGCCGTATGTGTACTGGTCGGGTGGGGCGGCGGAGCAGGAGCCGTTCGAGCCCGTCACGGTGCCGGAAGGCCAGCTGTGGGTGTTGGGCGACAACCGCAACCGCTCCTGTGACTCGCGCTGCCAGGGCGGCGGCGGGACCAACGGGCTGGTGCCGGTGGACAACGTCATCGGCAAGGCACGCTTCATCGTGCTGCCGCCGTCGCGCTGGCGCGGCGTCGGCGACCACAACCCGCAGGTGACGAACGTTGCGCTGCAGCTCGGGCTGCCGCTGGGCGCCGGCCTCGTGGCCGCGTTCCCGACCATCTGGCTTGGCCGGCGAGTGCGCACCGCCGTAAGGTCCATCCGATCGAGCGAATCTTCGGGATCCGCAGGAGACAAGCAGTGACCCTGGCCCACCTTGACTGGCTGGAGTCGCGTCCCCCACGGGCGATCATGCGGCGCGATTCTGGTAACTGGGGGTTACAGGCCGCGCTGGACCGCCGAGGCCTCGGCCCGGTGGCCGGCGTGGACGAGGCGGGCCGAGGGGCCTGCGCCGGTCCCCTGGTGATCGCCTCCTGCGTACTTCGTCCCGGCGACGCCGCCCGGTTCGAGGGCCTGACGGACTCCAAGCTGCTCACTGCGGCGGCCCGCGAGCGGATGTACGACCTGATCCTCAAACGGGCAGTCGACTACGCGGTGGTGGTCGTCCCAGTAGAAGAAGTCGACCTGATCGGTGTACACGTGTCCAACATCGAGGGAATGCGCCGGGCGATCGCCCAGCTGCGCACACACCCTGGGTATGTGCTCATCGACGGCTTCCGGGTGCCCGGCCTGACCGCGCCGAGCATGCCGGTGATCAAGGGCGACCGGGTGATCGCCTGTGTGGCGGCGGCGTCGGTGCTGGCCAAGGTGACCCGCGACCGGATCATGACCGAACTGCACGAATCGCTGCCGGTGTACGGGTTTGACGAGCACAAGGGCTACTGCACCGGCACCCACGCCGAGGCGTTGGCCGAGCACGGCCCCAGCCACGCGCACCGGTGGTCGTTCGTGAACGTGGCGTCGGCCGGGCTCGCGCATCGGCTGCGCGCGCCACATCCGGTGGCCTTGAGCGTTGCCGCGACCGCCGTGGTTCAGAATGGGAGGTCGACCCCCGTCGAGCAGGAGGAGCGCGAAACCGTATGAGCGCGGAGGATCTCGAGAAGTACGAGACCGAGATGGAGCTGCAGCTCTACCGGGAGTATCGCGACATCGTCAGCCAGTTCGCCTACGTCGTCGAGACCGAGCGGCGGTTCTACCTGGCCAACGGCGTCGACGTGCAGGTGCGCGACTCCGACGGTGAGGTGTACTTCGAGGTGCGGATGTCGGACGCCTGGGTGTGGGACATGTACCGCCCCGCCCGGTTCGTCAAGAACGTCCGAGTCATCACGTTCAAGGACGTGAACGTGGAGGAGCTGGACAAGCCGGAGCTCCGCCTGCCGGAAGAGGGCCCCTTCGGCACCTAGCCCATACCACATCCCGCCAAATCCTCCGGCCCAAAAACCGGACTTATCCACAACCGCCCCACCTGTCCACAGTTAGCCCCCACCCCCTGGCACCACCGCCCACCCCCCGGGACCGTTGGTGCCATGACACCCCCACCAACCCGCCCCACACCACCACACCTCGTCACCGGCACCCGGGGCGAGGACCTGGCGACGCGCTACCTCGAACAACAGGGCCTGGTGGTCCTGTCCAAGAACTGGCGCTGCCGAGAAGGCGAACTGGACCTGGTGGCCACCGACAGACGAAAACTGATCGTCTGCGAGGTCAAGACCAGGACCAGCACCAACTACGGCCACCCGGCCGAAGCGGTGACCGGCGAGAAGGCCAACCGCATCCGCCGCCTGTCCCGCCAGTGGCGAGCCGCCCACGAGGTCGGCTGGTGCGAAGAACGCTTCGACATCATCGCCATCACCTGGCCCCCGGACGGCGAACCGACGCTCCAGCACTTCAAGGCCGCGTTCTGATGCCCCTGGCCCGCACGTGGTCGGTAGCCCTGTTCGGCGTCGACGGCGTGGTAGTCGAGATCGAAGCCGACATCGGCGGCGGCCGCCCGAGAACCCAGATCGTCGGCCTGCCCGACGCCTCCCTCAACGAGGCCAAGGAACGAGTCCGCGCCGCCATCCGCAACAGCCGCGAGGAATGGCCAGGTGAACTGGTCACCCTCGCACTGTCCCCAGCCGCGCTCCCCAAAGGCGGATCCAGCTACGACCTGGCCCTGGCCTGCGCCGTCCTGGTAGCAGCAGGCGGAGTCCCACCCGACCGCCTGACCGGCACCGCCATGATCGGCGAACTGGCCCTGGATGGTCGCGTCCGCCGAGTCCGCGGCGTACTGCCAGGCCTGCTGGCCGCCCGCAGAGCTGGCCTGCACCGCGCCATCGTCCCCACCTCGACCCTCGCCGAAGCCGCCCTGGTCACCAACCTGGAGGTCTCCGGCGCCGACTGCCTACTGGACGTCCTGACCTGGCTCCGCGGCGACGGCAGCGCCCTCCACCACCCAGCCAGACCCCACCACCCCCCACCCCAGCCAACCCCCGACCTCCGCGACGTCATCGGCCAACCAGAAGCCCGCTGGGCGCTGGAGGTAGCCGCCGCCGGCGGCCACCACCTCCTGCTGACCGGCCCACCGGGAACGGGCAAAACCATGCTCGCCGAACGCCTCCCCGGCCTCCTCCCACCCCTGACCGACGAACAGTCCCTGGAAGTCACCGCGATCCGCTCGATAGCCGGCACCCTCGCCCCGGAGTTCCCGCTGATCACCGTCGCCCCCTTCGTGGCCCCACACCACTCCACCTCGGTCCCCGGCCTGATCGGCGGCGGCTCCGGCCTGGCCAAACCGGGCGCCATCAGCCAGGCCCACCACGGCGTCCTGTTCATGGACGAGGCCTGCGAGTTCGGCCCCCACCGCCTCGAATCCCTACGCACAGCCCTGGAACAGGGCGAAATACGCCTGGCGAGAAGAGACGGCGTCTGCCGCTACCCCGCGGCGTTCCAACTGATCCTCGCGACCAACACGTGCCCATGCGCCCCACCAAGAGACTCCGACTGCACCTGCTCCCCCCACGCCAGACGCAGGTACATAGGCCGCCTCTCCGGTCCGCTGCTGGACCGAGTCGACCTCAGAGTCCGCATGCGCCCCATGACCGCCATGGCCGCAGCCGACATAACGCCCCCCGAACCAACAGCCCAAGTCCGAGCCCGAGTCGACAAGGCGCGCCGGAAAGCCGCCGAACGCTGGCAAAAACACGGCTGGCTGACGAACGCCCAGGCCCCAGGCCCAGTCCTACGCAGAGAGTTCGCCCTACCAAGCAAAGCAACCGCCCTCCTGGACAGAGGCCTCACCATCGGCGCGGTCACCGCCAGAGGCGCCGACCGCTGCCTGAGAGTCGCCTGGACCCTCAGCGACCTGGCCGAAGCCGACAGCCCAGGCCCCGACCACGTAGCCGCCGCCCTCGAATTCCGCGACCGGAGAGCCGCATGAACCCCCAAACCCCCAGCCTGATCGGCCGCCTACTGGCCAACCAATGCGCCGCCGCCCGCAAACCAGGCACCCCCAACACCTCCCAACCCACAACCACCAACCAACCCCCCAAACCCGAACCCAGCCAACGACCCCCCACCGCCCCAGACCGGATCACTCCAGGCCCGGCCACTCCAGATCCGACTGCTTCAGGTCTGGCCGCTTCAGATCCGGCCACTTCAGACCCAGCCACCCCAGAATCGGCTGTCGCAGGCCTGACCGCTCCAGACCTGGCTGTTTCAGACCCAGCCCTTCCAACCTCGCCTGCTTCAGATTCAGCCGACCCCGAACTGCCTGTCCCCAAACCAACTGCCCCTGAACCAACTGTCCCCCAACCAACTGCTGCCGAGCCGGCCTCCCACGAACCGACGGTGTCTGGACTGATCGCCTCCGAGCCAGCCGCTTTCGATCCCGCTGCCCCCAAATTGACCACCTCTGCTGAAGCCGCCATCCCGCCCGCTGGCCCAGCGCCCGAGACAGTCGCCTGTCAACCGCCCGGTCCGGAGGTGGCCAGTTCCCAACAGATCAGTCCTGAACTGACCCGCTCCCACCCCACCGGTCCCACACCTGCCGATCCTCAACCGACCGTTCCCGATCCGACCGTTCCCACCATCGCCCCCACCCAGCCCCACCGACCCAAGGCCGATCAGCACCCGACCAGCTCACCACCCTCCAGAACCAAGACTGCCACCGCAAGCGACGAGTACCGCCTTGCCCGCGCCTACCTGATGCGCGTCGCCGAGCCGCCCGCCGCCGCGCTGCTCTCCCTCGTTGACGCAGTCGGTCCGGTGGCCGCCGCGGCCGCCGTGCGGGCGGCGGACGTACCCGATCGCGTACTCGCCGAGACCTCCGCCCGTCGACATCTCGAACTCGCCGAGAGCGACCTGGTCGACGCCCAACGCGCCGGCGCCCGACTGGTCGTGCCGGAGGACGAGGAATGGCCCGCCTGGCCACTGCTCTGCCTCGCCGCCGCCTGCGACCGAGGCCAGCGCTGGGCCGGCTCCCCGCTCGGGCTGTGGGCCCGCGGGCCGGCACGGCTGGCCGACACCTTCGAACGCGCGGTGTCGGTGGTCGGCGCGCGGTCCGCCACCGGGTATGGCGACTACGTGGCCGCCGACATCGGCCACCACCTCGCCAGGGCAGGCATGACCGTCGTCTCCGGCGCCGCTTACGGAATCGACGGTGCCGCCCATCGCGGTGCGCTCGCCGCGGACGGGCTCACCGTCGCGGTCCTCGGCTGCGGTGTCGACGTCCACTACCCGGCCGGTCACGCCACCCTGATCGATCGGATCGCCGCTCGCGGTCTGGTCCTGAGCGAGTACCCGCCGGGCACCCCGCCGGCCCGCTACCGGTTCCTCGTCCGCAACCGGCTGATCGCGGCGCTGTCCACCGGCACCGTGGTGGTGGAGGCCGGGATCCGCAGCGGCGCCCGCAACACCGCGACAACCGCCGCCGCCCTCGGCAAGGTCGTGCTCGCCGTGCCGGGACCGATCACCTCCGCCACCTCCGCCGGCTGCCACGACCTGCTACGCACCGGTACCGCGATACTCGCCGGGTCGGTGCCGGAGATCCTCGAATCCGTTGGGCCGGTCGGCGAGCACCTGGCAGAACCGGCCCAAGGCCCGACTCGCCGTACCGACGGACTGACCGGCGAGGCGTTCCGCGTCCACGAGGCGCTCGGTCGCCGCACCGGACGCACACCCGCTCGAATCGCGGTCGAGTCCGGTGTGCCGATCGATCGGGTCCGCGCGCTGCTGCCCGAACTGGAACTCACCGACCTCGCGCAACGGTGCGACGAGGGCTGGCGCCGGGCACCAGAACCATGAGCCGCCCAGGTAACGCGTGGCGGTGCTTGACTCGATCCCCGTCCATGACGGAGCGTCGCCACCATGGCTGGAAGACGATCGGCTGGCAAACGGGTCGATCTCCACCGGATCCGCGACCTCCTGCCGACTGCGGCACGGGAGGTCGTCCACAACTACGAACGCCACCTCGCGCTCGAACGAGGACTGTCCGCACACACCGTCCGGGCCTACATCGGTGACGTGGTCTCCCTGCTCGGTTTCCTCCACGGCCTGCCCATCCTCGGCGCCGGCGCGCACGCCGACGATGGCAGAGATGCTGGCAAAGGCGCTGGCAGGGACGGCGGCAGGGACGGAAGCAGGGACGGTGGCGGCGAAACTGTCGGCGAAACCGGCAGGGAAGACACCGCCGCCGAGGCCGGCGAGGTGGCGGCCCGCGCCGGGGACCGGAGCGGCGGGCGGGGGATGGCCGCGCTCGACCTCGCCCTGCTGCGGGCGTGGCTCGCCGCGTTGCGTAGTGCCGGCACCGGGCGCACGACGTTGGCCAGGCGATCGGCGGCGGCTCGTACGTTCACCGCGTGGGCGCATCGGCGCGGCCACCTGGCCACCGATCCCGGCGGTCGGCTGGCGTCGCCTCGGCCGCGGCGGACGTTGCCGTCGGTGTTGCGCCAGGAGCAGGCCAGCGACCTGCTGACGGCGTCCGGCTCCGGTGCGGCTGAGCGGGATCCGGTCGCTCTGCGTGATCATGCGCTGCTCGAACTGTTGTACGCGACCGGGGTACGGGTTTCCGAGCTGAGTGGCCTGGACATCGACGACGTCGATCTTGGGCGACAGGTTGTCGTCGTGTTGGGGAAAGGAGGGAAAGAACGAACGGTGCCCTTTGGTGAGCCGGCCGCGCGGGCGGTGCGCGAGTGGCTCACCCACGGGCGTCCAATACTGGCGAGGCCCGCCTCACCACGTGCTCTTCTGCTCGGAGCGCGCGGTGGCCGGTTCCAACCGAGCAGCGTTCGACGTATCGTGCACGAAGCGCTGAGTAGTGTTCCGGGTGCGCCCGTCATGGGACCGCACGGCCTGCGTCACACTGCCGCGACTCATCTGCTCGAGGGGGGTGCCGATCTTCGTAGCGTCCAGGAGCTGCTTGGTCACGCTACGCTCGCTACCACCCAGCTATACACACACGTGACCGTCGAACGGCTGAAGGCAATACATGACCGAGCCCACCCCCGCTCCCAGTGATCTCGGGGAAGTCTTCGGGACACCGGTGTCGACGCATGCCGGCATGGCCGGCGCGTCGACCAATGGTCATGCCGTGTCGTTCGGTGTCGGCGACGCCGCCGGGGTGTTGCCCGGCGACCGGCGCACCTTCGACGACGTCGAGGCCGGCATCGTCGCGCTGTGGCGGTCGTTCGGCGAGCGGCGGGCGCAGCCGCTGCGTGATCGGCTCGTGCTGCACTACGCGCCGCTGGTCAAGTACGTCGCCGGCCGGGTGGGCACCGGGCTGCCGGCGCACGTCGAGGTCGCCGATCTGATCCAGTCGGGCATCTTCGGGCTCGTCGACGCCATCGAGAAGTTCGAGCCGGAGCGCGGGCTGAAGTTCGAGACCTACGCCATGCAGCGCATCCGCGGCGCGATCCTCGACGACCTCCGCGCGCAGGACTGGGTGCCCCGCTCGGTCCGCGGCCGAGCCCGTGAGGTCGAGCGCGCGCTGGAGCGGCTCGGCGCCCACCTGCGGCGCACGCCCACCGACACCGAGCTGGCCGCCGAGCTCGGGATCACCGTCGACGAGCTGCGCGAGACCTACGCCCAGCTCCAGCTCACCAGCGTGGTCGCGCTCGACGAGCTGGCCGCGGCCGGCCGGGGCGCCACGCCGCTGGCCGACATCCTCGAGGACCAGGAGGCGCTCGATCCGGTCGCGCTGCTGGTCGACCAGGACAACCGTCGTCAGCTGGCTGAGGCGATTCGGCATCTCACCGAGCGTGATCGGGTGGTGGTGACCCTCTACTACTTCGAGAACCTCACGCTCGCTGAGATCGGGCGGGTGCTCGGGGTCACCGAGTCCCGGGTGTGCCAGCTGCACACCCGCGCGGTGCTTCGGCTGCGCGCCAAGCTGCTGGAGAAGACCGAGGTCTGACTCGGGACGCGCGTTCCGTTATTCGTTGGTGGCCGGCTCCTTCCATGGCAGTAGCCGCACTCGTCCGGTGGACAGCAGGGTGAGCGGGTCGAGGTACTCGGCTCCTCGGCGAACGCCCCAGTGCAGGCAGGCTGGGGCGCCTCGGCACTGGGCGTGACCTGGGCGTAGGCGGCCGATCACGGCACCCGCGGGCACTCGGTGGCCGGGGGCGACCGTGGGGGTGATCGGCTCGTAGGTGGTGCGTAGACCGTTCGCGTGGTCTATCGAGACCACGCCGCGACCGGCCAGTTGGCCGGCGAACACGACCACGCCGTCGGCGGCGGCCAGTACCGGCTCGTCGACCTCGCCGCCGAGGTCCACGCCGCGATGTCCTGGGCCGTAGAGCGACGTGGGTGCCTGGAACGGGCGCAGTACCGGGTGGGGTGGGGCCAGCGGCCAGGTGAACCTCGTTCGTTGGGGAACTCGGGGCTCGGTGAATGGAGTGGTGGCTGCGGGGGTACTGGGTTGGGGAGCCGGCCTGGTGGGTGCGGCGGTGGTCATGCCCAGCAGGAACGGGGCAGTGAGCAGGGCGAGGAGGGTGTGGGCCAGGTGGTTGGGCGGGGTGGTTGGCATGGGGTCCACAGTGCCGGGGTTTGCGGGGGTGGGCTGGTGGGGTGGGGGAATCTGTGGACAAGTGGGTGGGTTGTGGACAACTGGCAGGTGGCGGGTTGGGTAGGCGGGGGGAGGAGAGGCCGACCGCGTACACTTCCCATCGCGGTCCGTATGAGCACGGATCGACTTCGCGTGTCAGTGCATCGGCCACGCGCTAACGGCATCCGGCGGTCCCTCAGTAGCAGCTTGCTGCGGGTCCGGCTGCCGGCACCGGCACCAGGGCGGCTCCCGAGCACGGGGGTCGCGGCAACCGACACCGCGCCAGGGCGGACACCCGGCGCGCAGAGTAGAAGAGGGTGCGAACCAGGCCATGGCCGTCGTCACCATGAAGCAACTGCTGGATTCCGGCGTGCACTTCGGGCACCAGACCCGCCGCTGGAACCCGAAGATGAAGCGCTACATCCTCACCGAGCGCAACGGCATCTACATCATCGACCTCGAGCAGACCCTGTCCTACATCGGGAACGCCTACGAGTTCATCAAGGAGACCGTCGCCCACGGCGGCTCGATCCTGTTCGTCGGCACCAAGAAGCAGGCGCAGGAAGCGATCGCCAACGAGGCGCTGCGGGTCGGCATGCCCTTCGTCAACCAGCGCTGGCTGGGCGGCATGCTCACGAACTTCTCCACCGTCCACAAGCGTCTCCAGCGCCTCAAGGAGCTGGAGTCCATGGAGCAGACCGGTGGCTTCCAGGGTCTCACCAAGAAAGAGATCCTGATGCTCACCCGCGAGAAGGACAAGCTCGAGCGCACCCTGGGCGGCATCCGCGACATGGCGAAGGTGCCGTCGGCCGTGTGGATCGTCGACACCAAGAAAGAGCACATCGCCGTCGGTGAGGCGCGCAAGCTCAACATCCCGGTCGTCGCGATCCTGGACACCAACTGCGACCCGGACGAGGTCGACTACCCGATTCCGGGCAACGACGACGCGATCCGCTCCGCCGCGCTGCTGACCAAGGTCGTCGCCGAGGCCGCGGCCGCCGGCCTGATCGCCCGTGCCGGCGTGCGCAACGGCGTCCCCGACGGCGAGGACAAGCCGGCCGTCGCCGAGGAGCCGCTGCCGGAGTGGGAGCAGGAGCTCCTGGTCGGCCAGACCGCACCGGCCGCCGCGCCGACCGCCGCCGCTGAGGCTGCCCCGGCCGCTGAGGTCGCCGTGCCCGCCGCTGAGCCCGCCGCTGAGCCCGCTGTGGAGGCCGCCGCGCCGGCAGCCGACGCCGCCACGCCCGTCGAGCAGCCGAGCGAGTCCTGACCGCAACCGCGCGCACATACCGAAAGAAGGATGGATAGAGCCACGATGGCTAACTACACCACGGCCGACCTCAAGCGGCTCCGTGAGCTCACTGGCGCCGGCATGATGTCCTGTAAGAAGGCCCTCGACGAGTCCGACGGCGACTTCGACAAGGCCGTCGAGATCCTGCGCATCAAGGGCGCCAAGGATGTCGGCAAGCGGGCCGAGCGCACCACGGCCAACGGCCTGGTCGCCGCGGACGGCGAGGTCATGGTCGAGCTGCTCTGCGAGACCGACTTCGTCGCCAAGAACGCCGACTTCCAGGGCCTCGCCGACCGCGTCATCGCGGTCGCCAAGGCCACGAAGCCGGCCGACCTGGACGCCCTCGCGGGCGCCGAGCTGGACGGCGGCACGGTCACCGCCGCCGTCGAGCAGCTGTCGGCCAAGATCGGCGAGAAGCTGGAGCTGCGCCGGGTCGTCGCCTACGACGGTCCGGTCGCCGCCTACCTGCACCGCCGGGACCCCGACCTGCCGCCGACCGTCGGCGTGCTGGTCGAGTACACCGGCGAGAACGCCGAGGCGGCCCGCGGCGCGGCCATGCAGATCGCCGCGATGAAGCCGAGGTACGTCACCCGCGACGAGATCCCCGAGGACGTGATCGCCACCGAGCGACGCATCGCCGAGGAGACCGCGCGCGAGGAGGGCAAGCCAGAGGCCGCGCTGTCCAGGATCGTCGACGGCCGGGTCAACGGCTTCTACAAGGACTATGTCCTGCTCGAACAGTCGTCCGTGCAGGACTCCAAGAAGACCGTGAAGGCCCTCCTCGACGCCGCCGGCGTGACCGTCACCCGGTTCGCCCGCTTCGAGATCGGCCAGTCCTGACAACAAATCCAGGATCCCAGGCAGTGCCCCGTCCTCGCGTTCGCCGAGGACGGGGCACAGTCCTGTAGTCACTCGCATGCGAGAGAGGAACGTCGTGATGGAAGGCCGCGGGCACGGGTTCCGCCGAGTTTTGCTCAAGCTGGGCGGTGAGATGTTCGGCGGCGGCGAGGTTGGCGTCGACCCGAACGTCGTGGCCGCCGTGGCCCGCCAGATCGCCGAGGTCGTGCGGGACGGCGTCCAGGTCTCGGTGGTGATCGGTGGCGGTAACTTCTTCCGCGGCGCCGAACTCTCCCAGCGCGGCATGGATCGGGACCGCGCCGACTACATGGCCATGCTCGGCACCGTGATGAACTGCCTGGCCCTCCAGGACTTCCTGGAGAAGCTCGGCATCGACACCCGGGTACAGACCGCCATCACCATGGGCCAGGTCGCCGAGCCCTACATCCCGCGCCGCGCCGAGCGGCACCTGGAGAAGGGCCGGGTCGTGATCTTCGCCGGCGGGGTCGGCATGCCCTACTTCTCCACCGACACCGCGGCCGCCCAGCGTGCGCTGGAGATCGGCTGCGAGGTCGTCCTGATGGCGAAGTCGGTCGACGGGGTCTACACCGACGACCCCAAGACCACCCCGGACGCCGAGATGTACGAACACGTCACGCACCGGACGGTGTTGGAGCAGGGCCTGAAGGTCGCCGACGCGACGGCGTTCAGCCTGTGTATGGACAACAACATGCCGATCATCGTCTTCAATCTGCTTGTCGAGGGGAACATCGCGCGCGCGGTGCGTGGTGAGAGGATCGGCACGGTCGTCAGCACTCCCTGACAGCGACCGGGGAGCCAACAACAGGAGCACGCTTTGATCGACGAGACACTCCTCGACGCCGAGGAGAAGATGGAAAAGGCCGTCTCGGTGGCCAAGGAGGAACTCGGCACGGTGCGGACCGGACGCGCGAACCCCGCGATGTTCTCGCGCATCGTCGTCGACTACTACGGTTCGCCGACCCCGCTCAACCAGATCGCCGGGGTCAGCATCCCCGAGGCCAGGATGGCGGTCGTCAAGCCGTACGACGTGAGCCAGCTCGCCGCCGTCGAACGCGCGATCCGCGACTCCGACCTGGGGGTCAACCCGTCCAACGACGGCACCATCATCCGCATCGTCATCCCTCAGCTGTCCGAGGAACGCCGCCGCGAGATGGTCAAGGTGGCCAAGAACAAGGGCGAGGACGCCAAGGTGTCCATCCGCAACGTGCGGCGCAAGGCCAACGAGGAACTGCACCGCATCGCCAAGGACGGCGAGGCCGGTGAGGACGAGGTGGCCCGTGCGGAGAAGGAACTCCAGCACACCACCGACAAGTACGTCACGCAGGTCGAGGAACTGGTCAAGCACAAGGAAACCGAGCTGCTCGAAGTCTGAGCCGGCCACCTCCCCATGACCAGTGACACGACCAGTGAACTGGCCGGCGTGCCTGCCGAAGGCCCCCAGCCGGCCGAGGAGAGCGCAGTGACGACCGGTGCCGCTCCAGCGGAGCCCTCGCGCGCCGGGCGCAACGTGCCGGTCTCCATCGCCGTCGCGTTGGCGATGGGCGCCGCTGTGCTGGTGCCCCTGCTGACCGTCCGGCACCTGTTCCTCGGGGTGATCGCGGTGGCCGTCGCGATCGGCACCGTCGAGCTGGCCGGCGCGCTCAAGCGGGGCGCGGACATCCGGATCGCGCTGCCGCCCGTGCTCGTCGGCGGGCAGGCGATGGTCTGGCTGGCCTGGCCCTACGGTCACAACGGCGTGCTCGCCGCCTTCGTGCTGACGGTGCTCGCGAGCATGGTGTGGCGGTTCCGTGGCGGGGTCGACGGCTATGTGCGTGACCTCGGCGCGTCGGTGCTCGCGGCGGCCTATGTGCCGCTGCTCGCCTCGTTCGCGGCGATGCTGGTGTTGCCGGCCGACGGCGTGGCCAGGGTGCTGTGCTTCCTGATCCTGGTGGTCAGCTCGGACACCGGCGGCTTCGTCTCCGGGGTGCTGTTCGGCAAGCACCCGATGTCCAAGGTCATCAGCCCGAGGAAGTCTTGGGAGGGCTTCGCCGGCTCGATGGTCTTCGGCATCACCGCCGGCATCCTGTCGGTGACCCTGTTGCTGGACGGGCAGTGGTGGCACGGCGCGCTGTTCGGCGCCGCGCTGGTGTGCACGGCCACCGTGGGGGATCTCGTCGAGTCGGTGATCAAGCGTGACCTGCGGATCAAGGACATGGGCAGTCTGTTGCCCGGCCACGGCGGCCTGATGGACCGGCTCGACTCGCTGTTGCCCTCCGCGGTCGTGTCCTGGCTGTTGTTGCGCCTGTTCGTGCCGGTCTGATGCGCATGGTGTCCAGAGCCCGGGAGCGGATCGCCGCGGTGCGCCGAGGGGCCGAGACACTGCCGAGCCCGAACATCTGGCACTGGCCGGAGGTCTACGAGGTCGAGAACCAGGCCCAGGACGCGGACGGCGCGATCTGGGCGGCGCTGGGCGACCTGGTCGACTGGACCGGCAGGGACGTCGTCGACGTCGGCTGCGGCGACGGGTTCCACCTGCCGAGGTTCGCGCGGACCGCGCGCCGAGTGGTCGGGGTCGAGCCTCATCTGCCGTTGGTCCGGCGCGCTCGCGCCCGGATCGCCGAGCTACCCACCGTCGAGGTGCTGCCGGGTGCGGCCCAGCGCCTGCCGCTGCCGGACGCGAGCATGGACGTGGTGCACGCGCGGACCGCCTACTTCTTCGGTCCCGGCTGCGAACCCGGCCTGGCCGAGGCCGACCGCGTGCTGCGGCCAGCCGGCCGGCTGGTGATCGTCGACCTGGATGTGCGGCACCGGCCTTACGGCGACTGGATGCTGGCCGACCTGCCGACCTACGACCCGCGCGAGATCGACGAGTTCTTCGCGCGACTCGGTTTCGGGTTCCGGCAGGTGTCGACGGTGTGGCGGTTCGCCAGCCGCCAGCAGTTGGCGAACGTGCTGCGGATCGAGTTCTCCGCGAAGGTGGCCGCGCGGGCGCTCACGGAGGTGTCCGGGCTGACGGTGCCGGTCGGCTACCGGGTGTTGCACCGCGCGAAGCCGGCCGGCCTGGTCATGCCCTAGCTCTCGGTCTCCGGATCGGTTTCCGTCTCGGTCTCGCCGAGGATGGCGTACAGCTCGCGCCGGGCCTCGTTGAGCACCTCGATCGCCCGCTGCTTCTGCCGTTCGGTCGCGGCGTTGGCCACCTGCACGGTCGCGCCCATCAGCTGACCGATCGCGTCGCGCAGCGACACGTCGCTCGGGTCGACGTCCTGGGCGATCTGCTCCCACGGGGGGTTGGTCTCGTGCTTGGCGGCGGCTTCCCGACCCTCGTCGGTCAGCGCGTAGTGCCGCTTGCCGCCGTTGCCCTCCGTGATCACGACCAGACCCTCGTCGGCCAGTAGCTGCAGGGTCGGATAGACCGAGCCGGGGCTCGGCCGCCAGTACTGCCCGCTGCGCTCGGTGATCTCCTGGATCATCTCGTAGCCGTGCATCGGGCGTTCGGCCAGCAGCGCGAGGATCGCGGCGCGCACGTCTCCGCGGCGACTACGCCGACCTGGGCCGCGCCGGTGGCCTCGGCGCCCGCCGTGCTCGCCGAAGGGCGGCCCGAAGCCGGGGCCGGGCGGCCAGCCGAACGGGGGACCCGGCGGTACCGGCGGGAACGGGCCGCGTGCCTGTGGCGGTGCGAACTCGCCGAACCCGCGGGGGTCGCCGAACGGCGGTGCCTCGTGGTGATGGTGCTCTCGGCGGCCGAATGTGGGGTGTCCGAATGTGGGACGCATGATTCCTCCTGTAGTTGATCATCGCGTGCTATCGCGATAGGTTTACGATATATCGGAACATGTCGAGATGCAACGTTATTCCCCGGTCGGCCTCGTGGGAGAATGAACGGGCTATGACCGCACTCCCGCTCGTCTTCGACGCCCCCCGCCGCGGCCTGCCGCCTCGCCACCTCGCCGACATGTCCGCTGGCGAGCGGCGCACTGCCGTGACCGAGCTGGGGGAGAAGCCCTTCCGCGCCAACCAGCTCTCCCACCACTACTTCGCCAGGCTGACCGCCGACCCGGCCGAGATGACCGACATCCCGGCCGCCAGCCGCGACCGGCTCACCGAAGCGCTGATGCCGCCGCTGCTCACCGTGGTCCGCCACCTGGCCGCCGACGACAACGCCACCCGCAAGACCCTCTGGCGCGCGCACGACGGCACGCTGCTGGAGAGCGTGCTGATGCGCTACCCGGACCGCACGACCCTGTGCGTGTCCAGCCAGGCCGGCTGCGGCATGGCCTGCCCGTTCTGCGCGACCGGCCAGGGTGGCCTGCAGCGCAACCTGTCCACCGCCGAGATCGTCGACCAGGTCCGCGCCGCCGCGGCCGCCATGCGCGACGGCGAGCTCGGCGAGCCGGGCCGGCTGTCCAACATCGTGTTCATGGGCATGGGGGAGCCGCTGGCCAACTACCGGCGGGTGGTCGAGGCGGTCCGGCGGATCACCGAGCCCGCGCCGGGTGGGCTTGGCATCTCCCAGCGTTCGGTCACGGTGTCCACGGTCGGCCTCGCACCGGCGATCCGGAAGCTGGCGGACGAGAAGATGCAGGTCCGGCTGGCGGTGTCGCTGCACACGCCGGACGACGAGCTGCGCGACACGCTGGTGCCGGTGAACACCCGCTGGTCGGTGGACGAGGTCCTGGAGGCGGCGCGGTACTACGCGGACGTCTCGGGTCGCCGGGTCTCGATTGAGTATGCCCTGATCAGAGACGTGAACGACCAGCCGTGGCGAGCCGATTTGCTGGCCAAGCGTCTCCGAAAGCACCTGAAGCAGCTGGTGCACGTGAACGTCATTCCGCTGAATCCAACTCCAGGCTCGAAGTGGGACGCGGCCCCGAAGCCGGTTGAGCGGGAGTTCGTGCGCCGGGTGAACGAGGGCGGCGTGGCGTGCACGGTGCGTGATACTCGAGGTCAGGAGATTGCCGCGGCGTGCGGTCAACTCGCTGCTGAGGGCTAGGGAGAGCAGTCGCAACCCAGCTGACAAATAGCAGCCTTGACTTATATAAGCAGCGGCCGGTACGTTCCCCGTCGGTGCAGGTGAGGGGCGTTCGCCGGTTGTGGGAGCAACGCCTCGATGCCCTGGAACCGAGCTGGCGAAGGGGACATGACACATGAAGGACGTAGTGGAGGAGCTGGCCGCCGCGCACCGGGTGATGGGGAAGGGCACCCTGCCCGCCGGCGAGGCGTACACCGTGGAGCTGCGGCGTCGGTACGACGCGCGGATCGGCGACGTCTGGGACGCCATCACCAGCCCCGAGCGGCTGCGCCGCTGGTTGAAGCCGGTCACCGGGGATCTGCGGCTTGGCGGAAAGTTCGAGTTGGACGGTGGTGAGCACGGCGAGATCCTCCAGTGCGAGCCGCCGCGGCTGCTGAAGGTGTCCTGGCTCTACGGGCCGGACGCCGATGCCTGGCCCGGCACGAGCGAGGTGGAAGTGCGCCTGGTCCCGGGCCCAGCCGGCGACACCGAGTTCGAGCTGATCCACGCGGCGGCCGTCGGGGAGCCCTCCTTCCCGACCTACGGCCCCGGCGCCGGCGGCGTCGGCTGGGACCTGCGGCTGATCGCCCTGGCTCAGCTCCTGGCCGATGGCGAGATCGTCGACCACGAGGAGTTCGAGAAGTCGCCAGAGGGGCGCGAGTTCAGCCGGCGCAGCGCCGCGGCCTGGGGCCAGGCGCACCTGGCCGCCGGTGGCGAACCGGAGCACGTCGCGGCCGCGGTCGAGGCCACCACCAAGTTCTACGCACCCGACCCGACCTGAAGAGCGATGCGCGCCATGAAGTACACCGTCTCGATCGAGATCGCCCTGCCGCGGGAGAAGACGGTCCAGTTGCTCGCCGACCCGGCACACCTGCCGAACTGGCTGCGGGGCCTGGTGCTGCACGAGCCGCTGAGCGGGGTGCACGGCGCGGTCGGCACCAGGTCGCGGGTCGTGCTGCGGACGGGGCAACGGAAGATCGAGTGCACCGAGACCATCACGCGCCGGGAACCGGAAGACCTGCACGGGATCCCGAAAGGGAGCGTCGTTCACTTCGACCGCGAGATCGTCGGCGAGGGCATGTGGAACGCCGTGCGCGATCGGCTGACCGAAGCCGGTCCGGCGACGACGCTCTGGGTGAGCGAGAGCGAATACCGGTTCAGCGGCCTGCTGATGCGGCTGGTGGGACTCCTGCTGCCCGGCGCCTTCCGCAAGCAGTCGCTACAGCACATGCGGGATTTCAAGGCGTTCGCCGAGCAGGGAGAAGACGTCCGCGATCGGATAGGTCAGGGTTCTACAGACGTCACGTCAGAGTGAGGCCACCATCCACGACCAGCGGTATCCCGTTGATGCCGTCGTTGTCGAGCAGGGCGAAGGTCGCCGCGACGATGTTCCGCGTCGTGACGAGCCGCTGGGTGGGCGTGCGCGTGCGAACGGCCTCGAACGCGCGTTGGCTCTCCGGTGGTGCGTTGCGGGTCACGGGGCTGTCTCCCACCGCGCCGGGGACGATCGTGTTCACCCGAACCGGAGCGATCTCCAGCGCGAGCGAGTTCATCAGGCCGAGAATGGCGGAGTTCGCGGTGGACAGGGTCGTGGATCCGGGCGCCGGTTTCCACGCCGACAGTCCGCCGAAGATCACCACCGACGCGTTCGGCCGGAATCTCGGCAGGGCGTGGTGCACCGCCGTCGCGTAACCGACCGTCTTCATGATGATCGCGCGTGCGCTTTCCTCGGGGCGGTAGTCGGCGAGGGCGCGGATGTCTCTGTCCACGGCGGTGAGGATGAGGTGGTCGATCGGTCCGCAGGCCGAGACGAACGTCTCGATCGACGACCAGTCGGTCAGGTCGCACACGCCCGCACGGCACCTGTCGCCCACGGAGCGCGCGGCTTCGTGGGCGACTTCTCCGTCGCGCCCGCCCACCGTTACCTGACTTCCGAGCGCGTGTGCGGCTCGCGCCAGCTCCAGGCCAAGCCCGCGGGTGCCGCCGATGATGACAATGTGTTGACCGGGATCAGGAATGGCTGGTTCCTCCGAACTCTCGCAGCAGGAAGCGCTGCACCTTTCCGCTCGGTGTCTTCGGAAGGGCGTCGACGAAATGGACAGCGCGCGGATAGGCGTGTTTGGAGTACTCGTCCCGGACCAGCCGGCAGGGAGTACCAGAGCGGATCGAGCTCCAGCAGCTGGTCCTCGGCGATGAGACCGAGAAAGTGAGACACCTTTCTGTCAACCTCCGGAACCGTCACCTCAGGGGAACGTGACGCAAGCCAGCCACAAGTACGTGACCGGGCCGAGCATTCACTTCGCAAGGCGACCAACAGGTCATCGAGGACAGTGCTCCACCGCATGAACGCACCTTCCGTCTGGGACTCGTCTCCGGCACCGGTCCGGAGAGTCAGCCGGGATCGATCTCCTTGCGGGCACTGGTGTCGCTGTGTTCATGGATGAGCGCGATCGCGCGGCGCTCATCGCGGTCGGTGATGGCGTCGACGAGCGCGACGTGGATCCGGTGCCGCCTCGCGAGTCCGTCGGCGAGCGGTTGCTCGACGGCGGGCTCGACCGACATCGTGTGCGACTCGATGAGTTCGATCATGCTCGTGTAGAAGCAGCGCAGCATCGCGTTGGGACTCGCGCCCGCGATGGCCACGTGCAGCGCCCAGTTGGCGCGCATGAACCCGGTGGTGTCGAGCTCGTCCGCCGCGGCCGACATCCGCGCCAGTGCTCGCCGCATCGAGTCCAGGTCCGCCACCGACGCGAACCGAACCGCGTGCTCGACCATCAGGGGGTCCAGCGCGTCCCGGACGCGTCCGGCGTCGGTCACCGACGCCGCGGCCGCGTCCTCGTCCAGCGCGAGGACGGCGTGCCCGAGGCGCACCGTCGGCGACGGGTGACTGGCGAACAGTCCACCGACCCGCCCCGTGCGGACCATGACCACGCCGCGGGCCTGCACCAGGCGCAACGCCTCGTTGAAGGTGCCAACCGAGACCCCGCAGTGGGCACGCAACTCCGCCTTGGTGCCGAGGCGATCGCCGGGTTCGGCGGCCGCGGCGAGCGCCGCGAGCCGCTCGGCGACCTGCTCGGGCCGAGTGGACACGGACGTCGAGGAGGCGTCCCGCACATCGCTGGCCATGACCACGACCTCCTGTCGCTACCACCGGAGACACCTCGAAAAAACCAGCATGGCAGTTTCGACTCCAGCTCTTGACAAGTCGCCCGGGTCGCATGCCAACCTGTGGAGACACTAAACCACCATGCTGGTTTAGGGAAGCGAGGTCTCATGCGTATCGCCAACCTCTCCGGGCGGCTGGCCATGATCGACGGCGCGGGCGTCGTCGCCATCGACGTCGAGCGGGCCAGCGGCGGTCGGTTCGGCCCGGACCCGCAGGGCGTCTACGACGACTGGGCGGAGTTCGTCGAGTGGGCGGCCGGCGTCGACCCCTCAGGGGGGCAGCCGTTCCGCGTGGCGGAGCTCGGTCCGCCGGCCCCGGCCCCTCGGCAGGTACTGGCGATCGGGCTGAACTACGCCGACCACGCGGCCGAAGCCGGCCTGGCCGAACCCACCGCCGCGACCGTCCTGTTCACCAAGTGGCCGTCCTGCCTGACCGGACCCGTCAGCGACGTCGAACTGCCGGCGGGCGGCCGGGTCGACTGGGAGGTCGAGCTCGTCGTCATCATCGGCCGGTACACCCACCGCGTCCGCGAGGACCGGGCCTGGGACAGCGTCGCCGGGCTGACCGTCGGTCAGGACCTCTCCGAACGCATCCTGCAGACGGCCGGGCCCGCGCCCCAGTACAGCCTCGGAAAATCGCTTCCCGGCTTCGGTCCGATCGGCCCGTGGCTGGTGACCCCCGACGAGATCGAGGATCGCGACGACCTCGAGATCGGCTGCTTCGTCAACGGTGAGCAGGTCCAGCGGAGCCGGACCAGCAACCTGATCTTCTCCGTCCCGTCGATGGTCGCCCAGCTGTCCGAGAACCTGCCGTTGCTGCCGGGAGATGTGCTGTTCACCGGAACGCCGGGCGGCGTCGGCGTGGCCAGGACGCCGCAACGCTGGCTGGCTCCCGGTGACGAGCTCGTGAGCTACGTGTCCGGCATCGGCCAACTTCGGCAACGCTGCGTCACTGCCACCTCCTGACCACCGCAGAAAGGACGACGTTGTGCCACTGCACCGCCTGACCCAGATCGTCATGGGCGTACCCGACCCCGAGGCGACCGCGGCCTACTACACCGACTTCGGGCTCCAGCCGACCTCCGGCGAAACCCCTCCCACATCGACCTCACCCGGCGACCACGTCTTCGCCACCGCCGACGGCGGCGAGCAGTTGCGCATCGTGCACTCCGCACGCCGCCGGCTGCTGCGGCTGGGTGTCGGCGCCGACGATCCGGACGACCTCGACCGCGTCGCCGCGTCGTTGGCCTCGCTGGGCGTCACTCCGGAGCGCACCGCCGCCGGCCTCCGCGCGACCGACCCCGGCACCGGGGTCACCGTGCGGGTCGAGATCGCGGACCGCGTCTGGCAGGAGCCTCACCCGGCCCCGCCGTACAACAGCCCCGGCGTGGCCGCCCGCGTCGGCACGCGCGCCCCGGGCATCCTGCGCGACACACCGGTCCGGCCCCGCAAGCTCGGCCACGTCGTCCTCGGCTCCACCGACCAGGAGGCGTCCGAGGCGTTCTTCCAGCAGGGCATCGGGTTCAAGGTCAGCGACACCGTCCCCGGCCTGGCCGCGTTCATGCGGTGCTCCACCGATCACCACAACCTCGCCGTCCAGAACGCCCCCATCCAGTTTCTGCACCACACCTCGTGGCAGGTCGACGACGTCGACGAGGTAGGCCGCGGCGCGACCGCCATGCTGGCGAAGGACCCCGACCGGCACGTGTGGGGCCTTGGCCGCCACCACATCGGCTCGAACTTCTTCTGGTACCTCAGGGACCCGGCGGGCAACTTCTCCGAGTACTACTCCGACATGGACTGCATCGTCGACGACGCGCTCTGGCACGCCGAGGTCTGGGACGCCGCGCACGCCATGTACACCTGGGGTCCGCCACCACCGGCCTCCATGCTGGCTCCCGAGGATCTCGCGGGCTACATGGTCGGCGCACACTCCGCCACCGAGGGTGGGCCGCGATGAGCACACCGATGACCACACCGGACCAGCTGCTGGACCAACTGCTGTCCGCCCCGGAGCGCCCGGTGCTCATTCGGGGTGCCGCGATCGTCAGCATGGATCCGGCGGTGGGGGATCTCGCCGCCGGCGACATCCTGATCCGCGGCTCGAAGATCGAGGCGGTGGGTGCGGACCTGAGCGAGATCGCGGCCAGTGCCCAGGCCAGCGTCGTCGACGCGGCGGGCCAGGTAGTGATTCCGGGGATGATCGACGCTCACCGGCACTGCTGGCAGACCCAGGTGCGCCGGCTGTGGGCCGACGTCGACATCATGGAGTACTTCGCGCTGGCGCACACCCGCCTCGGTCCGGTGTACCAACCCCAGGACATGTACCTGGGCACGAAGCTCGCCGCTCTCGGCGCACTGGATGCCGGCGTGACCAGCGTGCTGGACTTCAGCCACAACATTCGCTCGCCCGAGTATTCCGATGCCGTGGTGGCGGCGTGGAAGGACTCCGGCGCGCGCGGCGTCGTCGCCTCCTCGCCGCCGATGGGCGGCGAGTGGGACCCGAGCTGGCTGACGGACCTGACGCGGGTGCGGGCCGAGCACTTCCCCTCGGACGACGCGCTCGTGACCCTGCGGATCGGACTGATTCCCCAGGTCCTGCCGACCCTCGAAGGCGACGCCCTGCTGTCGGGTGAGCGAATTCGCCAGGCGCGCGACCTCGGCATCGGCATCTCGGTGGACGGCGCGCAGGGGCCAGGGGCGGCCGCGCACATCCAGCGGCTGGCGGCGGAGGACGTGCTCGGCCCGGATCTGACGTGGATCCACGGCGGCACGCTCGACGATGCCGCCTGGAAGATCATCGCCGACACCGGCGGGCAGGTCGCGCTGGCCGTCACCTCCGATCAGCAGCTCGCGATCTTCGAGTCGATCTCGCCGGTCCAGAAGGCACTGGACGTCGGGCTGCGCCCGGCCTTCAGCATCGATGTCGAGTGCTCGCTGTCGTCGGACATGTTCACCCAGATGCGGGTGGCGCTGAACGTCCAGCGGATGCAGGCGGGGAACCGGCGTTTCCGCGGCGAGGCGGACGCTCCGGCGCCGATCGGGGTCCGTGACGTGCTCGAGTTCGCGACGGTGTCCGGCGCGAAGGCGAACGGCGTGTGGGATCGGGCGGGGTCGATCACGCCGGGGAAGGAGGCGGACCTGGTGCTCATCGACGCCGGCGAGTTCACCAACTTCCCGCTCAACAACTCGGTCGCCACCGTCGTGCTCGGCGCCGACGCGCGCAGCGTGCGCACGGTCTTCGTCGCGGGCAGACCGCGCAAGTGGCGCGGCGAACTGCTCGTCGAGGACGCGGCGCGGCTGCGCCGTGAGGTCGTCGAGTCACGCGACCGGCTCCTGGCGGCGATCGAGTACGACCTCGACATCACGGTGTGAGACGAGCCGTTCTCGGCGGTGATCCGTGTGCCACAATTGTGGCCATGACCACCGAGCCGTTGCGGGCCGTGCGGGACCACCTGTCGGAGTTCGTCGACAGGGCGGAGCGCGAGCATGAGCGTGTCGTGGTCACCCGCAACGGGCGTCCCGCCGCGGTGCTGATCGGATACGACGATCTGGCGGCGCTCGAGGAGACGCTGGAAGTTCTCAGTGATCCGGAGACCATGGCCGGTATTCGCGAAAGCCGCGATGAGGTCGACCGTGGGGACGTGGTTCGTGGGGTGGACGCGATCCGCGCACTACGACTGCGGCCGTGACCGAGTCCTATGGTCTTCAGGTTTCCACAAGCGCCGCCCGCACCATTCAACACACGCTGCCAGAAGGCGTCGCTGCGGCTGTGGTCGAGTTCATCACCAGTACATTGCTGGACAATCCGCACCGCGTCGGTAAAGCCCTCCGCTATGAACTGGATGGCATCCGATCGGCTCGACGGGGGGCGTTTCGTGTTCTGTACGAGATCGATGACGAGCGTCGAGAGGTCACGGTCCTTCGCATAGAACACCGCGCCGACGTCTATCGCCCGCGTTGACGTCAGGCGAGTTGTAACCTGTCGTCAAGGGTGAGCCGCCAGTACTGCCGCGAGGCCTTCCTGCAGGTCCTTGACGAAATACTCGGGAACCTCCAGCGATGGGAAATGTCCCCCGTTCTCCGGCGATCGCCATCGAACGATCTGCCGGTACCGCTCCTGTGCCCAGGCGCGCGGATACTTCTCGATGTCGCGGGGATACATACTGATCGCGGTCGGGACGTCGACCCGGAGTTCGGGGTCCAGCGAGTTGTGGCTTTCGTAGTAGATGCGGGCCGACGATGCACCGGACCGCGTCAGCCAGTACAGGGTGACGTCGTCAAGAACGCGGTCTCGGGAAATCGTCTCGAACGGGCTGTCTTCGGTGTCTGACCACTCGGCGAACTTGTCAAGGATCCAGGCAAGCAGCCCGACCGGTGAGTCGACGAGCGAGTAGCCGATGGTCTGCGGCCGGGTCGCCTGCTGCTTCGCGTACCCCGCGCGGTTGCGCCAGAAATCGCGCGTTTCCTCGGTCCACCCGCGCTCGACCGCCGTCAGCCCGTCCGTTGTCAATCCGGGCGGTCCCTCCGCGAACGTGGTGTGAATGCCGAGCACGTGTGCTGGGAACCTGCCGCCGAGAACCGTGGTGATATTGCCTCCCCAGTCGCCGCCGTGGGCTACGAACTTGTGGTAGCCGAGCCTGCCCATCAGTTCCACCCAGGCGGCCGCGATCTTTTCGGTTCCCCACCCGGTGGTGGCCGGCTTGTCGCTGTAACCAAAGCCGGGTAGCGATGGCACCACGACGTGAAATGCTGGCGTGTCCGCGTCGTGCGGATCTGCCAGCTCGTCCACTATGTCGATGAACTCGGCAATGCTGCCCGGCCAGCCGTGCGTCAGGATCAGCGGCGTGGCATCCGCGCGCGTGGATCGGCGGTGCAGGAAATGGATTCCCAGACCATCAATGGTCGTGCGGAACTGCCCGATCCGGTCAAGGCGCTCTTCGAACGACCGCCAGTCGTACCCGGTGCGCCAGTAGTGCACGACCTCGACGATGTCGGCGAGCGGGACGCCCTGGTCCCAGCGGCGAGGGTCGGGCGCGGCGCGATAGACCGTCTCGGCCTCCGGTAGCCGCGCCGCGGCCAGTCGCGCGCGCAGATCGTCGAGGTCAGCGTCCGTCGCGCGGGCGGCAAACGTTTGCACGTCACTGGTTTGGCGGGACATGAGACCTCCTGGCCATCGCGGCACCGGCTACAACCTGGGGAGAACCGGCTAAGACGGTTCTAACATGTCGTCGGGTCAGCGCGCAACCGGCTAAGGTGGTTCCATGGGTGCTGGGTTCCCCGACTTTCGCCTCGGTAGCGTGCTGGCGACCAGCTTCACGGGGACGCTGACGGAGCGGCGGGGCAACGCGGTGGAGCGCATTCCCACGCCGCAGCGACTCGTCGACTGGCTGGCGGTGAACGGTCTGGCCGTGGACTCCTGCACCGCCGCCCAGCTCGACCTCGCACGGGAACTGCGAGAGTCAATTCACGCCGCCGCGACCGCGACCGCGACGCACGACGCTCTCCCGGCGGCCGCCGTCCACATCATCAATGACCGCAGCATCCAGGGCCGGGCCGCGGCCGTCCTGACGCCAGCGAGAAATCGTGAATGGCGACTTGGCCCAGCTTCCCGCGTGGAAGACGCCCTCAGCGTGATCGCCGCCGACGCGATCAGCATCATCGCCGGCGAACGAGACGGAAGACTGGCCCTGTGCGCGTCGCCAACCTGTCAGGCCGCCTTCTTTGACACCAGCCAAAGTCGCACCCGCAAATGGTGTGACATGAACACGTGCGGGAATCGCCAGAAGAAGGCGCGCTTCAACGTCAACCAGCGCAAGAACGGGACAACCGCACGGAATGTGTTCGAATCTGAGATTTGAGAACCCTCCCGCATTACCTCATGAGGTGGTTGTCGAAGTGTTGGAGAGGGCTCTGCGCGACCGCTCACAGGAGAGCGAGGCAGCCCGCGTCCTGGTCGGCAGCGCGTTGAACGATGACGATGGGGAGTTTGTCGCGCAGTCCTGCGTGCGGGTTGGCACGCGGGCGGTATCGGGTAGTCCGCTGCTTGGGTTGGCGGGCCTGTGTCTGGGCCACGCCGCCCGGCGCTTCGGGCATCTCAACGATGAAGCCCTGGAGTTGGCAGCGTCGCTGGCGGCGCGCGCGGAGGCGGATCCGTCGGACGTGGACGGTCGGGCCATCGACGGTTATGACGACGTTCGGGATTTTCTGCGCCAGCGGTGAGTCATCAGTGTCGCGATGCGGGCCGCATCGAGTGGCCCCACCGGTGACTTCGTACTGCCAGCACGGCATGTCGCGCCCGTCGAACGTGCCGGTGCCGAGTTTGCCCTTCAGTTGGTGTTGGCGTGTTGTAGAAGGTTGCGGGCGTGGATTCGTGCGCAGCGCTTCCCATGCACGCAAAAGGTTGTGTGGGACCTGGCGGCACAGTTCTTCCCAGCCCTTGGCTGCGTCGTTGGTCGCGTACCGCAGGTCCCACTCGTCTGGACCGGGTGGCGGTGCCACCCGGTCTTTGCGTTTGGGGCTCATGACGCGGGTGGTTTGGACACTGCCCCGTAGTCCTTACCGTCTTGCGTGATGGCGGCGAAGACCTCAGGATCGGCATAGACCTCGGCGGTGTGCCGCCACTCGGTGATCACCTGAACCACCGGGGCGGGGCTGTCAAGTTCTTCGACCGCACGCAGGGTGCCGACCATCTCGACGAGAAAAGCCTGCACGTCCTCTCTGGGGAGGAACCGCACCCATGGGAACGCCTCAGGGATCACGTCAAGCAACAGCGCACGCGCCTGCTGGTCGTGCTGCATGAGTGCGACGAACAGGCGCGTCGTCGCGGAGACGAACTCCATGTTCTGCTCGGCACGCGCGGCAGTGGTGAGTACGAGGTCCTCGGCATCGCGGCGACGCAGCCGCAGGTCTCGCGACCCTCTCAGCTTGGCCACGGTGTCCTTCGGCTTGTTCACGAGGTCAGAGAACAGCGCCTCCATCATGACTTTTAAAGTACTTGAAAAGTCATCGTTGTCCATGTTTGTCCATGAAGAGCCGGTCGGCGCGCTGCCCACCCCAGTCGATCTCCGCCGCGGTCACCGGCCGAGCGTAATCGCCACCGGCACGTCAGGAAGTGTGTCGCTTCGCGATACTGAAAAGGTGCGCAACCACCGCGAACGCCGAGACACCCCGTGACTGCCGGCGCGACCGGGGGATACCTCAAGGGTCGGATCCGCCGGGAGGACATCCTCACCGCAGCGGTCGCGGTGTACGGCGAGGCCGGCTACCACGGCTCGTCCCTGCGGGAAGTGGCCAAACGGGCCGGCATCACCCACGCCGGCCTGCTGTACTACTTCCCGACGAAGGAGGCCCTGCTCGCCGCCGTGTTGGAGCGCCGCGACGCCGAGGACACCGAACGCGAACAGCTCGGCTGCCCACCCGGGCTCGCCCTGCTCCGCAACTTCATCACCCTCGCCGAGCACAACGTCGCCCATCCCGGCATCGTCGACCTCTACTCGCGCCTGGCCGCCGAGGCGGTCGCGCCCGACCATCCGGCGCACGACTACTTCGTCCGCCACTACCAGCTCGCCCGCTCCTCGGCGCTCGAGTCCTTCCGCGTGCTGGCCCACGACGGCGTGCTGCGCTCCGACGTCGACCCGCAGGTCGCGGCCGTCACGTTCATCGCGCTGATGGACGGGCTGCAGGTGCAGTGGCTGACCACCCCGGACGAGGTCGCCCTCGTCGACACCCTGCGCAGCTACCTGGACAGCGTGCTCGCGTAGGGATCCCAGTCCGCCGGCAGCGCCGCGGGCACCTCGACGGTGCTCGCCACGGCCACCGGCTGCTCCCGCGTGATCGACTCCTCGATGGACAGCATCGTGTCCAGCACGTGGTAGGCGAGCTCACCGGACGCCCGTTCCGGCACCCCGGCGCGCACCGCCCTGGCCAGCTCCAGCGCCCCGGTGCCCCGGGAGGACTCGTGGCCGCTTGGCGCCACCACCACCGGCTCGTCCTGGTCGAACAGATGCAGCTCCGTCGATCCGTCGAAGCGGTTCGGGTCGGGCAGCACCGCGGTCCCCAGCGTGCCGGTGACCTCCAGCAGCACCCGGCGCAGCGGCGAGTCGAAGCTCAGCACCAGCTGCGCGGACCCACCGCGCTCGAACTCCACCAGCGCGGTCACCGTGGTCGGCACCGCCACCGGGAACTCGGTGCCCGCCCTTGGCCCGGAGCCGATGACCCGCGTGTCGCGCGCCCGGCCGCCGGCCCCGCTGACCCGGCGCACCGGGCCGAACAGCTGCACCAGCTCGGTCAGGTAGTACGGCCCCATGTCCAGCAGCGGCCCACCGCCGGGCGCGTACAGGAACTCCGGCGCCGGGTGCCAGACCTCCGGTCCCGGTGTCTGGAACACCGCCAGCGCCGTGCGCGGCTCGCCGATCCGCCCGGCGTCCACTGCCCGCCGCGCGGTCTGCAGACCGGCGCCCAGCACGGTGTCCGGCGCGCTGGCCACCCGCAGGTCGCGTTCCCGCGCCCGGTCGAGCAGCTTGGCGCCGGTCTCGCGGTCCAGCGCCAGCGGCTTCTCCGCCCAGACGTGCTTGCCGGCCTCCAGCGCGGCGATGCCGACGTCGACGTGCGCGGCCGGGATCGTCAGGTTCACCACCAGCTCGATCGCCGGGTCGGCGAGCAGGTCGGGCACGCCGCCCGACGTCGGCACGCCGTGTTTGGCCGCCTGTGCGGCCGCCCGCTCCAGGTCGAGGTCGGCGACCATGAGCACCCGCAGGTCGGGGAAGCTGGTGAGGTTGGTCAGGTAGGCGTCGCTGATCACGCCCGCGCCGATCACCCCGACTCCGACTGGTCCGTCGGTCATCGGTCACCTCCGGTCAGGTAGGCGCGGCTGGCCGCGAGGCCCTCGAAGATGTCCCCGGCGTACTGGTCGAACTCGATCACGCGCAGCGCGTCCGGAGCCGCGGCCAGCACCTCGTCGACCGGCACCCGCCCCTGTCCGGCCGGGACCTGCCCGGTCGCGTCGGTGGCCAGGTCGCCGTCCTTGACGTGCAGCGCCCGGACCCGCGCGCCGAGCCGGCGCAGCAGTTCCGGCGCGTCCGCCCCGCCGGCCGCCGCCCAGTAGGTGTCGACCTCCAGCACCACCTCGGGGTCGAGGTGGTCGACGAAAACCTCCAGCGCGCTGCGGCCACCGATCTCGGTCGACAGCTCCCACCAGTGGTTGTGGTAGCCGACGGTCAGGCCGTGCTCGGCGGCGAGCTTGGCCGCGCTGTTGAGCGCCGCCGCGGTGGCCGCGACGTCGGCCTCGGCCTGCCACTGCTCGGCGGGCACGTACGGGTCGATCACCAGCCCGACCCCGCACGCCGTCGCGGCGGCGAACACCGCCGGCAGGTCGGCGTCGACGAGCTTGGCGTGCGTGGTCGGCGCGGTGAGCCCGGCCGCCGGCAGCGCGGTCCGCAGCGCGGCCTCGTGCTCCAGCAGGCCGTAGGGCTCCACCTGGGTGAAGCCGATGTCGGCCAGGCGGGCGAGTGTCTCGCCGGGTTGGGCGGCGAAGGCCTCCCGGACCGAGTACAGCTGGACGGACAAACTGCTCATACCAACCCCCTGACCTCGACAAAAGCGCCTGTGAGAGCGCTCCCACACATTTCTACCACGTGGTAGAAATGTGCACCAGGGGTCACATCGCGGGCGCCAGCTCGACCCGCCGTTCCCGGCGCAGGGTGGCCGCCAGCGCCACCCAGGCCACCGCGGCACCGCCGGTCATCGTGACCGCCATCGCCGGGCCGTCGTTGCCGAGCACCCCGACCAGCGGCGCGATCAGCGCGCCGAGCCCGAACTGGGTGGCCCCGAGCAGCGCCGCCGCGGTCCCAGCCGCCTCACCGTGGCGCGACAGCGCCAGCGCGGGCGCGTTCGGCAACACGAAGCCGACCGCGCCGAGCAGCACGAACAGCGGCAGCACGAACCCGAGCAGCCCGCCGACGCCGGTCGCGGTCAGCACGACCAACACCACCCCGGCGGCGACCGCCACGGTGAGCGCGTGCAACACGATCCGCGCCGGGGTCAGCCGGTTGAGCAGCACGACGTTGAACTGGGACGCGGCGATCAGCGCGACCGCGCCGATGGCGAAGACCAGCCCGAACTCCTGCTGGTTGAGCCCGTAGTGGTCCTGCAGGACGAACGACGAGCCGGACACGTAGGAGAACAGCGCGGACATCCCCAGCGCGGACACCAGGGCCAGCACCACGAACTCCCGGTCGAGCACCAGCGAGCGGTAGGTGGCCAGCACCGGGCGCACCGCCCCGGTCCGGCGCCGCTCCGGCGGCAGCGTCTCCTTCAGCAGGAACACCGCGACCAGGATCAGCGCCACGCCGAGCGCGGCCAGCACCGCGAACACCCCCCGCCACGAGCCGTTCAGCAGGATCGCCGCGCCGATGGTCGGGGCCAGGATGGGCGCGACCCCCATCACGAGCATCAGCCTGGACAACACCGTCGCGGCCGCGCGCCCACTGAACAGGTCACGGACCACGGCCATCGCGACCACCATGGCCGCCGCCGCGCCGACACCCTGGAACAGGCGGAACAGGCCGAGCACGGCGACGTTGGGCGCGATCAGGCAGAGCACGGAGGAGACGATGTGTAACGCGGTGCCCGCGATCAGCGGCAGCCGGCGGCCGACCGCGTCGGACAGCGGGCCGATCACGAGTTGGCCGAGACCAAGGCCGAGCAGCGTCCCGGTGAGCGTGAGCTGCACCGAGGAGGACGTGGTCAGCAGGTCGTCGGCGATTGCCGGCAGTGCCGGCAGGTACATGTCGATAGTCAGGGGACCGAGGGCGATCAACGCCCCGAGCACGAGGATGATCCGCACGCGGGCTAACCCGGTCGGAGCCACCGCGGTGTCCGATAAGGACGTTCTGGGCAGGGTGGCGTGAGCCATCGAGAGGCCTTTCACACAAGGGGAAGCGTGGACTGACGCCGGTGTCTCCCTGATCAGCAATCAGGCGAGGCGGATTTGTTCCAAGATCCCAGAATGTGATGTGCCTCAGATTTTCGGCGCGGCTCAGCGGCGCCAGGCGGTGCGCTGCCGCACGCGCGTCCAGATCAGCCCGGCGGCCAGGAACACGCCGATGCCGACCAGCCAGAGCTGCTCGGTGCGCGCGACGTGGTTGCCGACGAAGGCCATCACGAACATGCCGATCGTGGTGAACCAGCCCGCGATCTCCCGGCCACGCGGGAACCGGCCGTGCCAGCCCCACTCCGCGGACGGCTCCTCGTGGGGGTCGACCGCGTTCTTCGGCCGCTTCACCAGCTGTGAGCCTGCCACGTTCCCTCCCGGCACCCGAGCATTCCCTTGCCGGGAAATGATCCCACACGACCCTGACCCGCTCCGCGCACCATCCGGGAGCGCCTCGGCGGGCATCGGGAAGAATGTGCCCGATGACCAGACGTAGCGTCCTCGTTCTCGGCTCGACCGGCTCGGTCGGTGTCCAGGCACTGGACGTGCTCGCCGCCAATCCGGAGCGGTTCGAGGTGGTCGGCGTCGCCGCCGCGGGCGGCGATCCGGGCGCCCTGGCCGCGCAGGCGGTCGCGAGTGGCGCCCGAGCGGTCGCGGTGTCCCGCTCGACCGCCGCCGAGGACGTGGCGCTCGCCCTGTACGCCGAGGCCAAGAAGCGCGGCTACGAGGCGGGCGACTTCGCCATGCCGCGCATCCTGGCCGGCCCGGAGGCGATCAGCGAGCTGATCGACACCGCCAGGGCCGACATCGTGCTCAACGCCATCACCGGGTCCATCGGCCTGGCGCCGACGCTGCGCGCGCTGGCCACCGGCGCGACCCTGGCCCTGGCGAACAAGGAGTCGCTGATCGCCGGCGGCCCGCTGGTGCTGCGCGCGGCCAAGCCCGGCCAGATCGTGCCGGTCGACTCCGAGCACTCGGCGATCGCCCAGTGCCTGCGCTCCGGGCGGGCGAGTGAGGTCGCGCGGCTGGTGCTGACCGCCTCCGGCGGCCCGTTCCGCGGCCGGCGGACCAGCGAGCTGGCCGATGTCACGGTCGAGGCCGCGATGGCCCACCCCACCTGGGACATGGGCCCGGTGATCACGATCAACTCCGCGACCCTGGTCAACAAGGGCCTGGAGCTGATCGAGGCGCACCTGCTGTTCGACGTGCCCTATGAGCGGATCGACGTCGTGGTGCACCCGCAGTCGATGATTCACTCGATGGTGGAGTTCGTCGACGGGTCGACGATCGCGCAGGCCAGCCCGCCGGACATGCGGCTGCCGATCTCGCTGGCGCTTGGCTGGCCGGACCGGGTGCCCGGCGCCGCGCGGCCCGTCCGGTTCACCGAGCCCACCGCCTGGACCTTCGAACCCCTGGACAACGACACTTTCCCCGCCGTGCGGCTGGCCAGGCAGGCCGGCGAGGCGGGGGGCTGCCTGCCGGCGATCTACAACGCGGCCAACGAGGAAGCGGTGGCCGCGTTCACGCGAGGACACACGACCTTCACCGCCATTGTGGACACTGTGCACCGAGTGCTCGACGACGCGGACGACTGGCACGCCGATCCGTCCGGGGTCGACGAGGTGCTCGCCGCGGAGACCTGGGCACGGACCACGGCCAGGCAGCGGCTCGGGGCAACGGTTGAGCCCGGTACCACCGGGCGGGGAGAGGACTGACAGACGTGCTCGTGTGGATCCTGGGGATCATCCTCTTCGCGCTCGGCATCTGTATCTCGGTGGCCCTGCATGAGGCTGGTCACATGGTGGCCGCCAAGGCCTTCGGCATGCGGGTGCGCCGCTACTTCATCGGCTTCGGCCCGACCCTGTTCTCCTTCCGCCGGGGCGAGACCGAGTACGGCGTCAAGGCGATCCCGTTCGGCGGTTTCTGCGACATCGCCGGCATGACCGCCCTGGACGAGGTCACCCCGGAGGAAGCGCCGCGCGCGATGTGGCGCTACGCGACGTGGAAGCGCTTCGTCGTGATGGTGGCCGGGTCCATCACCCACTTCATCGTCGGCTTCCTGATCCTCTACCTGATGGCCATCACCATGGGCCTGCCCAACGTCGGGGTCACCGCCGCGACCGAGCCCCCCGAGGTCGGCACGGTCAACGACTGCGTGGTCGACAAGGGCACCACCTCCGAGGACGGCTGCGCGCCGAACGCGGCGGCGCCGGCCAAGGACGCCGGCCTGCGCCAGGGCGACCTGGTGCTCTCCGTGGCCGGCACCCCGACGCCGACCTGGGGCGACATGGTCAAGAAGGTCGAGGGGCTCTCCGGGCCGACCGAGTTCGAGATCCGCCGGGGCGCCGAGACCCTCACCCTGACCGTCGACGTCGCGCAGGTCTCGACCGCCGACGGCGGCAAAGCGGGTGCCATCGGCGTCTCCGTCGCCCTGCCGCCGGCGATGATCGCCTACGGCCCGCTCGACGGCCTCGGCGGCGCGACGGAGTTCACCGGGGACATGTTCGTCGGCGTGTGGAACGGCCTGCTCGCGTTCCCGGAGAAGATCCCGAAGGTCATCGAGGCCATCGGCGGCGGGGAGCGCGACCCGGAGACCCCGGTCAGTGTCGTCGGCGCGAGCATCATCGGCGGGGACGCGGTCGAGAAGGGCATCTGGGAGCTGTTCCTGATCGTGCTCGCCACGCTGAACTTCTTCGTCGGCGTGTTCAACCTGCTGCCGCTGTTGCCGCTGGACGGCGGCCATATCGCGGTCCTGTTCTACGAGAAGATCCGGGACTGGCTACGCAAACTGCGCGGCAAGCCCGCGGGCGGCCCGGTCGACTACACCAAGTTGTCGGCCGTGACGATGGTCTTCGTCCTCATCGGTGGCGCGATAGTCCTGTTGACGGTCACCGCCGACATCGTGAACCCGATCCGTATCGAGTGACCACGATTCGCGGGCCCCGAGCGCCGATAAGTAGGCTGAAAGCATGACCGAGAGCATCATGTTGGGCACGCCGATCCCGCCGCCGCTGCTGGCGGAGCGACGCAGGACCCGACAGCTGCAGGTCGGCCGCGTCGGCGTCGGCAGCGAGCACCCGATCTCGGTGCAGTCGATGACCACGACGGTCACCGCGGACGTCAACGCGACCCTGCAGCAGATCGCCGAGCTGACCGCCGCCGGCTGTGACATCGTCCGGGTGGCCTGCCCGTCGCAGGACGACGCGGAGGCGTTGCCGGCGATCGCCGCGAAGTCCCAGATCCCGGTCATCGCCGACATCCACTTCCAGCCGAAGTACGTGTTCGCGGCCATCGAGGCCGGTTGCGCTGCGGTCCGGGTGAACCCGGGCAACATCAAGAAGTTCGACGACAAGGTGCGCGAGATCGCCGCCGCCGCGCGCGACCACGGCACCCCGATCCGGATCGGGGTCAACGCCGGCTCGCTCGACCCCCGGCTGATGGCCAAGCACGGCAAGGCAACGCCGGAGGCGCTGGCGGAGTCGGCGCTGTGGGAGGCGTCACTGTTCGCCGAGCACGACTTCCACGACCTGAAGATCTCGGTCAAGCACAACGACCCGGTGGTGATGATCCGGGCCTACGAGATCCTCGCCGAGCAGTGTGACTATCCGCTCCACCTCGGCGTCACCGAGGCCGGGCCGGCGTTCCAGGGCACGATCAAGTCGGCGGTCGCGTTCGGCGCGCTGCTGCGCCAGGGCATCGGCGACACGATCCGGGTGTCGCTGTCCGCGCCGCCGGTCGAGGAGGTCAAGGTCGGCACGCAGATCCTGCAGTCGCTGAACCTGCGCCCCCGCAAGCTGGAGATCGTGTCCTGCCCGTCGTGCGGGCGCGCGCAGGTCGACGTCTACAAGCTCGCCGACGAGGTGACCGCCGGTCTGGAGGGCATGGAGGTCCCGCTGCGGGTGGCCGTGATGGGCTGCGTGGTCAACGGGCCGGGCGAGGCCCGCGAGGCCGACCTCGGCGTCGCCTCCGGCAACGGCAAGGGCCAGATCTTCGTCAAGGGCAAGGTCATCAAGACCGTGCCGGAACACCAGATCGTGGAGACGCTGATCGAGGAGGCCATGCGCATCGCCGAGGAGGCGGGGGAGACCGCCGAGGCCGGCGAGCCGGTCGTGACGGTCTCCTGACGCCTACTTCTTCTTCTCGTAGCGCAGCAGCACCACGCCGCCGTCGAACGTCTTCGTCTCCACCAGCCGCAGCTCCACCCAGCTGGTCAGGTCGCGGAAGAACGGCGTGCCGGCGCCGAGCGCGACCGGGAAGTAGTACAGCCAGTACTCGTCGACCAGCCCGGCCCGCACGGCCGTGCTGCCCAGGGTGGCGCCGCCGATGTCCATCGAGCCGCCGTCGGTCGCCTTGAGCCGCTCGATCTCCGCCACCGGGTCGCCCCGGTGGAGCCGGGTGTTCCAGTCGACCTCGGTCACCGTCGAGGAGAACAGCACCTTCGGCCGCGCCACCCAGCGCTTGGCGAAGTCGCTCGAGACGGCGTCCGCGTCCGGGTCGTCCAGGACCGACGGCCAGTAGGGGACCATCGCCTCCCACAGCCCGCGCCCGTAGAACGTGAGGCCGTCCTCGGTGGCCTTCTCGTTGTGGTGCCGGTGTAGTTCGTCGCTGGGCATGGACCAGTCGAGGTTACGACCGGGTGCCTCGATGAAGCCGTCGAGCGACACGCTCAGGCTGTAGATCAGCTTTCGCAAACGTCTTCCCCTTCTCGCAGCTCAGGCGGCGGTTGGGCGGCGGTCGGCGCGCCCGCCGCGATCTGTGCGCGAAGGTACTCCTCCTGCGCGCGCAGCTCAGGGCTCAGCGTGTCGGCGAAGTCGGCGGGTTGGTCAGGTGCGATGACGGCGTCCTTCATCGCATCGGGCGGGACATCGGGCCGGTCGGGCATGGCGGCCTCCTGGGCTCGTGTTGGTGTCGGTGATGCGTCGAATCGGGACATGCCGAATCGACTGGCCGGCCTTGGCTGTCCCACGAGCCGGACTTCTGGCACGCTTGAGCATGTGTTGCGGCTTGCTGGAGCGCGGCTACTCGACGAGCGGGATCGGCTGGGCGTGCGCTCGATGCTCACGGCGGATCCGGTCTCGTCCTGCATGGTCGCCTCGCGCATCGAGACCCTCGGCATGGATCCATGGCGGCTGGGCGGTGAGTTGTGGGGTTGTGAGCCCCGCGGGTTCCGCGGTGGCCGCCTGGACGCCCTGTGCTTCGCCGGCTCGAACCTGATTCCCTTGCAGGGCAACCGGGCGGCGCTGCGCGCGTTCGCCGACCGGGCGCTGCGCAGGCGGCGGATGTGCTCGTCGGTGGTCGGCCCGGCCGAGCAGGTGCTCGGCCTGTGGGAGGAGCTCGAGCTGGACTGGGGCCCCGCCAGGGAGGTACGGGCCGAGCAGCCGCTGATGTCGATGGACCGCGAGTCGCTGATCCCGGCCGACCCGCTGGTCCGCGCGGTGCGCCCGGCCGAGCTCGACCGCTACCTGCCGGCGGCCATCGCGATGTTCATCGAGGAGGTCGGCGTCGACCCCCGCACCGGCGACGGCGGCGCCAGCTACCGGGCGCGGGTCGCCGAGCTGATCGCCGCCGGCCGGGCGTTCGCCAGGTTCGACGGCGGCGATGTGGTGTTCAAGGCCGAGATCGGCGCGCTGTCCAACGCGGTCGGCCAGATCCAGGGCGTCTGGGTGCACCCGGACCGGCGGGGCAAGGGCCTCGGCTCGGCCGGCACGGCCGCGGTGGTCAACCGGCTGGTGTGTGGGCTCGGGCGGACCGCGAGCCTCTACGTCAACGGCTACAACGTGGTCGCCCAGGCCGCCTACAAGCGGATCGGCTTCGCCACGGTGGGTCAGTACGCCACGGTGCTGTTCTGAGTGTCGGTGCGCTGAGCCATACTCGCCGAGTGCGTGCCTTCCACCGTCGTCGCCGGCTCATCGGCCTGGTCTTCGCCCTGCTGCTCACCCTGCCGCTGGCCGGCTGCGGCCTGTTCGGCGACTCCGGCCCTGGCCCTGGCGACGCCGCCGGCGACTACCTCGGCGCGTTCACCGCTGGCGACAACGCCAAGGCCGCGGCACTGACCGACTCACCGGACTCGGCGCGGAAGCTGCTGGACGAGGTCCGCGAGAAGCTCGGCCCGGAGAAGGTGTCGGCCAAGCTGGGCAGCGTGGCGGCCAACGACGACGAGACCTCGGCCTGGGCCAACTTCGACGTCACCTGGGACTTCGGCCACGGCCGGGAGTGGCAGTACGGCGGCCGGATGGAGCTGCGCGCCAAGGACGACGCGTGGCGGGTCCACTGGACCACCACGGTCGTGCACCCCGAGCTGGGCGAGCAGCAGTCGGTGGCGATCGAGAACGAGCAGCCAGACCTCGCGCCGATGCTCGACCGCGACGGCGCGCTGCTGATGTCGCCCGACCACGTGGTGTCGGTGCTGTTGGAGCCGGCGAAGGCGGGCGACGTGCGTGCCGTGGCCGGCGCGCTCGCCACCTCGCTGGCCAGGTTCGATCCGGCCATCACCCAGAAGTCCATCCTCGACGGCGCGGCCAAGGCGAAGCCCGACCAGCCCTACCAGGTGGTCACGCTGCGCTCAGCCGACTACGAACGGGTGAAGCCCCGGATCTACGAGCTGCCCGGGGTGCGGTTCACCTCGGCGCCCCGATTACTCGCGGCGGACAAGACGCTCGCGCCGACGCTGCTGCCCGGCATCCGCAAGCTGGTCGAGGACGAGCTGATCGGCAAGGCGGGCTGGCGGATCTACACCACCGACGTGTCCGGCGCCGAGGTGACCGAGCTGCACGCGCAGGCGCCGCAGCCGGCGGAGGCCGCGCGGGTGACGCTGAGCCGGGACGTGCAGGGCGCGGCGCAGGCGGCGATCGCGGGGGAGCGGAGCGCGGCGATGGTCGTGGCCGTGCAGGCGTCGACCGGTGAGCTGCTCGCCGTCGCCCAGAACCCGGTGGCCGACAAGCAGGGCCCGGTCGCGCTGACCGGGCGCTACCCGCCCGGCTCGACGTTCAAGATCGTGACCACGATCGCGGCGATCGAGGCCGGCAAGGTGAAGGCCGACCAGCCCGTCGCCTGCCCGCCGACGGTGGTGATCGACGGCCGGGAGATCCCGAACAACGACCGGTTCGACAAGGGCACGGTGCCGCTGCACAGCGCGTTCGCCTTCTCCTGCAACACGACGTTCGCCCAATTGGCCACCACGCTTGGCCCGTCGGCGATGACCGACGTGGCGCGCCGGCTCGGGATCGGCGCCGACTTCGTACTGCAGGGCGCGACGACGGTCACCGGGTCGGTACCGCCGGCCACGAACGTGGTGGAGCGGGCCGAGGACGCGATCGGTCAGGGCAAGGTGGTGACCAGCCCCTTCGGCATGGCGCTGGCCGCGGCGACGGTCGCGTCCGGCACGATGCCGACGCCGTCGCTGCTGGCCGGGACCAGCACGAAGAGCGACACCGAGAACCCGAAGCCGGTCGACCCCGCGCTGCTGACCTCGGTACGGCAGATGATGAAGGAGGTCACGCAGCGGACACCGGCGATGGCCGGGTTCCCTGACGTGCACGGGAAGACGGGCACCGCGCAGTTCGGGGACGGGAAGCGGTCACACGGGTGGTTCGTCGGGTTCCGTGGGGACGTGGCGTTCGCCGTGTTGATCACCGACGCGGGCACCTCGGCCAAGGCGGTCGCCGCGACCACCAGATTCCTCAGCGGACTGAAGTAACCAGAGCAACGAACGCCGTCGACGCAACGGTCAGCTGACCGCCTGCACGGTTCTTCGAGTCCCGCAGCCTGGTCGCCAGTGCGGTGAGGCGCACCTCGACGCAGTTGTCGCTTCCGGAGGAGCTGCGGCTGCTCTTGAACCATCCGCTGTCACGCATGGCTGACCTCGCGCAGTAAGGCGGCAAACGCAGACGGGGTGACTGTCAGGTGACCAGCATCAGGCTTCTTGGAGTCCCGCAGCTTGGTGATGTCCTCGGTGAGGCGCACCTCGACGCAGTTGTCGCTCGCGGCGGAGCTGCGGCTGCTCTTGAACCATCCGGTGTCGCGCACGGTCAATTCTCCTTGTCGATCCGGCGGATCAGCTGCGCTGAGGCCTTCTGATCCAACGCTAGCTCCATGAGCCGCTGGAACCCTCGGAGCAATGCCGTCGTGTCCGACTCCTGGTGGAGATAGGTAGACGGACCGAAGAGCACTGAGCAGAAGCCGACCGGCGGGCCTTTGTCTCCGAATCCGAAGACGGTGAACCCATTGCCCCGCGCGGGGTTGCCGTAGACCCTGCTCGGCAACACGCGCACGGCCAGGTTCGGGTTGCTCTCCAGCATCTCCAGGATATGCCGCCGCTGCTCCCGCATGACGTCCGGACTGCCGACACCACCACGCAAGGCGTCCTCAGTGAGTACGAAACGGATGCGCTTGGTGTCGCTCCCGAGCACCGAAGCCTGCCTGTCAAACCGGAACCTGATGCGTTCCTCCCGCTCGTGATGGGAGGCCGTCCACCAGACGCCGTCCCCGGAGTCGATCGTTGCGCGGACGTAGCCCAGTGATTGCAACAGACCGGGCACGAGGCCCACTTCGTAAGCGTTGATCTCGGTTGCGCTTGACTCCAGATCGGCGAACCGCTGGAAGGAGCCCGGCAGCAGGTCGGTGTAGGCCCGGCGCTTCTTCTGTCTGGTCCTGGCCAGGGTGCCCAGGTCCAGGGCTATCTGGCGCTCCTTGCCGGAGACGCCATAGAGATCGAGCAGGTCGGCCAGCTCGTCGGCGGTGACCGTGAACCGGCCGTCCTCCAGCTCGCCGATCCTGGTGCGGGCCTTGCCAAGCGTTTCCGCCGCCTGCTGCTGCGACTTTCCCGCCTCATCGCGGAGTCGCCGGAGCGTGAGCCCCAACTGGCGCCGCTCGAACGTCTGGCGGGCCTGGCCCATCTCAGCTCACTTTCACTCGAATGAACATGGCGATCTGTCGTGTCACACGACTAGATTAGCCGTGCTGCACGACGAATATTTCGTGCTTATAGAAACCCTAAACTGTGGAGGTTGTGACCGTGAGTATGGGGCTGTACACGATACCCAGCGTCTACCAGGCGACTTGGATCGAGATGAAGGCTGCCGTCACCATGAGCTACGAGGTCGACCGGCTGAACGAGAACGCCACCCTCAAGTTCGGCACCAGCGACGAGTACATGCTCACCATCGGCATCCAGAACCTGAACCAGCTGATCGAACTGGCCTCCGCCGCCCAGCTCGACCTCACCAGGTGCCAGGCCCGCGAAGGGTAACTCCGGTGCGGCGGACCGGAATATGCGTCGTAGGCTGGAACACATGCCAGTTCGTGCCCCACTACAGCCCGGCGTCCAGACCCCACGCCGGCCGGTGCCGTCGCCCATCGCGCGCCCCGAGTACGTCGACAAGCCCGCGCCCAAGCGCAACACCGAGCCCTGGGTGCAGACCGACGAGACCATCGAGGCCATGCGGGTCGCCGGGCGGATCGCGGCGCAGGCGTTGCAGGAGGGAGGCAAAGCCGTCAAGCCGGGCGCGTTGACCGACGACATCGACGCCGTGGTGCACGAGTTCATCCTCGATCACGGCGCCTACCCGTCCACCCTGGGCTACCGAGGGTTCCCCAAGTCGTGTTGCACCTCACTCAATGAGGTGATCTGTCACGGCATTCCGGACTCGACGCTCATCGAGGACGGCGACATCGTCAACATCGACGTGACCGCCTTCATCGGCGGCGTCCACGGCGACACCAACGCCACCTTCCTGGCCGGCGATGTCGCCGAGGACGTCCGGCTGCTGGTCGAGCGCACGCACGAGGCGACCATGCGCGCGATCAAGGCCGTGCGCCCCGGCCGGGCACTGAACGTGATCGGCCGGGTGATCGAGTCCTACGCCAAACGGTTCGGCTACGGCGTCGTCCGCGACTTCACCGGTCACGGCATCGCCCGCGCGTTCCACAGTGGACTCGTGATCCTGCACTACGAGGAGCCGTCGGTGGACACGGTGATCGAGAAGGGCATGACGTTCACCATCGAGCCGATGATCACCCTTGGCGGCATCGACTACGACATGTGGTCCGACGGCTGGACGGTCACCACCAAGGACAAGAGCTGGACCGCCCAGTTCGAGCACACCATGGTCGTCAACGACGACGGCGCCGAGATCCTCACCCTGCCCTGATTAACTCGGCGAGCACCTCCAGCACGGCCGTGGCGACCGGCTCCGGGTCGGCGGCCGGCGCCAGGTGCGACGAGGTCAGGCGGCGTACCGGCCAGCCGAGTGCCTCGGCCTCGGCGGCGTCCGGCGCGTACGGCTCGGACAGCGCGACATAGCCCGCCGGTCCGGTCCACGTCACCTCCGGCCGGGGCTCCTTGAGGAACGCCACCGGCACCTCGGGAGCCTCGTCCGCGATCTCCGAACGCAGGTCGGCGTCGGCGATCAGCTCCACCAGCGGGTCGGGAGTGAACCAGCGCTGCCAGCGCGGCAGCTGACCGTCCCGCGCGGCGCTCTTGAGCTGGTTGTACAGCTCGGCCGGCACGGTGTCCCGCCAGCTGCGGCCCGGCGTCGGCAGCCCGGCGTCGACGAACACCAGCCCGGTCACCGTGTCCTCCAGCACGTCGGCGAACGCCGGCAGCAGCGGGCCTGCGCCGCTGTGCCCGACGAGCACCACGTCGCCGGTGAGCTCCTCCTCGCTCATGGCGTCGGCGAACGAGCCGAGCAAGACCTGGTGCACCGGCGGGGCGACCACGCTCGGCCGTAGGTCCAGCAGCAGCGCCGGATGGCCGAACGCGGCGAGCGCGTCGGCCAGCGGGCGCAGGCTCGCCGGTCCGAGGAACGGGCTGTGCACCAGGACGGCGGTGATCGGGGACATGTTCGTCGGGGCCGGCATGTCCGCGATGATGGCAGACGTGCGTGGCGGGTTGTTGGTCGCTGGTACGTCCTCGGACGCCGGCAAGAGTGTGCTTGTCGCCGGCCTGTGCCGGTGGCTGGCCAGACAGGGCGTGCGCGTGGCGCCGTTCAAGGCGCAGAACATGTCCAACAACTCGGCGGTGACGCCCGAGGGCGGCGAGATCGGCCGCGCGCAGGCGATGCAGGCCGCCGCGTGCGGGCTGGCACCGAGCGTGCGGTTCAACCCGGTGCTGCTCAAACCGGGATCGGACCGCAGCTCGCAGGTCGTGGTCCTCGGCCGGCCGGCGGGGCAGGCCACCGCGCTGTCCTATCGGGACCGGACGGCCGGGCTGCGCGACGTCGTGCTGTCCACATTGGAGGAACTGCGGGCGGAGTTCGACGTGGTGGTCTGCGAGGGCGCCGGCTCACCGGCGGAGATCAACCTGCGGGCGGGTGACATCGCCAACCTCGGCCTGGCGCGCGCGGCGAACCTGCCGGTGCTGGTGGTCGGCGACATCGACCGTGGCGGGGTGCTCGCGCACCTGTTCGGCACGCTGGCGATCCTGGACCCGGCCGACCAGGCGCACCTCGCGGCGTTCGTGATCAACAAGTTCCGGGGTGACCCGGCGCTGCTCGCCCCCGGCCTGACCCGGCTGACCGAACTGACCGGCCGCCCGGTGCTCGGCGTGCTCCCGTGGCAGCCCGACCTGTGGCTGGAGGCGGAGGACTCGTTGTCCTACAGCGCCGACGGCGTCATCGGCCGGCCGACCGCGCCGGTGGGGGAGCAGTGGCTGCGGGTGGCCGTGGTCCGGCTACCTCGGATCTCCAACGCGACCGACGTGGAGGCGCTGGCGTGCGAGCCGGGAGTGGCGGTGCGTTTCGTGACCGACCCGTCGAGGCTGGCCGACGCCGACCTGGTGGTCCTGCCTGGCACGAAGTCCACGGTGGCGGACCTGCGCTGGCTGCGTGCGCAGGGCCTGGCGCGGGCGATCACCGCGCACGTGCGCGCCGGCCGCCCACTGCTCGCCCTGTGCGGCGGCTACCAGATGCTGGCCGACACGATCGTCGACGACGTCGAGTCGGCCGCCGGTGAGGTCGATGGCCTCGGCCTGCTCGACCTGACCGTGACGTTCGCGAAGTCCAAGACCCTGGCCCGCCCCACCGGCACCGCGATGGGCGAGCCGGTCTCCGGCTACGAGATCCACCACGGCCAGATCACCCGCCGAGGCGCCGTCCCGCCGCTGATCGAAATACTCGGCGAACCGGAAGGCGCGCTCACCGGCCCCATCGCCGCGACCCACTGGCACGGCCTACTCGACAACGACCCGTTCCGCCGCGAACTCCTCCGCTGGGCCGCAACGCACGCCGACCGCCCCCATTTCCGCCCCGCCCCCGACACCGACGTCACCGCCGCCCGCGAAGCCCAACTGGACCTCCTGGCCGACCTGGTAACCACCCACCTGGACACCCATTCCCTAACCCACCTGATAGAGCAGGGCCCACCCGCCCTGCCCCCGTTGCGGGTAACGCAGTGAAGGGTCCCTTCGCTGCACTGGCCGCAGCGAAGGGACCCTTCACTGCATTGGCCGCAATGGTGGGTCGAGGTCGGCCCGATCCTCGATACCTGGATGTACTACGTCAAGGCCGCCGAAAGGCACGTGTTCATCGTGACCTACGGATGTCATCCGATCGGGCACACTCGGCCGGTGCTTTCCCACGAGCACAGGGAAATCGGCCTGTTCGGCGAGGACGAGGTGTCATCACTGTCTATGCCGGATGGTTACCGGCGCTCGATCTCGACCTGGTACGCGCGGCTGCGCCGGTCAGTCCAGGGGGAGGGCCAGTAGGGCGTTCTCGACCAGCTCTGGCATGGCGGGGTGGATCCAGTACTGGCCGCGGGCCATGTCGCGGGCGCTCAGGCCGAAGCTCATCGCCTGGATCAGCGGCTGGATGAGGGTCGCGGCCTGTGGGCCGATGATGTGCGCGCCGAGGAGCTGGCCGGTCGCCGGGTCGGCGAGCAGCTTGGCGAAGCCGGAGGTGTCCTCCATCGCCCAGCCGTAGGCGATGCCGGCGTAGTCCTGGGTCGCGGTCACGCAGCGCACGCCCCTGGCCTTCGCCTGTGCCTCGGTCAGCCCGACCGACGCGATCTGCGGCGAGGTGAACACCGCGTGCGGCACGAACCGGTGATCGGACTCGATCGGGGCGTCCGGGTGCAGCAGGTTGTGCTGCACCACCCGGGACTCGTGGTTGGCCACGTGCTTGAGCTCGTAGGGCGAGGAGATGTCGCCCAGTGCCCACACGCCGTCGGCCGTCGTGCGTTGGGTGTCGTCCACGACCACGTGTCCGGAGGGCGCCACCTCGATCCCGGCCGCCGGCAGGTTCAGCAGGTCCGAGTTCGGGGTGCGGCCGACGGCCACCAGCACCAGGTCGGTCTCCACCGACGAGCCGTCGGTCAGGTCGATCCGGATGCCGCCGTCGACCTCGGTCGCGCCGGTCGGGGTCGCGGTCAGCCGCAGGTCCCAGCGCTGCCGGGCCAGCTCGGTGAACCGTGCGCTGATGTCGTCGTCCTCGTAGCGCAGCATCGTCCCCGACCGGCCGAGGACCGTCACGTCCACGCCGAACGAGGAGAACACGTGCGCGAACTCGGCGGCCACGAACCCGGTGCCGACGATCACCATCCGGCGCGGCAGCTCGTCGATGCGCATCACGGTGTCGCTGGTGTGGTGGGGCACGTCGGCGAGTTCGGCGGGCACCACCGGCCGGCTGCCCGAGGCCAGCACCACCCGGTCGGCGGTCAGCTCGGCGGTGCTCCCGTCCGGCAGCTCGACCAGCAGCGCGCGCGGGCCGGTGAAGTGGGCGGTGCCCTGGAACACAGTGACGTTCGCGTTGTCCGCGTGGGTGCGGCGGTAGGTCAGCCCGCCCTGGGCGATCGGGTCGATCCGGCCGAAGATCCGGTCGCGCACCTCGGGCCAGCGCACGCCCTGGAACTCCAGGTCGACGCCGAGCTTGGCGGCCGAGACCGGCGAGGCCGCCAGATCCGCGCTGTGTACGTACATCTTCGTCGGGATGCAGCCGACGTTCAGGCAGGTGCCGCCGAAGACGCCCTTCTCGACGATCGCCACCCGCCAGTCGGCGAAGCGCTTGTCGAGGATGGAGTTGCCGGAGCCGGTGCCGATGATGACCAGGTCGAAGTGCGTCACGTGTGCTTGAACCGCACCGGTACCGGCGGTCATTCCCTAGTGCTGGTAGGTCGGCGTGATGATCGCCCTGGCGAGGGTGTGGAAGGCCAGGTTGAAGCTGACCACGGCGGCCGAGGCGTCGGCGGTCACGTCCAGGGCGTCCACGTCGACCGCGTGCACCACGAAGTAGTACCGGTGCACCTGGTCGCCCTGCGGCGGCGCGGCGCCGCCGTACTCGCGGGTGGAGAAGTCGCTGCGGACGTGGAACGCCTCGCCGGGCAGGCTCGCGTCGTCGGTGCCCGCGCCCGCCGCCAGCTCGGTCGTCGAGGCCGGCAGGTTGACCGCGATCCAGTGCCAGAAGCCGCCGGGGATCGGCGCGTCCGGGTCGTAACAGGTGACCACGAAGCTCCTGGTCTCCGCCGGGAACCCGGACCAGGCCAGCTGCGGGGAGGTGTTCTGCCCGCCCGCGCTCTGGTGCACCGCGCTCGGCGGCAGCTGCTGGCCGTCCCGCACGTCGGTCGACGTCACGGTGAAGCTCGCGGCGGCGGGCAGCAACGCGTACGGGTCAGGCGAAACGGGACGTTCGAGGCTCATCGTCGTCTCCCGGGATGGTGATCTTTTACGGAGCGCGTTCACCCTAGTCTTTCCCCATCGGCCCCGCCGGGCCCGGATCGGGCATACCCTGGCCGGGACCGAGGATTGGGGTGCCACGTGAGCGAAGCAGACGGCCGAGGCGACGAGCTTGAGCCGATGACGAGGGTGCGGTTTCCGGGGATCAGCCCGAGGGCCTACGAACACCCCGCCGACCGGGGCGCGATGGCGACCCTGCGCGCGGTGCCCGGCGTGGCCTCGGTGCTCAAGGCGGTCGCCGGCATGTGGAACGAGCGCGCCGAGCGGCTGTTCGCCGTCGCGTCCTCGATCCGGGTGAGCGAGAAGCAGTACCCCCGGGTCAACCGGATGCGGGTGGACTGCGCCGAGACGCTCGACCTGGACACCGTCCCCGACCTGTTCGTGGCGCGCAGCCCGATCGCGAACGCCTACGCGATCGGCATCGACAAGCCGTTCATCGTGCTCACCACTGGTCTGGTCGAGGCGCTCGACCGGGACAGCCTGCGCGTGGTCATCGGGCACGAGACCGGCCACATCCTCTCTGGCCACAACGTGTTACGCACGCTGCTGATGCGGCTGCTTCGCTTACAGGCGACCGTGTCCTGGGTGCCGGCCGGCGCGCTCGGGCTGCGCGCGGTGATCGCGGCGCTGCTGGAGTGGTACCGCAAGGCCGAGCTCACCGCCGACCGCGCCGGGCTGCTGTGCGGGCAGGACCCGGCGGCCGCGCTGCGCCAGCACGTGTACATGGCCGGCGGCACCAGCATGGACGACATCGACATCCCCGAGTTCATGGCGCAGGCCAAGGAGTACGAGGAAGTCGACGACATCCGCGACAGCATCCTCAAGCTGATGACCGTGGAGAACATGAGCCATCCGTTCTCCGTGGTGCGCGCCGCGCAGCTGCAGAAGTGGGCGGCCTCCGAGGAGTACCGCGCGATCCTCGCCGGCGACTACCTGCGCCGCGCCGACGACGCCGAGGGCGGCTCGATGATGGACGACATCAAGTCGGCCGGCCGCTCCTACAAGGAGTCCTGGTCCAACTCGGCCGACCCGCTGGCCAAGGTGCTCGGGGACGTCGGCGAGGCGGTGTCCGGCGCCGCCGGCAAGGTCTTCAACAGGTTCGGCGGTGGCGGCTCGTCCACGGACGACACGGAGCCCAACGGCCGCAACTAGTACCCTGGGCCAACTCCGAAGGCCTGGCCTGTGCCGTTGTGGTCCGGTTGGGAACTGCCCTGAATGCCTCATTCGGGACGTTGAACGTCGCCAATGCCTCATTCAGGGCGTTGCGGCCGGTGCGGTTGTCAGCGGCGGGTTTCCTTTGGGACCAGGGTGAGTAGTTCGTCCACCGACCACTGGTCGTTGGCGTGCTCGCCGTACTTGCTGGCCACGGTCGTGCCGTCGGGCGCGATCAGGAAGTCGCCGGGCAGGCCGAGCCGGCCGCCGACCACCTTGCGCGGCGGCGGGCGGTCGCCTCGGCGCAGCGCGATGGCGATCGCGCGGACCATGCCCGGCCAGGCCCTCGGGTGCAGCAGCGAACGGGGCGTGGACTCGATGCCGAACTCGCGGTAGAGGTGCTTGTCCGGGTCGGCGATGACCGCGAACGGCAGGTCGGCCGCGTGCTCGAGCAGTTCCTCCCTCGGGGAGTGGAAGACGACCACCTCCCGTACGCCGGCGGCCTGGATCTCCGCGTGCCGGGTGACGATCGAGCGCAGGTGCAGGTTGCACAGTGGACAGCCGGCGAAGCGCCGGAACTGCAGGTGCACGAGCGTGTCCGGATCGGGTAATGCCACCTCGCTGCCGTCGATCGCGGTGAGCGTGCGCATCAGGGCCTCCCTCGTAGGCGTACAACGTACATCTACGTTGTATAGCGTATCTTGTACGCTGTCAACTCGTGCCCCGACCACGCTCACTGACCAGGCAAGGGATCGCCGCCGCCGCCCTCGCGGTGATCGACCGCGACGGCCTGGAGGCGCTCACCATGCGGTCGGCGGCCAAGGAGCTCGGCATGGCGACCATGTCGCTGTACCGCTACGTCGCCGACCGCGAGCAACTCGAGGTGCTGGTCGTCGACCACGTCCTGGGCGGCCTCGACCTCGCGCTCCCCGACGCCGACTGGCGCGGTCGGCTGACGGCGCTGCTGGACCGGCTGCGCGAGGTCTGTGGCGCGCACCGGGGGATGGTGCCGCTGCTCCTGCGCCACCGCCACGCCTCCCCGGCGTCGCTGCGCTGGATCGAGGTGATGCTCGGCGTGCTCGCCGAGGCCGGGTTCGCCGGCCGGCGGCGGGTGATCGCGCAGCGCACGCTGATCGGCTTCGTGCTCGGCGTGCTGCAGAACGACTACTACGGCCCGCTCGCCGGCGCCGGCACCGCCACCATGGCCCAACTGTCCACAGAGGACTTCCCGATGCTCGCCGAGACGGCCGCCCAGGCCCGCGAACTGTCCTCGGTCGAGGAGTTCCGTGGCGGGCTTGCGGTCGTGCTGGCCGGCCTGGCACTGACCGCCACCGGCGAGGAACCACTCTGAGTCGACCGCTTTCACCTGGTCGTGCGCCGTGTTCAACTTGCCTGCGCGGGAGCCTCGCGAAACTCTGGGTGACGCACTGTTGCTCATCGTGAGGAGAAGACATGGGGGGAACCTCCCGGGTCACGCGGCTGTTGCTCGCCGCGCTCGTGACCGCCACCGGCGCGGTCGCCGTCGGAGCCGGCCCGGCCGGCGCGGACGAGCGGATCGTCGGCGGCCACCGGGTCAGCATCGAGGACCACAGCTACACCGTCTACCTGTCCACACCGGACGGTTTCCAGTACTGCGGCGGCACCCTGGTCGCCGAGGACAAGGTGGTGACCGCGGCCCACTGCACGGCCGGCAAGCAGCCGGCCGACCTGGTGGTGGTCGCCGGCAGGGAGGACAAGGAGAGCGCCGAGGGCACCGTCTCGCCGGTGGTCTCGATCTGGATCCACCCGGAGTTCACCGACATCCGCTCCGGCGCGGACATCTCGGTACTGACCCTGGCCGACCGGCTGCCATATGCCCAGCTGCCGCTGGCCGACCTGGCCGACCAGGCGCTGTATCAGCCAGGCTTGCCCGGACTGGTCCTGGGCTGGGGCCGCACGGCCGCCGACGGCGCGCCGTCGCAGCACCTGCTCGGGGCGACCGTGCCGATCGTCGCCGACGACGACTGCCGCACGGCCTACCCGGCCTACCTGGCGGCGTCGATGGTCTGTGCCGGCCTGCCGCAGGGCGGGGTCGACTCGTGTCAGGGCGACTCCGGCGGCCCGTTGGTCGTCTTCGGCGTGCTGATCGGGATCACGTCCTGGGGTGAGGGCTGCGCCGAGCCGGGCAAACCGGGCGTCTACACCAGGATCGCGACCTACGCCGCAGACCTCGCCGGACAGATCTGATATCCAGCAGGGGTGACAGATCCACGTTTCGCCACCGGCGACGAGCTGACGGTCGCCGAGTTGTACGCCCTGCTGAAACTACGCATCTCCGTGTTCGTGGTGGAGCAGCGCGCGCCCTATCCGGAGCTGGACGGGCGTGACCTGCTGGCGGACACCGAACACCTCTGGTACCCGCCGGCCGGCGAGCCCCAGGCCTATCTGCGCCTGGTGCCCGAGCCGGCCGGCGGGTGGCGGATCGGGCGGGTGTGCACCACCCCGGCCGTGCGCGGCACCGGTCTCGGCGGCCGGCTGATGGCCGAGGCGATGACCCGGATCGGCGACGCGTCCGCGGTGCTCGACGCGCAGACCTACGCGCAGGACTTCTACGCGCGCTACGGCTTCGTCCCGGTGAGCGAGCCCTACGACGACGACGGCATCGAGCACATCACGATGCGGCGGCCGGCGGTGGAGCACAGCGGGTAACCACCTCGACCGCCCGGTCGAGCTCACCCTCGGTCAGGTCGGCGCGGGCGGTCAGCCGCAGCCGGGACACCCCGTCGGGCACCGAGGGCGGGCGGAAACAGCCGACCCAGACCCCGGCGGCCCGGCAGTCCTCCGCCCAGCGCACCGCCGACTCCGGTGACGGCGCGAGCACCGACACCACGGCCGCCGCCGGGTCGGTCACCCGCAGGCCGGCCGCGCGCAACCGCTCGGCCAGCGCCAGCGCGTTGGCGCGGACCCTGGTCGGCAGCTCGGGCTCGTCGCGCAGGATGTGCAGCGCGGTCAGCGCGGCCGCCGTGCTCGCCGGGGCCAGCCCGGTGTCGAAGATGAAGCTGCGGGCCGAGTCGACCAGGTGCTTGATCACCCGCCGGGGCCCGAGCACCGCGCCGCCCTGGGCGCCGAGGGCCTTGGACAGGGTCATCGTGGTCACCACGTCCGGCTCGCCGATCAGGCCGGCGTCGGCCACCGCGCCCCGGCCGCCGTCGCCGAGCACGCCAAGGCCGTGGGCGTCGTCCACGACCAGCGCGGCCTTCGTGGCCCGGCAGGCCTCGAACAGCGCCGGCAGCGGGGCCAGATCGCCGTCGACGGAGAACACCGAGTCGGTCACCATGAGCGCGCGTTCGGTGCGCCGGGTGCGCAGCGCGTGGGCCGCGGCGGCCGGGTCGGCGTGCGCGACCACGGCGACGTCGGCCCTGGACAGCCGGCAGCCGTCGATCAGCGACGCGTGCAGGTAGGCGTCGGTGACGATCGCGCTGCCCTTGCCCGACAGCGCGGTCACCGCGCCGAGGTTGGCGGTGAAGCCGGAGGAGAACACCAGCGCCGCCTGCGTGCCGCAGAACGCGGCCAGCTCGTGCTCCAGCTCGGTGTGCGCCTCGATCGTGCCGGTCACCAACCGGGAGCCGGTCGAACCGGCGCCCCAGCGCAGCGCCGCCGCGGCCGATGCACCGGCCACCCGCTTGTCCCTGGACAGCCCGAGGTAGTCGTTGCCGGCCAGGTCCAGCAGGTCGGAGCCGGGCCCGCGCGGGCGCAGCGTGCGCACCAGACCGGCCCGTCGCCGCTCGTCGGCACGGGTGTCCAGCCAGTCGAAAACCGAGGTCACGGGCACGAGTCTGACATCCGCCCAATCACCGGACGCTCGAGGCCATCCGGTGGGGTCAGCGATGCCGAGTACTCCCCAACCGCACCTCAGGGGAACGTGACGCGACCCAGCCACAAGTACGTACCCAACCAGCACCCTCAGTCCCCAACAGGACCAACACATCAGAGCGCGGGGAGGCGGACTAGCGCGGACTAGTAACGGTTTTGCATGATCCTTGCCCGGCTTCGCCGCTACCCGTTACCGTCCGAACCTGGCGTGATCGACGTCACGTCATCGGGTTCGGGGTTGTCAGGGGCTCATCGCGGAGCGGCCGTGTCAGCAACGCCATCCACATCGCCATCCACCGGGCCGCCGATTCTGGCGGTCGCCAATCTCGAGGTCGTCTACGACGACGTCGTCCTGGTCCTGCGCGGCCTGTCGGTCGAGGTGCCGGCGGGTGCGGTCGTCGCCCTGCTCGGGGCCAACGGCGCGGGCAAGACCACGTTGCTGCGCGCGGTCACCGGCCTGCTCATCGCCCACCGAGGGAAGATCGTCAAGGGCTCGGTCGCGATCGCGGGCGAGGAGACCACCGGCGCGGACCCGGCGCAGGTGGTCCGGCGCGGGGTCGGTCAGGTCATGGAGGGTCGGCGGATCTTCGCCGAGATGACCGTGGAGGAGAACCTGCGCGCCGGCGCGCACAGCCGCCCGCGCGCCGAGTACCGGGAGTCCATGACCAGGGTGTTCGACCTGTTCCCGGTGCTCGCCAAGCGCAGGCGCGGCACGGCCGGCTACCTGTCCGGTGGGGAGCAGCAGATGCTGGCCATCGGCCGGGCGCTGATGGCCAGGCCGAGGTTGCTACTGCTCGACGAGCCGTCGCTCGGGCTCGCGCCCAAGCTCGTCGAGCAGGTCCGGGAGATCGTCGTGCAGATCAACCAGCAGGGCACCAGTGTGCTGCTGGTCGAGCAGAACGCGGTGATGGCGCTGTCGATCGCGCACTACGGCTACGTGCTGGAGGTCGGCAAGGTCGTGCGGGACGGGCCGGCCGGCGAACTGCTCGTCGACGAGGACATCCGCGAGTTCTACCTCGGCGCCCTTGACGAGAAAGGCGGCGAGACCGCGCGGCGGCGCTCGTTCGCGGAGGTCAAGAGCTACCGGAGGAAGAAGCGATGGAGCGCCTGACCCCGCTGCTGGAGGTGGCGGACCTGACGCTGCGCTTCGGCGGGGTGACCGCGTTGGACGGGGTGAGCTTCGAGGTCGGCCGGGGCGAGCTGTTCGCGGTGATCGGGCCCAACGGCGCCGGCAAGACGTCGATCTTCAACTGTCTCAACGGGGTCTACCGGCCCCAGCAGGGCACGATCACGTTGGCCGGCAAGCGGATCAACGGCCGGTCGCCGGCCGCGATCGCCGGTCTCGGGGTGGCCAGGACCTTCCAGAACCTCGGGTTGTTCGAGCAACTGACGCTGGTCGAGAACCTCATGCTCGGCCGCCACCACCTGATGCGCACCGGGATGGTGGCCGGGATGGTGTGGTGGGGCAGGGCCAAGCGGGAGGAGATCGAGCACCGCGCGGCCGTCGAGGAGATCATCGAGCTGCTGGAGCTGGAGCCCTACCGGCACAGCTTCGCCGGCCTGTTGCCCTACGGCGTGGCCAAGCGCGCCGAGCTGGGCCGGGCGCTGGCCATGGCGCCGACGCTGTTGCTGCTCGACGAGCCGGTGGCCGGCATGAACGTCGAGGAGACCGAGGACATGGCCAGGTACCTGATCGAGGTCCGCCGTGAGCTCGGCCTCGCGATGATCCTGGTGGAGCACGACATGCGGCTGGTGATGGACGTGGCCGACCGGGTGCTCGCGCTGGACTTCGGGGTGCCGATCGCCAGTGGCACACCGGCGGAGATCCAGCGCGACCCCAACGTGATCGAGGCCTATCTCGGGGGTGGCGCGTGACGCTGACTGAACCGTCCACAGTGGACCAGCTGACCGGGACGCTGCCGGCCAGGCTGCTCGAGCACGCCCGCGCGTCGCCGGGACAGGTGGCGATCAGGGAGAAGTACCGGGGCTGCTGGCGGGAGTGGACCTGGTCCGGGTACGCCGAGCGGGTCGCCGCGGTGGCCGCCGGGCTGCGCTCGCTGGGGGTCGGGCCCGGCTCGCGGGTGGCCATCCACGCGGAGAACCGGCCGGAGTGGGTGCTCGCCGACCTGGCGGCGCAGGGGATCGGCGCCTGCGCGGTCGGGGTGTACCCGACCTCGCCGGCCGCCGAGGTGGCCTACCTGCTCGCGCACTCCTCGGCCGAGGTGCTGATCGCCGAGGACGAGGAGCAGGTGGACAAGGCGCTCGCGGTACGGGCGGAACTGCCGCTGCTGCGCCATATCGTGGTGATGGACCCGCGTGGGCTGCGGCTGGCCGACCTGCCGGGGGTGCTCACCTTCGCCGAGGTGGAGCAGCGTGGCGCCACACCGGCGGCGCTGGGCGCCTACGCCGACGCGGTGGCCGAACTCGACCAGGAGGCGACCGCGATCCTGGTCTACACCTCCGGCACCACCGGGCCGCCGAAGGGCGCGATGATCTCGCACGCGAACCTGGCCGCGGCCGGCAGGACGTTCGTGGAGCTGGGGGCGGTGCGCGGCGACGAGGTGCTCAGCTACCTGCCGCTGTGCCATGTCGCGGAGCGGCTGATCTCGGTGATCGACGGCGTGTGGGCCGGTCTGGTGGTGAACTTCGGCGAGGGCGGGGCGTCCTTCCAGCAGGACCTGCGCGACGTGCAGCCGACGCTTTTCCTTGGCGTGCCACGGGTGTGGGAGAAGATGCTGGCCTCGGTGGAGATCCGGATGGCCGACGCGTCCCGGCTCAAACGGGTGCTGTACCAGGCCTGTCTGCGTCAGGGCAGGCGGATCGCGCCGCGGCGGATGCGCGGGCGGACGACGGTCGGCGACCGGCTCGTGCTCGCGGTGTGCGAGCTGGTGATGTTCCGCGCGCTGCGGGAGAAGCTGGGCATGTCCCGGGTGCGGGCGGCCATCAGCGGCGCCGCGCCGATCGCGCCGCAGGTGCTGGAGTTCCTGTGGGCCATCGGGATTCCGGTGCGTGAGGGGTACGGGCAGACCGAGAACACCGCGATCTGCACGCTCAACACCGAGCACGACATCCGGCTCGGCACCGTCGGCCGGCCGCTGCCGGGTGTGTCGGTGCGCATCGCCGAGGACGGCGAGATCCTCACCCGCTCCGCCGGGGTGTTCGTCGGTTACCTGGACAACGCGGCGGCCACCGAACAGACCGTCGACCAGGACGGTTGGCTGCACACCGGCGATGTCGGCGCGTTCGACGAGGACGGGTTCCTGCGGATCACCGACCGCAAGAAGGACATCATCATCACCGCGGGCGGCAAGAACGTCTCGCCGTCGGAGATCGAGAACCTGCTGAAGGTCTCGCCGTTCGTGCGCGAGGCGGTGGTGATCGGTGACCGTCGCCGGTACCTGACCGCGTTGGTGGGCATCGAGCTGGACACGGTCGGCGACTGGGCGGCCCGCCGGGGGCTGGCCTACACCACCTACGCCGACCTGTCCGCGAAACGTGAGGTGGTCGCGTTGATCGACGGCGTGGTCCGGGCGGCCAACGAGCAACTGTCCCAAGTGGAACGGATCAAACGCTTCACCCTGATCCCCAAGGAACTAGACCACGAGGACGGCGAGCTAACCGCCACCCAAAAAGTCAAACGCACCGCCATGGCCAGCACCTTCGCCCCCCAAATCGAAGCCATGTACCCATGACCCGCCGACCAGGCCCACGCACCGCAGCGAAGGGCCCCATCGCTGCACTCGGCGCAGTGAAGGGACCCTTCGCTGCATGGAAACCGGGGGTGGGACGGTGACCACTTTTCTGACGAACGTTTTTGCCGGGGTGGCGTTGGGGTCCACGTACGCGTTGGTGGCGTTGGGGTTCGTGGTGATCTTCAAGTCCACCGGGGTGATCAACTTCGCGCAGGGTGGGTTGCTGGCGTTGGGTGCCTACCTCGGGTACACCTTCGCCAACGATCTCGCGTTGGCGTTCGGGGTGGCGGTCCTGCTGGCCTGTCTGGCCGCGGCGGTCGCCGGCGCCAGCGTGGAACGGTTGGTGCTGCGGCGGATGGTCGGCCAGCCGCCGTTCGCGGTCATCATGATCACGATCGGGCTGCTGTTCGTGATCGAGCCGCTGATCACCGCGATCTGGGGGTTCGACAACCTCAACGTGGCCAACCCGTGGAACATCCAGACGGTCGAGGTCGGCGGGCTGGTGCTCGGCGTGCGGGACCTGTGGACCATCGGGCTGACCGCGGCCGTCGTGGTCGCGTTCTTCCTGTTCTTCCGCTACAGCGCGTTCGGGCTGGCCATGCGGGCCACCGCGTTCGACCCGGAGGCCGCGCTGGCACAGGGCATCAGCGCCCGCAAGGTGTACGCGGTGTCCTGGGCGATCGCCGCCGCACTGGCCGCGCTCGCCGGGATCACGCTGGCCGCCGGGCCGGGCGGGCTGTCGCCGTCGATCAGCTTCATCGCGCTCGCCGCGTTCCCGGCGATGATCCTCGGCGGGCTGGACTCCCCGGCGGGGGCGGTGCTCGGCGGGCTGATCATCGGCCTTGCCGAGGCGCTCACCCGCGGCTACCAGGACGAGCTGTTCTCCTGGGCGGGCTCGAACGTGTCGTTGATCGTGCCCTACGTGTTGATGATCGTCATCCTGCTGATCCGGCCGTACGGACTACTCGGCACCAAGGACGTGAGGCGGGTCTGATGCCCAAAGTCGTGAAGCCGCACCGCAACCTCGTCCGTGGCTATGCCAGGGAGCTGCGGCTGTTCGGCACGCCCCTGTCCCGGGTCGGGCTGTTTCTGATGCTGGGCGGCCTGCTCGTGGCACCGACCGTGGTGCAGGACGACTTCTGGCTGTCGGTGCTGATCTACTCCGGGATCACCGCGATCGGCGCGATCGGGCTCAACCTGCTGACCGGCTACTGTGGACAGATCTCGCTCGGGCACGCGTTCTTCATCGGCGCGGGTGCCTACTGCGCGGCGCTCGTCGGCGGCGAGGCGGGGTTGCCGCTGCCGTTGTGGCTGTTGGCATCGGCGGCCGTCGGCGCGGTGCTCGGCGGGCTGATCGGGCCGTTCGCGCTGCGGCTGCGCGGGCACTACCTGGCGATCATCACCCTCGGGCTGATCTTCATCGGCGAGCACCTGTGGCGCAACCTGCGCGGGGTCACCGGCGGCAACAACGGCACCTCGGTGCTCGCGCAGCCCACCATCGGCCCGGTCGACCTCGGCGCGCTGGAGATCGCCGGCGAGAGCTACTCGCGCAACCAGGGCTGGTTCTGGCTGGTGTGGGTGCTGGTCGCGATCGTCGCGCTGTTGGCGAAGAACCTGGCCCGCACCCGGCCGGGCAGGGCGCTGCGCGCGGTGCGTGACCACGACCAGGCCGCCGAGGTGATCGGCGTGCGCGCCGGCCGGTACAAGATCGGCGCGTTCATGGTGTCCAGCGCGATCGCGGCGATGGCCGGCGCGCTGTTCGGCGCCTACCAGCAGCACGTCACGCCGGACGAGTGGACGCTGCTGCTGTCGATCCAGTACATCGCGATCATCATCGTCGGCGGGCTGGGCACGGTGTTCGGCTCGATCCTCGGCGCGGTGTTCGTCGGCGCGCTGCCGGCGCTGATCGACGAGTACTCCGACGCCATCCCCGGCGTCTCCAGCTCGGCCGGCGGCGACGGGTTCATCAGCGTCTTCGCGCTCAACCAGGCCATTTTCGGCCTGTTGATCGTGCTGTTCCTGGTCTTCGAACCTCGGGGGCTGGCCGGGATCTGGTTCCGGGTCAAGGCCTACTTCAAGGCCTGGCCGTTCTCTTACTGAGGTACTGACAGGAGGCACCTACGGTGCGGGATATGAGGAGAGGGCTGGTTGCCGGGTTCGTGAGCTTGGCGTTGGTGCTGAGCGCGTGCGGCGGTGCGGGGGAGGACACCGAGTCCAGCGGCGGCGAGGCTGGGAACCCGGGTACCACCGCGGGATTCGACGGCAAGACCATCAAGCTCGGCGTGCTCACCCCGCTGTCGGGCACGGTCGCGGTGATCGGGGAGCCGCTGACCGCCGGCAACGAGGTGTGGTTCGACGCGCTCAACGCCAAGGGCGGCATCGCCGGCAAGTACCAGGTCGAGCTGGTGCAGGAGGACACCCAGTACCAGCCGGACATCGCGGTTCAGCAGTACAACAAGATCAAGGGCGACGTGGTCGCGTTCACCCAGGTCCTGGGCACCGCGCCCACGCTGGCCGTGCTGCCGCAGCTGCGCACCGACAAGATCCTGGCCGCGCCCGCGTCGCTGGACGCGTTGTGGGTGCGCGAGGAGAACCTGCTGCCGGTCGGCGCGCCTTACCAGGTGCAGGCGATCAACGCCATGGACTACTGGTTCACCGACGGCGGCGGCGCGACCAGCGACCGGATCTGCACGATGATCCAGGACGACGTCTACGGCGAGGCCGGCCAGCAGGGCATCGACTTCGCCGCCGAGAAGTACGGCTTCTCGGTGACCAACACGCAGAAGTTCAAGGTCGGCACGGAGAACTACGCCGGCCAGATCGGCGCGCTGGCCGGCGCGGGCTGCCAGGTCGTGTTCCTGGTCGCGACTCCCTCGGACGCGGCGCGGATCTGGGGCACCGCGGCCCAGGCCAGGTTCGCCCCGCAGTGGTTCGGCCAGTCGCCGAGCTACACCGGCGCGCTGGCGCAGTCACCGATCGCGCCCTACCTGCAACAGTCGGTGCTCATCGTGGCCGAGGGCACGGAGTGGGGCGACGAGTCGGTGCCCGGGATGAAGCAGATGGTCGCCGATCTGGAGGCGCACGCGCCGGACGAGCCGCCGGACTACTACTTCGCCTTCGGCTACAACCAGGGCCGGGCGATGACCGCGGTGCTGGAGAAGGCGGTCGAACTCGGGGATCTCTCGCGCGACGGCATCCTCGCCGCCTCCCGCCAACTCGGCACGGTCGGATTCGACGGTCTGACCGGTGACTACCGCTACGGGACCGTCGAGGATCGCAATCCGCCCAGGTCGACGACCATCTTCCGGGTCGATCCGAGCAAGCCGTTCGGCCTAGCGAAGATCAAGTATCTGCTGGAGTCGGACGCGGCCAAGGAGCTCAAGATCGAGAAGGCCGATCTCTGATACTCAATAGTCGGAAATTTTCTCCCACACACCAGTGAGGACATGGTCGAATTGGTCGCATGACGGCAACGGTGACCGTAATCGGCGTGAACGGCCACAACCTCCCGCCGGGCGCGGAGTCCGCCATCTCCGCCGCCCGGTTGGTGGTCGGTGACCACTCGGCGCTCCAGCGCTGGGCGGCCGCCGCACTGGCGGCCGGCGGTGGGTCCTCGGCCGTCCAGGACGACGGGCCACGCATGATCGAGCTCGCCGTGCCCGACGAGGTCCCCGACACCGCGCTGGCCGACCTGGCGGCGGCGGTCGAGGCCGACGAGCCCGCGGTGGTGCTGGTCACCGGCGACCCCGGCTACTTCGGCGTGTTGCGGGCGCTGCGGGGCTACCGCCTGCCCACGGTGTGCTGGCCATCGCCGTCCTACCTGCAGCGGATCGCCGCGATGATCCAGCGGCCGTGGGACGACGTCACCGTGGTGCACACGCAGGACGGGGCGTTCGGCAAGGCGGTGAACGTGTGCCGGGCCCGGCCCGCGGTCTGCGTGCTCACCGGACCCGGCGCCGGACCGGCCGAGCTGGGCGCCGAGCTCGTCGGCTGGCGGCGCACGCTGGTCGTGGTCGAGGACCCGAGCGGGCCGGCCGAGCAGCTGTCGATCGTCGACCCGGTCGAGGCGGCCGGCCGTACCTGGCGGGAGCCGGTGGCGGTGCTGTGCCTGGCCGACCTCGACCACGAGGGCACCAGGGGCTGGCTCGGCGGGGGCGAACCCGTGCCGCCGGTGGACGGGTGGGCACTGCCGGCCGACGAGTTCACCTTCCGGGACGGCTTCGGCAGCCAGCCGGAGATGCGTGCGCTGGCGTTAGCCAGACTGGCGCCCCGGCCGGGCACGCTGGTGTGGGAGGTGGCGGCCGGCTGCGGGGCGCTCGGCGTGGAGGCGGCGCGGATGGGCGCCGCGGTGATCGCGGTGGAGAACGACCCCGGCCTGTGCGTGCGGATCGTGGCGAACGCCAAGCGCCACGGCGTGGACGTGCGGATGGTCGACGGCCAGCTGCCCGCCTCGCTGGTCGGGCTGCCCCGGCCGGACGCGGTGTTCCTGGCCACCGCCCGGCCCGACGTGCTGCGCGCGTGCGCGACCGTCGGCGCGGACCGGATCGTGGTCGAGGTGCGGGAGTTCGGCAGCATCGGCCCGGCGCGCGACGTGCTGACCGACGCCGGGTACGCGGTGGACGGCCGGCTGCTGTTCGCCGCGCCGATCGAGGGGCTCTCGCGCGGCACGGCGGCGGTGGACCAGGCGTCCTCGACGTTGCTGCTGTGGGCCACCCGCAGGTAGCCCGACTGGCCGTTGGCGGCCAAGTCCAGCCGATCGTCTGGTGCCGGCCAGGGCCGCGTTTCCCCAGGTGACGGGCTGATCCTTGACCTTGTTACCCCGTTCGGTCTACTACGAACGGGCGTTGTGGCTAGGGGTGAGCACCTTGTAGCCATGAGTCAACCCGTGAGGACCTGCTCTCGCGGGAGGCGAACAAGGGAGAAGAGACTATGGCTGAGGCAAGGCGCCTGTACCGCCTGTTCGGGGTTGCCGCAGCGGTTCTCGTGTCGGTCGGGGTGGCGGCGACGGTGTCGACCGCGAGCGCGGACGAGACACCGGCCGACGTGCAGCCGATGATCATCGGTGGCGAGGAGACCACCATCGAGGAAAACCCGTTCGTGGTCGCGCTGACCACGCCGGACGGGTTCCAGTTCTGTGGCGGCACGATCGTCGCGCCGACGAAGGTGCTCACCGCCGCGCACTGCACCGAGGGCACCGACCCCGCCGAGATCCAGGTGGTGGCCGGGCGCACCGCGCTCAGCGGCAGTGACGGCACGGTCGCCGGGGTGACCGACATCTGGATCCACCCGGACTGGGACTCCGCGGCGCTGAGCAACGACGCCTCGGTGCTCACCCTGGACACCAGCCTGTCGCAGGAGCCGATCGCGCTGGCCTCGCCGGCCGACAGCGACCTGTACACCGCGGGCGCGACCTCGACGGTCCTCGGCTGGGGCGTCACCGAGAGCGGCTCCACCTCGGACACGCTGCGCAAGGTCTCGGTCCCGGTGACCGCGGATGACACCTGCGCCGCCTCCTATGCGGACTCGTTCGACGCGGCCACGATGGTCTGCGCCGGGCTGCCCGAGGGCGGCAAGGACAGCTGCCAGGGCGACTCCGGCGGCCCGCTGGAGGGTGTGGCCGCGGACGGCACGCGCAAGCTGATCGGCATCGTGTCGTGGGGCCAGGGGTGTGCTGAGCCGGAGTTCTACGGCGTGTACGGCCGGGTGGCGGCCTTCCACGACGTGCTCCAGGAGCAGATCGGCTGACCGGGTCGAGTACGCGGGGCCGCTTCCGGGTGGGGGGCGGCCCCGCTTCTTTTTGGCTAGCCGAACCAGGGCGGCTCGTTGCCCGGGGTCCACTTGATGTTGCAGCCGATGCTGGGCAGCTGGCCGACCTCGATGTCCTCGCCGGCGACCACCGAGGCCACCGCGGCGTCGAGCTCGTCGCCGGTGACCGGCACGCCGTTGCCGGGGCGGGCGGCGTCGAACCGGCCGCGGTAGACCAGCCGGCGGCCGGCGTCGAACAGGAAGAAGTCGGGCGTGCAGGCGGCGCGGTAGGCCAGCGCGGTGGCCTGGTCGGGATCGGCGACATACGGGAAGGTCCAGCGCCACGCGGTGGCGTTGGCCGCCATCCGCGCCGGCACCTCGTCCGGGTAGGCCGCCGGGTCGTTGGAGTTGACGCCGATGACGCCGACGCCCTGCTGGCGCCAGCCGGCCGCGGCCGCGCCGAGCGCGACGGCGATGTGCTTGACGAACGGGCAGTGGTTGCACAGGAACGCGACCAGCGTGCCGCGCGGGCCGGCGACCTTGTCGAGGGTCCAGCTGATCCCGGCCGGGTCGGGCAGGGCGAAGGCGGGCGCCTCGGTGCCCAGCGGCACCATCGTGGAGTTGACCGAGACCATCCGCTGACCCTACCGGCCAGGCCGGGCATGCTGTTCGGCATGACGGAGCTGCACTATCTGGCCGGGCTCGACCTGGCGGGACGCCGGGTCGTGGTGGTCGGCGGCGGGACGGTGGCCGCCAGACGGCTGCCGAGGCTGGTCGAGTCCGGGGCCGAGGTGGTGGTGATCTCGCCGTCGGCCACCCCGGCGGTGGTCGCGCTGGCGGCCGGGGGCGCGCTGGCCTGGCAGGAGCGCCCCTACGCCGACGGCGACCTCGACGGCGCCTGGTACGTGCTGTGCTGCACCTCCTCGCCGGAGGTGAACGCGGCGGTGTCGGCCGAAGCGCAGGCGCGGCGGGTGTTCTGCGTGCGCGCGGATGCCGGTTCGGCGGGCAGCGCGGTGACCCCGGCGACCGGCAACCACGACGGGCTGCTGGTCGGCGTGCTGGCCGGCGGGGACCACCGGCGGTCGGCGACCGTGCGCGACGGGCTGCTGCGGGAGTTGCGCTCCGGGACGGTGCCCTCGGGCGCGCGGCCGGTGGGCGTCGCGCTGGTCGGTGGGGGACCGGGGGACCCGGACCTGATCACCGTGCGCGGGCGGCAGTTGTTGTCGGCCGCGGACGTGGTGGTGGCCGACCGGTTGGCGCCGGGGTCGCTGCTCGACGAGCTGGCGCCGGGGGTCGAGGTGGTGGACGCGGCGAAGATCCCCTACGGGCGGGCCGCCTCGCAGGACACGATCAACGCGCTGCTGGTCGAGCACGCCAGGGCTGGCCGGTTCGTGGTGCGGTTGAAGGGCGGCGACCCGTTCGTGTTCGGCCGCGGGTTCGAGGAGGTGCTCGCGTGCGCGGCGGCGGGCGTGCCGGTGACCGTGGTGCCCGGGGTGACTTCGGCGTTCGCGGTGCCGGCGGTGGCCGGGGTGCCGGTGACCCACCGGGGGGTGGCCCACGAGGTGGTGGTGGTCTCCGGGCACCTGCCGCCGGGACATCCGGAGTCCCTTGTGGACTGGCCGGCGCTGGCGGCGCTGCGCGGGACGGTGGTGTTGATGATGGCGGTGGAGCGGGCGGGCGCCTTCGCCGAGGCGTTGCTGGCCGGTGGCCGGCCGGCGAACACCCCGGCGGTGGTCGTCCAGGAGGGCACCACCAGGTCCCAACTCGTCGTTCGGTCCACTTTGGACAAATTGGCGGCGGACGTGCTGGCTCAGGGGGTCCGGCCGCCGGCGGTGATCGTGATCGGCCCGGTCGCCGCGCTGGGGGAGGACCTGTCCAGGTGAGTCACCTGGTCGCCACCAGCATGACCAGCGGTGGCCATGGGCGCTGGGCCATGGCCACCGGGCGGTTGTCGTGCGGGTCCCACAGGTCGACGTGGTCGAAGGTGTCCCGGATGGCCGGGGTGATGTCCTCGCCGCTGGCGCCGGCCAGGCCGCGGTAGAGCGCGCGGAACAGCCAGATCGCCGGCGCCGCGCGGCCGCCGGGCACCAGCCGCACATCGGCGACGAACAGCCGGCCGCCGGGGCGCAGCGCGGTGTGCGCGCGGCGGATGGCGGCGCGGTAGTCGGGGATCGCGCTGAGCGAGTACATGGCGAAGGCCGCGTCGTAGCGGGCATCGCCGAGGTCGGCGGTGGCCGCGTCGGCGTGCTCGACCGCGACGTTGGACCAGCCCAGGCGCGCGATCCTGGCCCGGGCGCGACGCACGGACGCCTGGCTGAGGTCGACGCCGACCAACTGCCCGGTGTCGCCGATCGCGGCCAGCACGGGGGCGAAGTACCCGCCGGTGCCGCAGCCGAGATCGAGCACGGTGTCGCCGGGGCCGATGCCGGTGGCGCCGAGCATCGCCCGGTGCATGGCCCCGATGGTCGGTAGCCGCTCGACCAGCGCGGAGGTGCAACTGAGGTAGTCCCAGACGCGACTCATGCCGGACTCCTTCCAATACACTTGTATGACATCAGCCATGGTAATACAGATGTATTGGAAACGGATGCCCAAAAAAGTCGACCATGAACAGCGGCGCGCGGACATCGCCGAGGCCGTGTGGCGGGTGACGGTCGAGGAGGGGCTGCCGGCGGTGTCGATGCGCCGGGTGGCCGAGGTGGCCGGCGTGTCGCTCGGCCAGGTGCAGCACTACTTCGCCGGCAAGGACGACCTGCTGCTGGTCGCCGTCGAGCTGATCAGCGAGCGGTTCACCCGGCGCTACGCGTCCGCCCAGCCGGCGACGCCGACCCCGCTGGCCAACGCGCGCGCGTTTCTCACCCAGCTGCTGCCGCTCGACGAGGAACGCAGGCTCGAAGCCCACGTCGGCGCGGCCTTCCTCGCGCGCGCCATGCACTCACCGCGGATCGCGGCGTTCCAGCGTGACGGCTTCGGCTGGGCCAGCGGCCTGCTGGTCGGCTGGATCGAGGACGGCAGACGAGCCGGACAGGTCGACGCGGCCGTGGACGCGCGCCACGCGGCCAGGGCGTTGCTCGCGCTGGTCGACGGGCTCGCCGCGCACACGCTGGTCGGGCACTACCCGCCCGCCGAGGCCGAGGAGGCGCTGGACGCGCACCTCCTCGACCTGTTCGGTGAGAGTTAGCGCTCGGTGCGCCGCGGCCGGGGACGGCCGGGGCGGTTGCCGAAGCGGCCGCGCGGGGCACCGCTGCGCGGCGGGCGACGGACCGGCTCCGGGTCGACGACGGGGTCGCCGGAAGGGGTCCGCGCGCCGGTGATCCGGACCAGGTCGGCGTCGCCGGGGGCGACCTTGGTGCGCTCCGGCTGGACGCCTGCCTGCTCGGTCATGCGGAACACCGTGCGGCGCTCCTGGTGGGTCACCACGGTCACCACCGTGCCGGTCTCGCCCGCGCGGGCGGTGCGGCCGGCGCGGTGCAGGTAGCCCTTGGCGTCGGCCGGCGGGTCGACGTGCACGACCAGGCTGATGCCGTCGACGTGGATGCCGCGGGCGGCGACGTCGGTGGCGACCAGCACCGGCAGGCTGCCGTCCTTGAACTCGCCGAGCACGCGGTTGCGCGCGCCCTGCGGCTTGCCGCCGTGCAGCGCGCCCGCGCGCACCCCGACCGCGCGCAGCTGCTTGGTGAGCCGGTCGACGTGGTGCTTGGTGCGCAGGAACAGGATCGTGCGACCGTCACGGGCGGCCATCTCGGTGACCACGGCCTGCTTGTCGTCCCGGGAGACCAGCAGCAGGTGGTGGTCCATCGTGTCGACCGTGGCCGTCGCCGGGGACACCGAGTGGGTGACCGGGTTGTTGAGGTAGCGGTCGACGAGCTTGCTGACGTCGCGGTCAAGCGTGGCCGAGAACAGCAGCCGCTGGCCGTCGTCGGGGACCAGGTCCAGGATCGCGCGCACCTGGGGCAGGAACCCCATGTCGGCCATCTGGTCGGCCTCGTCGAGCGTGGTGAAGCGGACGTCGTCGAGCTGCAGCGTGCCCTGGCGGACGTGGTCGGACAGCCGGCCGGGGGTGGCGATCAGCAGGTCGCAACCACGGCGGAGCTGGTCGACCTGGCGGCTGAAGGACATGCCGCCGACGACCGTGCGGCACCACAGGCCCAGCGGGCGGGCCAGCGGGCGGAGGGCCTCCTCCACCTGCATGGCCAGCTCACGGGTGGGCACCAGGATCAGCCCACGGGGGCGCTGCGGGCGGCTGTGGCCGCCGTTGAGGCGGGTCAGCAGCGCGAGGCCGAAGGCGAGGGTCTTGCCGGAGCCGGTCTGCGCGCGGCCGAGGACGTCCCGACCGCCGAGCGCGTCGGGCAGGGTGGCCGCCTGGATCGGGAACGGCGCCTCCATGCCGGCGGCGGTCAGCGCGTCGAGCAGCGGGGTGGGCAGGCCCAGCTCGGCGAAGGTCACCGACTGGCGCTTGCGGGTGGGGGTGTCGACGATCTCGCCGTCCCACGCCGGACCGGCCGGGCGGTCCTCGCGGTGGGCGTTGGCGGTGAAGGGCTTGCGGGCCGGGCGGGCGTCGTTGTCCCGGCGCGGACGCCGGTCCTCGCCGAACGACCGGGAGTTGGCGTCCCGCCGGTTGTCCCGGTTGTCGCGGTTGTCCCGGTTGTCACCGAAGGAACGGCGGTCGCCGCCGGCCGAGCGGTTGTCCCGCCGGTTCTCGCCGAACGACCTACGGTCGCCACCGGCGGAGCGGTTGTCGCGCTGGTTGTCGCCGTAGGGCCGGGAGTCACGGCGGTTGTCGCCGAACGAGCGCTGGCCTCGGCGGTCGCCGTTACCGGCGTTGTTGCCCGCGTTGTCGCGGTCGCCGGTGTTGTCGCCCCGGCGGTTGTCGGCCCGGCGGTCGTTGGACCAGGTGCCGCGCTGCTCGCCGCGCTGGCGGGGCTCGTCGGCCCAGGCGCGCCGCGGGTTGTCGTGCTGGGTACGGGTGGTGGTGGTGCGTGCGGCAGTGTTCTGACGCGGCTTGGTGCTGTGCGCGTTTCGGCGCACGGTGCTGTTCGGCACGGATTCCTCTCCGAGTGTGGCACGTCTCGGGAGGCCCCTAGGAAAGGCAACAATCTCGCGCGGACGAGCCCGGCGCCCAGGTGGCGCCGTGAATGGAAACTTGGTCATCGCTGGCCAGCCGACTTCGTCGCCGGGCGGGGAGCGGCACGGACCGCTCGCGATGCACGATCAAGGCTACCTGATCCCGTCTCGATCCCATCGCGGCGGTCCGTGACCAACCCCTTCCCCGACCCCCGGTCGGTACCTCAGTCGAGGCCGGCCGCCCAGAGCAGGCGGGCCGTCACCTGCGCGGCGTCGGCCAGATCGTCGGGCAGACCCCGCGACCGGAACCAGCCCATGACATTCGCCACGTCACGGGCCAGGAACTCGGTTCCGCGCGGGTTGGCGACCACGTCGACGATCTGGGGCAGGTCGATCAGCATCACCTGCTCGTGGTGCACGAGCAGGTTGTACGCCGACAGGTCACCGTGGGTCATCCCCTCACCCGCGAGCAGTTCCAGCGCCGCCACCAACTGGTGCCACAGCTCGATCAGCTCGTCGGGCTCGGGCCGGGTCTCGGCCAGCCGGGGCGCCGCGGTGCCGTCCTCGTCGCCGAAGAACTCCATCAGCAGCTCGGTTCCGCTGCGCTGCACCGGATACGGCACCGGCGCGCCGATCGACCACAGCCGCGACAGCGCCGCGAACTCCGCGACCGCCCACTGCTCGGCGATCAGGTTCCTGCCGAACGCGGTGCGGTTGGTCATCGCCCGCATCTCCCGGCTGCGCCGCATCCGCCGCCCTTCGAGGTAGCCGGCGTCCCGGTGGAACAGCCGGTGCTCGTTGCTGCGGTAGCGCTTGGCGGCCATGACAGCCTCGCGGCCGGTGTCGGGCACCGCCCGCCGGATCAGATGGACATCCGCCTCCTTGCCGGTCTTGAGCACCCCCAGCTCGGTGTCGGCCGCGGCCAGTTCGGTCACGACCCAGTCGGGCCTGGGGAGCGGTCCCTGTTCGCCGTCGCCCCAGGTGGTCCAGCGGTTGGTCCCCGGTGGCAGCGGCGGTGCGGCGAGCGCGCTCTCCCGCACGGCGGCGAGTCGGGCGCGTTCCTGTTCGGTTAGCCGGCCGGCGCGGCTCGACTGTGGGTCGAACACGTCCTGCGGCTCATGGGACCTGGCGACCTCCGACCGCTTCGGTTTGCGCGGGCGGGTTCGCTGGTCGTAAGGGCTGTCATCATCGAGATAGTCGTCGATATCGTGCCTACGCACTGGTGGGTTCTCCTCAGAAATGCGAGTTGAGCGCCCCACCGGCGCATGGCGAACGAGGACCAGGCGACTCTCAGCGGGGCGGGCGGACGCGGGCGTACCCCGTCCAGGCGACTGTCTTCATCACAGGAGCACCTCCCTGAAAGTCCGCCGGCGAACCACCGGCGCGCGGGTCTGACGCGACTCAGGCTGCCGGACCCGGCGCCGCGCCGCAACTGATTTTCCCGGCAGTCCTCAGTGGTACGCGCCGACGCAGAACTCGTTGCCCTCCGGGTCGGCCAATACGGTCCACTCCAGACCGGGTACCGAGTGGTCCGCGCCGCGGACGGCACCCAGCGCGACCAGCCGCTCGACCTCGCCCTCGCGGTCGGTGGTCGCGAGATCGACGTGCACCCGGTTCTTGCCCGCCTTCGCCTCCGGCACCCGTTGCAGGGCGATGGCCGGCCGGGCAGGCTCGGCGGCCGAGGACAGCTGGACGTACTCGCCGTCGGCGTCGAAGGCGATGTGCAGGTCGAGCGCCTTGAGCCAGAACTCGGCGAGCGTGCGCGGCTCGGCGCAGTCGATGGTGACGCCACCCAACTTGAGGTTCATGGATAAGACGTTAGGACCGAGGTCCGACAGAATGGACACATGCGCTCCATCGACTGGCGTGACGACCACATCGTCGCGATCGACCAGACCAGGCTGCCCGGCGGCCTGGTGGAGATCGACATCGACTCGGTCGAGGAGCTGGTCATCGCCATCCAGCGGCTCGCCATCCGCGGCGCGCCGACACTGGGCGCGGCCGGCGCGCTCGGGGCCGCGCTCGCCGTCCGGGCCGACCCCGCCCGCCGCGACCACGACCTCGCCGCGCTGCGCGCCGCCAGGCCGACCGCGGTGAACCTCGCCTGGGGCGTCGACCGCGCCCTCACCCGGCTCGGCGACGGGCCGGCGGCCGTGCTCGCCGAGGCGATCGTGGTGCTCGAGGAGTGTCTGGACAGCAACCGCGCGCTCGGCCTGCGCGGCGCGGACTGGCTCGCCGGGCTGGTCGACGGGCCGATCGCGCTGCAGACCCACTGCAACGCCGGCGGCCTGGCGTGTGTGGAGTGGGGGACCGCGCTTGGCGTGGTGCGGTCGCTGCACGACCGTGGGCGGTTGCGCCACGTGTACGTCGACGAGACCCGGCCGCTGCTGCAGGGCGTGCGGCTGACCGCCTGGGAGCTGGCTCATCTCGGCGTCCCGCACACCGTGGTGGCCGACGCCGCCGGCCCGACCGTGCTGGCCAGGGGACTTGCCGACGCGGTGGTCGTCGGGGCCGACCGGATCGTGGCCAACGGCGACGTGGTGAACAAGATCGGCACCTACCCGCTGGCCATGGCCGCCGCGCGGGCCGGGGTGCCGTTCCTGGTCGCCGCGCCGGAGTCGACGATCGACGCGTCCATCGAGTCGGGGGACAAGGTGGAGATCGAGGTCCGGGACGGGGCCGAGCTGCTGTCCTTCGGCGGCACCCGGACCGCGCCGACCGGCACCCAGGCGCTGAACCTGGCCTTCGACGTGACGCCCGCCGAGCTGGTGTCCGCGATCGTCACCGAGGAGCGGCTGATCCGTCCGGCACTCGGCGAGCGCCCGGCGTAACCGGTTGGAGCGGCGCGGGTCCGGTTCACTACGCTTCCGGCAGCTTCCCCGACAAGGAGTACTGCCGTGATCACCAGGATGTCGTCGCTGTTCCTGCGCACACTGCGTGACGATCCGGCGGACGCCGAGGTGCCGAGCCACAAGCTGTTGGTGCGCGCCGGGTACGTCCGCCGAGTGGCTCCTGGCGGTTACTCCTGGTTGCCGCTCGGCCTTCGGGTGCTGCGCAACATCGAGCGGATCGTGCGCGAGGAGATGGAGGGGATGGGCGCGCAGGAGATCCAGTTCCCCGCGCTGCTGCCCCGCGAGCCCTACGAGATCTCCAACCGCTGGACCGAGTACGGCGACAGCCTCTTCCGGGTCAAGGACCGCAAGGGCGGCGACTTCCTGCTCGGCCCGACGCACGAGGAGCTGTTCACGCTCACGGTGAAGGGGGAGTACAGCTCCTACAAGGACTTCCCGGTCGTGCTGTACCAGGTGCAGACCAAGTACCGGGACGAGGCGCGGCCCCGCGCGGGCATCCTGCGCGGCCGCGAGTTCCTGATGAAGGACTCCTACTCCTTCGACCTCACCGACGATGGCCTCGCCGAGTCCTACCAGCGCCACCGCGACACCTACATCAGGATCTTCGACCGGCTCGGGCTGTCCTACGTGATCGTCTTCGCGATGTCCGGGGCGATGGGCGGCTCGGCGTCCGAGGAGTTCCTCGCCGACACGCCGACCGGCGAGGACACGTTCGTGCGCAGCACCGAGTCCGACTACGCGGCCAACGTCGAGGCGGTGGTCACGCCCGCGCCGCCGGCGTCGCCGGTCGAGGACAAGCCGGACTCGCAGGTGCACCACACGCCGGACACGCCCACGATCGAGACGCTGGTGAACTTCCTCAACGGCGCCGGCCTCGGCCGGACGTTCACCGCCGCCGACACGCTGAAGAACGTGCTGGTGAAGGTGCGCGCGGCCGGCGCGAAGGACTGGGAGCTGCTGGCGGTCGCGGTGCCCGGGGACCGCGAGGTCGACACCAAGCGCCTCGAGGCCGCGCTGTACCCGTCGGAGTTCGCGCTGCTCGACGAGGCCGACTTCACCGCCAACTCGTTCCTGGTGAAGGGCTACATCGGGCCGAAGTCGTTGCAGGACAACGGGGTCCGCTACCTGGTCGACCCGCGTGTGGTCACCGGGACGGCGTGGGTCACCGGCGCGGACAAGGTCGACCACCACGTGGTGGACCTGGTGTGCGGGCGCGACTTCACCCCCGACGGCACGATCGACGTGGCCGACGTGCGCGCGGGCGACCCGTCGCCGGACGGGCACGGCACGCTGGTGGCCGCCAGGGGCATCGAGATCGGCCACATCTTCCAGCTCGGCCGCAAGTTCGCCGACGCGTTCGGCCTGGACGCCCTCGGGGTGGACGGCAAGCCGATCCGGATCACCATGGGCTCCTACGGCATCGGGGTCTCCCGGCTGGTCGGGGTGATCGCCGAGCAGTCCCACGACGAGCACGGCCTGATCTGGCCCCGCGCGGTCGCGCCGGCCGACCTGCACATGGTGATCGCCGGCAAGGACGACTCGATCCGCGAGGGCGCGGAGCGGCTCGCCGAGCAGCTCGACGCCGCCGGCCTGTCGGTGATCCTGGACGACCGCACCGCCACCCCCGGGGTGAAGTTCGCCGACGCCGAACTGGTCGGCGTGCCGACGATCGTCGTGGTCGGCCGAGGGCTGGCCAAGGGCGTGATCGAGGTCAAGGACCGCGCCACCGGCGAGCGGGTCGAGGTGGCGGTGGACGAGGCCGTCGCCCACCTGACCGCCCTCGTGCGGGCCTAGCCTGCGCCGTTGTGGTCGGGTTGGGTGAAGGGCCCTGAATGCCCCATTCGGGACGTTGAGCGTCGCCAATGCCTCATTCAGGGCATCGGGTTAGGCCTGCGGGAGCAGGGCGGCCAGGACGGCGGGGGTGTCGGCGAGGTCGGGGAGGACCACGTCGGCGCCCGAGGCCGCCAGCTCGTCCACGGTGAACCGGCCGGTGGCCACGCCGACGGTGACCGTGCCGTGGTGGCGGCCGGCCGCCACGTCGGCCGGCGTGTCGCCGACGACCACCACCGACGCCGGGGAGAACGTGCGCCCGTGCTTCGCGCCGGCCTGCGCGATCGCCGCCGCCACCAGGTGGTGGCGGTGTTCGGACAGCGAGCCGTAGCCGCCGATCTCCAGGTCGAGGTGGTGGTGCAGGTCGAAGGCCGCCAGCTTCCACGACGCCAGCGACGGCAGGTTGCCCGTGACCAGCGACTGGACCACGTCGCCGCGGGCGGCCATGGCGGCGAGGATCTCCGGCGCGCCGGCCAGCGCCCTGCCCAGGTTCGGTAACGACTCCCGCGAGGCCAGCGCGACCGCCTCCAGCTCGGCGTAGAGGCGCTCGATGCGCTCGTCGTCGTCCGGCTCGTCGTGGGCGGTGAGGATCTCGCGCACGAGCGAGCGCTCGGTGCGGCCGGGAAAGAACGGCAGGTGACTCAGCTCCTTGCCGACCGCGTTGACCAGCGCCTGCGCGTACCACTCGCGGCCGAGGCCGCTGTAGTCGACGAGCGTCAGATCGATGTCCCAGAGCACGAGGTTGTCCACCCCGACATCGTGGCACGAGCCGCCGACCGTCCCATATTTCAACACCGGTTGACTTCATTGGCTGGCCGGGCGTACGTTGGGCGCTGAATTCAACGAACGATGAACTAGATGGAGGGGGAGAACCGATGAACGTCCGCCGACCCGTTCTCGTCGCCGTCCTGCTCGGCCTGGTCGGCGCCGTGGTCGCCACGGTGCTCGGCTTCCTGACCTTCGGCGCGCAGGCCACCGTCGCGCCCGATCGGGTGCCGGTCGCGGTGTCCACCGCGGACTCGGCGCCACCACAGCTGCACGCCGCGGCCGAACAACTCGCCGGGCACGGCGGCGACGCGATCGACTGGCAGGTCACCGACCCCGACCGGGCCCGGGAGCTGCTGGCCGACAAGGAGGTCTACGGCATCCTTGAACTGGCCGCCGACCAGCGCGGCGTCGCGCCGACGATCGTGGTCAGCGGCGCGGTCAACCCGCAGGGCACCCAGGTCGCCCAGCAGATGCTCACCGGCGCCGCGCAGGGCCTGGCCGGGGCGCTGAGCCAACAGGGTGTCCAGGTCGTGCCGCCGACGGTCGAGACCGTGCACCCGGCCAGCACCGCCGCGCGCACCGGCCCGCTCGCGGCCAGCGCGCTGCTGTGGATCGGCGGCCTGGTCGCGGCGATGGCGTTCGGCCTGCTCGTCGTGCGCGAACGGCTGGCCGTCGGCCCGCTGGCCCGCGCCGCCCTGCTCACCTCGGCCAGCGTGCTGACCACCGGGGTCGTGCTCGGGTTCCTGCGGCTGTGGGACGCGGACCTGCCGATCAGCACCGAGGTCGTCGGCTTCGTCGCGCTCACCGCGGTCGCGTTCGCCTCGGTGCAGGGCGCGCTGCTGCGCCTGCTGCGGCTGCGCGCCGCGGCCGTCCTCGGCCCGCTGTACCTGATCGCGCCGGCCGTGGCCGGTCAGGTGCCGGAGATGCTCGACCCGGCCTACCGCACGCTGCTGTGGTCGTGGACGCCGTTCCGGTTCTCCACCGAGGGCCTGCGCAGCCTGCTGCTCGGCACGCCGGACGCGCCCGACGTGCGCACCGGGGTGCTCGTGCTCGGCGGGATGGCCGTGGTCGGCCTGGTCGTGATGCTGTGGCCGGGACGGGCGCGGGTCGAGCCGCAGCCGCGCCCGGTCGAGTCCCGCGAGCCGGTGCTAACCGGTTAGGAAGCTGAACCGGACCCGGCGCACCGGGTTGTCGACGTTCGTGTCGACCAGACAGATCGACTGCCAGGTGCCGAGCGCGAGCTCACCGTCGAGCACCGGGACGCAGGCGTAGGGCGGGATCACCGCGGGGAGGACGTGATCCCGCCCGTGTCCCGGGGTGCCGTGCCGGTGGCGCCAGCGGTTGTCCGCCGGCAACAGCTCGCGCAGCTGGCGGAGCAGGTCCTCGTCGCTGCCGGCGCCGGTCTCGATGACCACGAGGCCGGCCGTGGCATGCGGCACCCAGACGTTGAGCAGCCCGTCCCGCGCGCCGGCCTCGGCCAGGAACGCGCGGCAGTCGCCGGTGAGGTCGTGGACCACCTCGCGGTCGCCGGTCCGGACCTCGATCTCCGTGGTGTGCATGCCGGACACGGTATTAGTAGGGGGGTGCGCGTTGCTTACGGACAACAGTTCGACCTCCCCGACGGCTACCTGAACACCGCGAGCGTCGGCGTCCCGCCCGCCTTCGCCGCCGACGTCCTGGAGGAGGAGGTGCGGCGCTGGCGCGGCGCGCTGACCCGCCCGCCGGACTACGACGAGTGCGTGGCCACCGCGCGCGACGGCTGGGCCGCGCTGGTGGGCGTGCCGGTCGGGCAGGTCGCGTCCGGGGCCAGCGCGTCCCAGCTGATCGGCCTGGTCGCGGCCAGCCTGCCGAAGACCACCCGGGTACTGACCGTCACCAGCGAGTTCACCAGCGTCACCTTCCCGTTCGCCGCCCAGGGCATGCCGGTGACCGAGGTGCCGGCTGCCGAGCTGCTCGACCACGTCGGCGAGCACGACCTGGTCGCGGTCAGCGTGGTGCAGTCGGCCGACGGCGCGGTGCTCGACCTGGACACGCTGCGCGCCGCGGCCGCCGACACGTTGGTGCTGCTCGACGTCACCCAGGCCGCCGGCTGGCTGCCGCTCGCCCTGGACTGGGCGGACTGGGTCGTCGGCGCCGGCTACAAGTGGCTGATGGCCCCGCGCGGCGCCGCCTGGCTGGCCGCGAGCCCGAGCGCGCTGGAGCGCACCGTGCCGCACGCGGCGAACTGGTTCGCCGCCGACGACCCGTGGACGGGCATCTACGGCCTGCCGCTGCGCCTGGCCCGCGACGCCCGCCGGCTGGACCTCTCTCCTGCCTGGTTCTCCCAACTCGGCGCGGCGGCGACCGTGCCGTGGGTCGCCGGCCTCGATCTCGCCGCGGTGCGCGACCACTGTGTCGGCCTGGCCGACGCGGTGCTCGTCGCGCGTGGCGAGCAGCCGAGGGGCTCGGCCATCATCTCCCTCGAACTGACCCCCGACCAGGCGAAACGACTGACCGATGCCGGGGTCGTCGGCAGCATCCGCGCAGGTCGTACCCGGCTGTCCTTCCACATGTACAACACCGTCGCCGACGTCGAACTGGTCGTCGATAGCACGGCCCGTGGTCGGCTCGGGTAGCACCTCACCCTGGTTAACCCTGGGTTTGTCCGGTTACGGTGGCGCCCGTGTCGGCTCCCTATCGCCCCGGGCAAGCTCCATGGCCCGAGAACCAGCCGCAGCGGCCGGACCGGCCGCCGCCCATCCAGTTCCACGACGGGCCGCCTGCCGGTGGTGGCAACCCGGCGCTGGACTGGACGTTGCGGATCATCGGCCTGGTGGCGGTCGCGGTGGTCTCCGGGTTCCTGTGGTGGTTCCTGAACAACGAGTCCCCGGCCGACGAGACCACCGGCCTCGGCGGTGGGCCGACGACCCCGCCGACCACCACCGGCGAGTTCGACTTCACCCTGATGATCGACAAGCCGATCGTCGACAAGGACTGCCCGGAGCACGCGTACGGCCAGATCAAGAAGTTCCTCGCCGAGTCCGACTGCGCCCGGCTCGTGCGGGCGATCTACACCGCCGATGTCGACGGCCGGACGGTGCTCACCTCGGTGTCGGTGGTCGAGATGGCCAAGGAGAGCCAGGCCGCGGAGCTGCGCGAACTCACCGACACCGACAACACCGGCAACGTCAACGACCTCGTCCGCGAGGGTGAGGTGCCGGTCGAGGGACTGAAGACGTTGAGCGCGGGCGGTGGCTACGACTCCGAGCAGAACGGCAAGGAAGTGGTCATCGTCGAGTCCGACTACGACCCGTCGGCCGCCGCCGGCGGCTCGTCCGACGAGCTGGACAAGGTGTGCGCCGACGCCCTGCGCCTGGCCGTCGAGATGGACGCGGCGGTCAGCTAGTCGGGCTGGCCGGGGAAGGCGCGGGTGGCCGGGGTCTCGCCGGCGGCGACGCGCCACTGGGCGGCCCGCACGGCGGCGTCGGTCAGCGCTCCCAGCGCGGACCCCCGCAACTCGCGGTCGGTCGTGCGTTCGAGCACCGCGCGCCAGGCGACCGCGGTGTCGGTCTCGGCGACGATGAGCACTGCCAGCGCCGATGGCTGGTCGGTCACCGGCTGCGGCGCGACGTAGGCGGGCTCCGGCGGCCGGGGCGTCTCCCCGGCCTCGGCGAGCAGCTGCTCGGTCGCCTCCCGGCGGGTGCGGTGGGCGGTGGTTCCCTCGTCGACCGGCCGGCCGAACTGCTCCGGCAGGAACGCGCTGACCAGGCCGTACACCCAGATCGCGGCGTGCTCGGCGCCCAGCGCCGACTGCGCGGCGGCCAGCGCGCCGGCCGGCAGGCGCGCCGCCGGCTTGGCCGAGGTCTGCTGGTTGACGCGAACACCGCCGGTCAGGCTCGCGCACGCGGCGGCGACCGAGCCGACCAGGCCCGCGCGGTGGGCGGGCAGCGTGGCGACCAGCTCGGCCGCCTGCTTCTCCGCCGAGGTCAGCGCCTCGACCAACAGCGCCTGGGCGGCCGCCTGGTCGGTCGGCGGCGGCGCGGGCGGCGTGGTCTTGGGCGCCGAGGTGACCGACGACGGCGGCGGGCGCTCCCGGTCGACCTCGGCCC